>CAYMLQ010000159.1:0-12081 GCA_964390795.1 uncultured Lentisphaeraceae bacterium
CGCCCAGAACAAAGATGAGCGTGCCCAGACCTGGATTGACAATCGATTCGTTCATGTGTGTGACCCTTAAAAAAACCTGAAGCCGCGCAACCGCACGCAGTCTATCGAAGTTTCAAATGATGATACGGACTCTCTGATAAAATGGGAAGCCGAAAATGATTCACCTCCGCAAATGGGCACCATTAGGTCGCGGCTGCCAACTCCTGAACCAAGCGCTCGACGCGCTTGGCGTCCCGCACGTTCATGAAGCCCACGTCCACGCTTCGCCGGTCGTTGTCCGAGTCCGTCCACACGCGCTGGCCGAGGATGACGTCGCCGATCCCGTTGTGGCGCTCCTTACGGTACACCGTCTTGAGTTGGTCGGGCCGGAAGCTGCGGACCGTCGTGGTCCAGCCGCCCTCGATCGCGATGGCCCGCCGGTTCGTGATCGCATACACGGTCTTCAGCGCCTTGCGGTACGCCCAGAGCGGCGACGAGAGCATGCCGAAGCCGATCAGAACGAAGGGGATGCCGAAGAGCGGGAAGAAGGCGAACCCGCCCTGGCTGAAGTTCGGCAGCTTGAAACCAGACGCCCCGCACATCCAGAAAAGCGCGAACGCGGTCCACGGGATGCCGAACAGCACCGCGCCGATCGTCGTGGGCGCGAAGAAGCGCGGCACCGGCTGCCCCATCCAGCGGATTGATTCGCCAACCTCCAGCTCGCGCCTGACGCGCTCTTCCAGCTCGACCGGAACCACCGCTTGCCCGTATGTCATCGACTCATCGCTGTTAAACATGTGCCCCCCCATCTCTATTTCTCGTGCAGATACTTTCTGTTCCTTGTCCATCGAAACACACCGTATGGCACCCCCACCATTGACAAGGCCACCGATCTGTCAAAATCGTCTGCCATATTCCCAACCATCCTCTCACACAGAAATATAGAATAGCCGAATGGTCAGCCTCACAACCAGTCTATTGTAGTCGGAAGTGCTGGGCGGGTGTTTCAGAATGGTGACAGATCAAGGGAAAAGATAAGGGTGAAAGATGAGGGGGTGCCTTGCCCTTAATCGCACTCCATAATCTATCACCCTGATCTCTCCTGTCTCCGCGATCAAACCCATCTCATCGGCTCACTCGGCGTCTTCAACGTATTGATACTCCGAACTCCTAGACGGGCTCAGTAGGAACACACCCCATATCGCAAGCCCGACCCAACGCCTATCATTTCGCATATCACATACCCCAAACCGGCATGCGCATCCGGTCGAAGGGGTGAAACCGTGTGAGCGGGTCCGAGAGCCATCTCGGCGAAGCTCGACCACTCATTAACAAGGAGACAAAACGATGAAAACGATGATGACTCTGGCAGCGGCGGCGTGTTGCATTGGCTTTATGACCGGGTGCGAGACCCTTTGCATGAAAGACGGAAAGTGCTCCGAGTGCAGCGGAAAGGGAATGTCGGCAGCTCAGTGCCCATTCGCGAAAACAGGGGCGATCAACACGCCCGGCTTAAAAGCGTTACTGAGCGCGAGAACGCCCATGACGGTGGTCGATGCGCGGGCCGGCAAGTATGACGACGGCAACCGCATTCCCGGCGCCAAGGCGCTCGCACCCGATGCCACCGAGCAGCAGGTGGCTGCCCTGTTGCCCGACAAGCAGGCGCTGGTGGTAACCTACTGCGCCAACCTCAAATGCCCCGCCAGCCAGATGCTGGCTGAGCGGCTTCGCACGCTCGGCTACAGCAATGTTCTGGAATACCACGAAGGCATCAAAGGCTGGATTGACGCTGGCAACGCGATTGAAAAAGCCGCCCGCTAAACCAGTTGAGAGCGGGCATCCGGGAACACGTTGTGCGTTCAGCTGGAGGCTGCACCGCTCCAGCTGAACCGCTCATCACAAGGGCTAGATGACGGAAGCCAGTTCTGCGGCTTTCGGCTTGCCAGCTGCGACCGCATCGGCGTTAGCCGTGGGCCCCGCGAGCGTCGGCTCAACAAAGATCTCCTTGATGTCGGTGAACCCGATAAAGCCGAGAATCTGCCGCATGTAGGCGCTCTGGGCGTCGTAGCCCTCGGCGCCGGTGCCAGGGCCATAGGCGCCGCCTCGCGCGTAAATGACAACCGCCGGTTTGCCGGTGACCAATCCTTCGTAGCCCCCATCCGGCTTGACGTTGAACGCGAGCCCCGGCTGCACCAGCACATCAATGAAGTGCTTGAGCTTGTAGGGGATGCCGAAGTTCCACATCGGCAGCGAGAACAGATACTTGTCAGCCGAGTTGAAGCGGTCGGCGATGCGCGTGACCGCCTGCCACGCTTCGAGTTGCGCGGGCGTGTGGGCCTGCCCGTGCATGACCGCGTATTTGGCGTCAATCGTGGCGCCGTCGAACTCCGGCAGCTCGGCCTCCCAGAGGTTGAGCGTCTCGACGGTGTCACGCGGATGTTTCTTGCGGTAGACCGCGAGAAAGTGCTCCGCTACGGCGATCGACGCCGAGCGTCCGATGCGAGGTGAGGCCTGAATGTAGAGCAGTTTGCTCATCGTAGCGATCCTTTCGTGAAAATGGGTTTTCGGCTCTTCAGACGCCGCAAAGCTCGGTTTTCGTCATATGCGGACAGCCCGCAGCCGACGGCGAGACGGCTCTTGCGACATCTGCCGACGGCTCGCCGCTTCCGAGATTCCACCTGATGCGCTCGTACAGCTCCATGTGTTCGCTCACGGTCTGCAAGCTGAGTTCGATAATCCGGCTCAGATCCGCACCGTCGCGCCGATACCAGTGCTTCAGGTCTTCGAGATCGGCGACCTTCATCTTCGCCCGCAGCCCGCCTAAAGCCGGATCCACGTTGCGCGGCATCGTCAGGTCGCACACGAGCAACGGCCGCTCGGGCCCGAAGCACGGCGCGTGCTCCGCCATCAGCACGTAGTGGGGGCTGTCCGTCGCGCAAATGACCAGATCGGCCTTGGCGAGCCGGTCGCGCAGATCGTCGAAGGTAAAGAGACGGACACGTCCTTTCCAGGCATCGTACAGCTCAGGCCGATGGAGGTGGTAGCACAGATCCACGCGCCTTCCGCGCTCAGCCAGACGCCTCGTTATTCCCAGACCCACCATGCCGCTCCCGAGCACGAGAATACCGCCGTCTTCAAGTTCAGGACTCTCGGCGCGTACGTAGGCCAGGCAAACGTCTTCGATCTCGGAGGTGCGCAGCAGCGGCGTCGTGACATTCCGAATGTCCTTGGACACGTGCAGCGCAGAGTCGACCCATTCCTGCATCATGCCGCGCGCCCACCCCGCCTGAAGGCTGCGCTCAAGCGCGTCCTTGACCTGCGCGACAATATGATTCTCGCCCGGCGTCTGGGAGAGCAGTCCCGCGGTCAGCACGGCCACGTGCTCGAACGCCTCATCCCCGCGTTTCACATAAAACTGACTGGGCTCTAGGCGGTCAAGCCCCAGGATGCGCGTCAGCAGCGGCACCAGATCGGCCTGGCGGCTGACCACCGCATGCACCTCGACGCGGTTACACGTATTCAGCAGCATGAACTCGTGGATGCCCCAAACTTGGGACACCATCTGCCCCGCCCGCTGAAGGCGCTGCCCGATCAGGTGGAACGGCTCCCGCTCGCTCACCGTGAGCTGCTGGTGACTCGTTCCCAGCACCAGCAGATCCGCCGTCTGCATCAGAGCCACGTGACGGGAAAGGTTGTCTTTCATCAGGCGCGAGCGCCGGCAGGACTGGCCGCCTGTCGAAATGGCCACCGTCAGCCCGTCCTGACGAAACACGGCCGATGTTAAGAAATCACCGGACGTCCAGTTCCCGTCAGCCGCGCAGCACAGGATGCCACGCTCGCGGCAGCACTCGACAATGCTCCGGTTCACGTCACGGTTGTCCGTCGCGACAAACACCAAGAAGACGCCGTCCAGATCCGACTTCGCGTACTCGCGGGGCAGGAGGCACACGCGCTCCTCACGCGTCCACCGAGCGATCTCATCGTTCACCTTCGGACTGACGACCGTCACTTGGGCGAGCCCATCCAACAGCAAGCGGACTTTGTGGACTGCCACGCGGCCTCCGCCCACAACCAGGCACGGGCGTCCGCTGAGCAACAGGCAGACCGGGAACACCGTTTCAGCCTTCGCAGGTTCCAGCCTCGGCATAACCTGGCCCTCCCCCCTTTAAGCAGAAACAAGAAGCAAGGCCCCCGCCAGACCCAACCGTGTCAAGGCTCCCATCGCCTGCTCTCGCTCTGCCGTGAAAAAAACAATGCTCGATGAGTGATAATTATGCGAAGAAGCTCACGGAGGGACAATGGGGAGAGTTCCTACCCTGGGATCGGCGGCG
Organism: uncultured Lentisphaeraceae bacterium; assembly: GCA_964390795.1. Classification (GTDB taxonomy): domain Bacteria; phylum Verrucomicrobiota; class Kiritimatiellia; order RFP12; family UBA1067; genus CAYMLQ01. Next base: position 4,311 of record CAYMLQ010000159.1, read on the forward strand.
GGTTACGGGAATATTCCGTATCCGGAATCGCCCATTCACAGAATGGGAGCGAAGCGTCAACCCGCCCTACCCGGTGCGGCGCGACCTGCATGCGGAGCGGACGCGCGAGGCCCGGCAGCCGGCGTTCGCGTCCAAACCGGCGGCCAATCCGACGAGCCGGTGCGGGCCGCGCTCAGATAGTCGCCGACGGTCTTCGCGATATCCGGATAGGCGGCGGCGACGTTGTTGGTTTCCGCCACGTCGCTCCGCTGGTCATAGAGAGCGACCGGCGCGTCCGGCGCACCTTTCCGGATGCCTTTCCAACGGCCCTGGTAGAGTGCGGCCTGACGGAAGCCTCCCTCGTGGAACTCCCAATAAAGGAAGTCATGCTGGCTCTGACCGGGCTCGCCGAGAAGCGTGGGCGCGAAGCTCAGGCTGTCGCAGCCCGCCGGGGGCGTGGCGCCCGCAAGCTGCGCCGCCGTGGCCATCCAGTCGGCAAAAGAGGCAACATGACCGCTCTCCTCACCGGGCCTGACCCTGCCGGGCCACCAGGCGAGGCAGGGCACGCGGATACCGCCGTCGGTGAGGCTGCGCTTGATGCCGGTGTAGGGGCCGGACGGGTTGAAGCGCGACAGGTCGTGGCGGCTCTCGTTGTGCGGCCCGTTGTCGCTGGTGAAGATCACGAGCGTGTTCTCCGCGATTCCTAAGCGCGTCAGTTCGTCCAGCATCCGGCCCACGTAACCGTCGAGGCGCGTGATCATCGCGGCCTGACCCTTGTCGGGATTCGGCCAATCCTTGTCCGCGTACGGCCCGTAGTCGGGCACCTCCGCACCGTCCTTGAGCGCCCCGGCCCGCTCGTTGTTGGCGTGCGGCACCACCATGCTCCAGACGAGGAAAAAGGGCTTGTCCTTGTGCTCACGCACATAGCGGAGCGTTTCCTCGGCGAAGAGATCGTCCGCATACACCTTGGCTTCGGTGGCATAGCCCGCGCCGTCGCCGCCGACCGGCACCACGACGTTGGGCAACGGCACGCGCTGCTCGTTGCGCCAGAGATAGTCGGGGAAATGGTTGTGCGCATGGTGCTGGTTAAGGAACCCGAAAAAGAAGTCGAACCCCTGCCTGCGAGGCAGGCCGCTTTCGGCCTCGCCCACATCGCCGAGGCCCCATTTGCCGATCAGCGCCGTCGCGTAACCCGCCTTTTTTAGCACCTTGGCAACCGTCACGTCCTCTGCGCGAAGCGCTTGCGCAACGGGGTTCTGACGGCCCGCGTTGCCGCGCACGCGGGTGCGGCCGTGGTGCTGCCCGGTCATGAGCACGCTGCGCGAGGGCGCACACACCGTCGCGCCCGCGTAGAAGTGCGTGAACCGCAAGCCCTCCTTGGCCATGCGGTCGAGCCGCGGCGTCTGGATGACCTGCTGCCCGTAACACCCCAACTCGCCGTACCCGAGGTCGTCGGCGAGAATGAAGATGAGGTTCGGCTTGCCCGCGGCTCCGGCGGCCAGGGTGGTCGTCAGGCAGAGACTGAGACAGGCGAGGCCTATTCGTGCGTTCATCAGACGTGCTCCTTTTCACTCGCATCCCAGGAAAAAAAGTTGTTGCCACCACCCTCGCCCTCTGGGAGAGGGCCGGTGTGAGGGTTGCGGGCTCCGCCCGCGTTAGTTGATCAGGACGCGCATACCATCCTTGGTCATGCTGACTAGCAGCCGGTTGTCAACCACCTTCAGGTGACTCCGCCCCTCTGGCGGATCACCCGTCGGCACGACCTCCCAATCGTCCAGGCTGCCGTCGACCGTGATCCCGCCCGCGGCCTCGGCCACCACATAAGTCCCCTGCCGCACGTCGTCCAGCGCCAGTTCCACGAACCCCGTGCCGGGCAGGGCCAGCGCGCCGGACACCTTGAGGTTGCCCTCCGTCTGCGTCCCCGCCGCCTCCAGCCGGAAGCCCGCGCCCGCCGCCAGCGTCACGCCGCCGCCCAAGGTCAGCGCCGCCTGCCCCGTGCGGCTCAGGAGCGCGCCGCCCGCCGACACCGCCACCGGCGTGGCCGTCGCGCCCGCGCCACCGAAACGCCCGCCCGCCGCCACCGACACCCCCGCCGCCGCCGCGCCGCCGTCCGCCGTCACCAGCAGCGTCGCGTTGCTGACCGCCAGCGCGCCCGTGAACGCCCCCAGCGGCAGCGTCTGCGCCGACCCGCCCGTCACCGTCACCGACGACGCGCCCGTGAGCGTTCCCGAAAAGACGTTTGTCCGCCCGCCGCCGACCGCCAGCGAAGACGCGCCGTCGAGCGCCAGCTCGCCCGCGCCCGACACCCCGCCCACGCGGTTGGGCGCCCCGCCCTTGAACACCGCCCGCGCCCCCTCCGCGATCTCCAGCGCCGTTTTTCCCGGCAGCACGCCCGACAGCTCCTCCGGCATCCCCGCCGCGAGGTATGCGATCTCCGCCAGCGTCGCGGCGCGGTTCATCACCACGAACTCGTCGATCCGCCCCGTGAACGCGTTCTCCGACGCCGTCGCGAGCCGCCCCCGCCCGATGTGGAAGAAGTTCGTGCCGAGCGTGCACGTCGTGTCGTTGTCCACCGCGATAAGCCGCCCGTCGACGTACAGTTTGCGCCTGCCGTCCGCCGCCAGCGGCTCGCAGGTCGTCGCGAAATGGTGCCAGCCGGACGGCAGGTCGGCCTTGAACAGGTTGTACCCCGCCGAACCGGAAAGCAGCGTCGCGCCGGTCGTCTCCACCGCCAGGCTCATGCTATCGAAGGCCAGCCGCCCGGACAGGTTGTACAGCGAGGCCTCCGACCCCGCGTAGAACAGCGCCGCTTTGACGCTCGCGTTGTCGGCGGGGTTGAACCAGCAGGCGAAGGTGTAGGGCGTTTTGCCCGTGGGGAACCCGACCGGGTAGCGCGTGTCCGTGCCCACCCACGAGTCCGCGCTCGCCACGTTCAGCGCCCCGCCGAGCTTGCCGCCCGCCGTGTGGGTCGCCCCGGCCCCGGCCACGCCGAGGTGGTTGCCGTAGCCGCTCATGTCCCTGCCGAGCTGCGCGGGGTCGTTGAACGGGTAATACCCCACCACGCCGCTCACCGGCGCGACGGTACCCGATGCGGGCGGCGCCACGAGGTTGCCCCGGCTCAGGTACAGCACCTCCTCCGCCGTGACCGCGCGGTTGAAGATGATCGTGTCGTCGATATAGCTGTTGCCCATGTTGAGGGTCGTCGAGCGCCCGCACCCGATGCGGAAGCCGGAGTCGCGCACCCGGAAATCGCCCTGGTTGGCGGTCGCCCTCAGCACACCGTTGACGTACAGCCGCTGTTTCTGCGTCGCGTGCGTCGGGTCGTAGGTGTAGCAGAGGTGGTGCCACCCGACCCCGGGCCCTTCGCTCGGCAGCCCGGTGCGGATGTCGAAACCGATATTCGGGGTCGTTATCGTGCCGTCGTCGCTCGCCATCGTCAGGTTGGTGTATGCGCCGTCCAGGCGCAGGTTGAGGCTCGACCGCGTGGCCCCGCTCTCGTCGCCCCAGTAGACAAAGCCGCCCTGCGAACCGATATTCCCCGTCGGGTTCACCCAGACCGAGATCGAGCAGGGCGCGTTGCCGGTCGGCATCATCGCGGGGAACCCGCCCGCGGGCACGAGGTACTTGGCGTCCAGAAGGACGCAGCCGCCATTCCGCCCGTAGCTGCCCGTATAACTTGGGGCGCCTCCGACGGGCTGGAGCCGGATATTGTTGCCGCTGAGGTCCTCGTACGGGGTGTTCCAGTTGTCGAAGGTCCAGTACCCCACGATGCCGTCCATCACGCGCGGCGCGAGGTTGAGCACCTCCAGCGTGCCCTCCTCCACGCGCGTCGGCCCCGCGTAGCCCTGCCGCGCCGCGACGGTCAGCGTCGTGCCCGCGCCGCGCTTGACCAGCCCGCCGGGCCCGGCCACCGAACTCGCCAGCGTCACGTCCCGCGTCGTCGCCACCGTCAGCGTCGCGCCGCCCGCCAGCGCCACCACGCCGCCCGCGCCGTCGAGCCGCGCCACCGTCTGGTCAGCTCCGACCGCCAGCCGCCCCGACGGCCCCACTGCCGGCGCCGCCGCCGCCGGCAGCAGGTTGGCCGCTGCAGGCCGCGCGTAGAACGCCGCCGCCCCGTTCGTCATCAGCGCCTGGACCTGCGCCTGCGAGAGCGCCGCCCGCGCGAACAGCACCTCGTCCAGCAGCCCCTTGAAGAACTGGTTCTGGTGTTCGGACGAGTTGGGCGACGTGCGCCCCACTGAAACGAACGCGGTGCTGAGCGTGAACGCCGCCGACGGGTTGTCGCTCCGTTTCGCGACGCCGTTGACGTAGATCTTGCGCTTGTCCGACGCCAGCGACGGGTCGTACGTCAGCGCCACGTGCTGCCACTCGTCCGGCGCGTCCAGCGCCACGGCCGTGTGGCCGGCCGAGGCCTGGATCACCGTCGACACACTGTTCATGCGCAGCGCCGCCGAGTTGTAAGGCATGTCATAGTGACCCCAGCCCGCGATGCCGCCCCACGTCGGAACGTCCGCGTCCCGCTTGATCCACGCCGCGAGCGTGAAGGCCGCGCCGCCCGTCGGCAGCCGCAGCGGCACCGCCTCGGTCTTGTCGTGGATCAGGCACGACGCGCCGTTCAGCCGCAGCGCCCCGCCGAACCGGCCCTGCGGCTCGTGCCAGCTCACGCTCTCCCCCTCTTTCGTCAGCGACACGCCCGACGGCCCCGCGTCGCGCCCGAGGTCCGCGGGATCGTCGAACCCGAACCACGCCACGATGTCGTCCTTCGGCACAACCGCCAGCGTGCCGCCCGCGACCTCCACCGCCGCCACGGTTTGCGCGCCCTCCAGCGTCTGCCGGTTGCCGCCCTGCTTGACCAGCGCGCCGCCGCCCGCCACCGCGCCCGCGAACCCGTACTCCGTCGCGCCGTCGCGGTCGCTCCAGCGCCCGACCCTGGCCGTGCCGTTCACCGTCACCTGCGGCGCGCCCGCGCCCAAGTTCTCCAGCGACCAGAAGTCCGAAACGCCGTCCACGCGCAGCGCGGCGCCGTCCGCCAGCGCCAGCCGCATCTTGGCCAGCGACGCCGCGTTGGAGAGCGCCAGCGTGCCGCCCGTCACCGACGCGACCGCCTCGGAGACGTTCGTGCCCGTCAGCACCAGCGTCCCCGCCCCGCGCTTCTCGAACCCCTGCGCGGTGGCGAGCGTGTTGGCGACCACGGCCTCGCGGCTGTTGACCTCGACCCGCGGACGCGGCGCGTTCGTCAGCGTCAGCGCCGCTCCCGACAGCAGCCACCTGTTCGTGTTGTCCGCGCCGCCGAACACCAGATTCCCGAGTGTCAGCGCGCCGCCTACCGTCACGGCGGCATCGCCTCCCGGCTCCAGCGTCACGAACGTCGCCGTCGCTCCCGCGCCCCCCGCAACCGTATCGTCCTGCCAGTTCGCAGGCTCCTCCCAGGCGCCGCCGGACGGGTTCGCCCACACGCCGTCACCCGCAACCACGGGCGAGGCGACCAGAATCGAGCCCGCACACAATAACCTGATCGTTTTCATCTCACTCATCACAGCCTCCTTTGTCGGTTACGCTTCGTCGTTTCTTTTCGTCGCAACTGCTTGAGTACTTAAAGGGACAGACCAGAATGGCGCTAGAGCGACAATGATGGTACGCCCATTCCCGTCCCCGCTTGCCATGGCACCGAGCCGCCGCGCTGGATCTGCGCGCGCAGCACTGCGGCCAGTTCGTTGAACACCCGCTTTTCAGTCGTCGCGAGATTGCGCGTCTCCTGCGGGTCGTCCTTGAGATTGTACAATTCGAGCGGCGAATAGGGATTGTTACGCAGCAGCTTCCACTCGCCGCGGATCAACGCCTCGTAGCTATTGCCTCCATATTCCGCCCCGCCCTCGCGCCGCACGAAGTAGAGATCGCGCACGCCGGCGGGAGCAGCAGCGCCTTTCAGCGCCGTCAGCAGGCTCACTGCGTCAAGTCCGGCGGGCACCTCCACGCCCGCCGCCTCCAGCGCGGTCGGAAAGAGGTCGAATGACTGCCCCGCGTACGCGCAGCGCGAACCTGCCGCGACCACGCCCGGCCAGCGCACCAGAAACGGCACGCGCAGCCCGCCGTCGTAATGGCTCTGTTTGCCGTCGCGCCACGGGTCGTTGCACTGGCCGTGCGGCAGCGAGCCGCCGTTGTCCGAGGCGAAGGCGACCAGCGTGTTGGCCGCAAGCCCCGCCTCGTCCAGCGCGGCGAGCACGCGGCCGATCCCCGCGTCGAGGTGCTCGACAAACGCGACGTTCTTGGCGCGTTTCTCGGCCATCCCGGGCGCGCGCGCCTTGACCCGCGCCAGCCACTCCGCCGGCGGCTCGACCGGAAAGTGCGGCGCGTTGTAGGCCAGGTACAGGAAAAAGGGCGTCTTCGCCTGAGCCCGCGCTTTCAGGTAGTCGCAGGCCCATTCCGTAAAGATCTCCGTGGCATGCCCCTCAGGTTCGACCGTCTCCGCATTGCGGCGCATGTAATTGACGCCGTGCCGCAGGTGCGTGGTGTAGCTGTCCATCATGTCGCCGAGGAACCCGTGAAAGAGGTCGAAACCTCGCAGGTTCGGCAGGTTCGGCGCTTCCAGCCCCAGATGCCACTTGCCGACGAGGGCGGTGTGGTAGCCCGCCGCTTTGAGACTGTCGGCGAGGGTCGGAGCGGCGGGGTCGAGATAGCCCCACGAATTATCCGGCTGCGTGCGGATCACCCCCGGCACGCCCGCGCGGTCCGGATAGCGCCCGGTCAGAAGCGCCGCGCGCGAGGGCGAACAGACCGTGCAGTTGGCCCGCATGTTGGCAAAGAGCATGCCCTCCTTCGCCAGCCGGTCGATGTTCGGCGTCCGCACGTCGGCACCGCCGTTCGCAGACACGTCGGCGTACCCCTGGTCGTCCGTCAGGATGATCACCACGTTCGGCCGTTCGGCGCGAACCCCGCACACCAACAGTAAGTGCATAAACAACAACAGAACCGCCTTCATCGACACTCCCCTATCCGCCCTCACGGTGCGGTGATGCGGTCAGCGAGATCAGGCGCGAGGCGCAGGAAGTCACGCGTGTTAAAGGTGTAGATCCTGTCGGTCTCGGCACTGCGAGCGCACTCCAGTAGGAGTGCATCGTACACAACGCCCCCCGCGACGCCCCACTCCGCACAGCGGGAAATCGCCTGTTCGTACATGTGCGCCGTCACCGCAACCTTGCGGAAATTACGTGTGATGTTGGTCTCGATGATCAAGCGAGCCTCCGTCGGCACAATCTTGGGACTAATGGGCAAGTTGGTCAAGACGGCGTAGACCTCGGCTAGACTGTGCGCGGACATCAGGAACTCGTTCCGTTTCGCAGCGGCATCCTCCAATATTGGACGCGCCCGACCGAAGTGCGGATGGAGCCGCACGCACCCCGCGACAAGTACGGACGTGTCGACAAAGATCTTCACCGGGCGCCTCCCCATACTTCACGGCCGCGCTCGTCGCGTGCCTTCTCGACCGCATCCAGCAGCGCGTCGTCAGGCTTTCCCTCATGCACGTACAGGCCGCGCTCTTGAGTCAACGCAGCTTTGGTTTCCACAGGATAAAGGACAATCGAATTCGTCGTGATCCGAAGGTCAAGTGCCGACCCCGTATGCAGACCGAACTGCTTGCGAACGCCTTGAGGCAGCACCATGCGTCCCGCCTTGTCGATGGTTACTGTACTTTTCATGCCATTTAGTTTACCAAATGGTATTATGACTGTCAATTGTAATGGGCGCATCTGCGATCAGGTGCATCCCCAAAGTGACTAGCCGACAGCCGTAA
>CAYMLQ010000160.1:0-12016 GCA_964390795.1 uncultured Lentisphaeraceae bacterium
GACAGTCCGCTTTTGCACTTTGCAATTGTGTCCGCTTTTGCTCCGCCCCCGACAATACAATATTTACCCCATGATCGTGGAAGGCACCATTACCCCGCCGCCGGAACCGAGGTACTTGCTGCTTGTTACTTTCCCAACATCAACCGAGTACTCGTACGGTTCCCGCATGACCCACTGCACGGCCGCCGGACGTCCGCCGAACGTCGCGCCCCAGCCGGTGGCCCCCGGCAGGTAATAGACGGTGGCGGCTGGGAAGCCCCAGAAAGCGCCCGAAAGCGCCCGACACATATTCGGGTTTGTCTTTCTCAGGCCGAATGGGTTATCCTTCTTTAAGTACAGTTGCGTCTTTTAAGACCGACACACGCATACCAAGGAGCCCGCATGAGCAGTCTGCAACACCACACTTCATTGCACCTTTCCGCCGCAAAAGTGAGCACGGAAATCTATCGGATGAGGACACCTTGTCCGCCTGCTCTCGCGGCCTGCCTTCTGTTTTTCGCTCACGCCGTTGCGGCGGAGCCTCTGTCGCGCCCCAATATCCTGTTCGTCTTCGCCGACGACTGGGGCCGCTACGCCAGCGCCTATGCGCCCGTGGACAAGGTGCCGTCTCCCAACGACGTGATCAAGACCCCGCACGTCGACCGCATCGCGCGGGAGGGCGCGCTCTTCCGCAACGCGTTCGTTAACGCGCCGAGCTGCACGCCGTGCCGCAGCTCGCTCATGTCGGGCCGCTACTTCTTCAACACCGGCCGCGGCGCGATCCTCAATGGCGCGGTGTGGGATCCGGCCATCCCGACTTTCCCGCTCCTTCTGCGGGACGCGGGTTACCACATCGGCAAGAGCTACAAGGTGTGGAGCCCAGGCACGCCCGCCGACGCGCCTTTCGGCGGCCAGCAGTACGCGTACGAGAAGGCCGGACGCGCCCCTAACAATTTCTCGGAAGAGACCGAGACGCGCCTCGCCACAGGCCTCAGCGTCGACGCCGCGCACCGGGAGATCCTCGGCCAGGTGCGCGCGAATTTCGACGCGTTCCTCGCCGCCAGACCTGCCGGAAAACCATGGCTCTACTTCTTCGGCCCCACCACGACGCACCGCACCTGGGTGAAAGGCTCCGGAAAAAATCACTGGGGAATCGAGCCGGACGCGCTCAAAGGCAAGCTCACCAAGTCCCTGCCTGACGTACCCGAGGTGCGCGAGGACACGGCCGACTATCTGGGCGAGTGCCAGTCCGTTGACGCCTGCGTCGGCGAGCTGATGAAGCGGCTGGAGGAGTCGGGCGAACTCGAGCGCACCGTCGTGGTCGTGAGCGGCGACCACGGCTTCCCCGGCGTGCCGGACGGCAAGTGCAACCTCTACTCGCACGGCACGGCTGTGGCGCTGGCGATCCGCTGGCCCGGCGGTAAAGCCGGACGCGTGATCGACGACCACGTCTGCCTGCCCGACCTCGCGCCGACCTTCATGGAACTCGCCGGCGTGACGCCGCCCCCCGGCGTCACCGCCCGCTCCCTGGTGCCGCTCCTGACATCCGACAAGGAGGGCCAGATCGACCCGACCCGCACCTGGGTGATCACCGGCCGCGAGCGGCACGTCGCGCAGGCGCGCGAAGGCAACCGGCCCTACCCCATGCGCGCGCTGCACACGCCGGACTTCCTGTACATCCGCAACTTCGCCCCTGACCGCTGGCCCATGGGCGCGCCCGCCGCCGCGGACGCCGCCACCAGCACGCTCGATCCGAAACTCCTCGAGGACAAAACCCACTACGCGTTCGCCGATATGGACGCGAGCCCGACGAAAGCGTGGCTCGTGCTGCACCGCGATGTGGCCGACTGGAAGTGGAACTACGAGCGCGCCTTCGGGAAACGGCCCGCTGAGGAGCTGTACGACCTGCGCCGCGACCGCGGCCAGACGCGTAACCTCGCGGGCGATCCCGCCTACGCGCCCCAGCAGGCCCAGCTCGCTGCGGATCTGCTTGCCCGCCTGCGCGCGGTGGGCGACCCGCGCGTCTGTGCCGACCCCGTCCCGTTCGAGCACTCGCCCTACACGGACGAGCTGGAGAAAAAGGAGAAGAAACGCAAATGACGACCGCCAACCGCCGCAGCTTTTTGAAACGGTCCTTTGCTGCGTTCGCCGGAATCTCATTCCTGCCGTGCCGGGTTTTCGGCGCCAACGAGCGGCTCAACATCGCCTTCATCGGCGCGGGCGGCAGAGGCCTCGCCGCCATACGTTCGCTTCAGCGCCGCGCGGAAATCAACTTCGCCGCCTTTGCGGACGTGTACGAAAAGCGGGCCGTCGAAACGTACAAGGCGAACCCTGCGGTTCCGCGCTTTACCGATTTCCGCGTCATGCTCGACACGCTCGGCAGCCAGATCGACGCGGTCGTCGTCGCGACGCCCGACCATACCCACCACATCGCCGCCAAGAGCTGCCTCAACGCGGGCAAGCACGTCTACGTCGAGAAACCGCTCGCGCACAGCGTCGCTGAAGTCCGCGACCTCATGGCGCTTGAGGCGAAGACGGGGCTCGCCTGCCAGATGGGCAACCAAGGCCACTCCGGCGGCGGCATCCTGATGCTCGGCGCATGGCACAAGGCGGGCGTCTTCGGGGAAGTCAAGGACGTCCACGCCTGGAGCACCGCCAAGTGGAGCCTCGACGACGCGCGCCCGCCGACGGAACAAGCGCCTTCGAGCCTCGACTGGGACAAATGGCTCGGTCCCGCCGCCGCCGTGCCCTACAGTTCCGCTTACCAGCCCAGCAAGTGGCGCGGCTGGTTCGAGTTCGGCACCGGCGCGCTCGGCGACTGGGCCTGCCACAACATGGACGCGCCCTACGACGTGTTCGGCCTCGACTGCCCCAGCAAGGTCGAGATCGAGAGCACCGGCCCCAAGCGCCTCACCTTCCCCGTCAGTGTCAAACTCACCTACACGTTCCCCGCCACGACCGAGCGCGGCGAGATGCGTCTGCACTGGTACCAGGGTCCGCAGTTCAAGCCGCCGCGACCGCCCGAACTGGAGCCCGACCGCCCGTTCGGCTCTGACGGCGGTGGCGGCACGCTCATCGTGGGTTCGAAAGCGACCGCCGTCATGGGCTCGCACGCCGGCACGCCGCGCCTCATCCCTGAGACTCGCATGCGCGAGCTGGCCGCGTCCATCCCGAAGCCTGACTTGAAGCGCACCGGCCATCTGGACAACTGGCTGCTCGCCATCAGGGGCCAGGAAAAGTGCCGCTCCAACTTCGCCTACGCGGGCCGCCTGACCGAGACCATGCACTTCGGAAACATCGCCATGCACGTCAACCGCAACCTCCGCCTCGACCCGAAAACACGCGCCATCTTGGGGGACGACGAGGCCGCCGCCCTGATGGCCAGCCCCACACCGCGCAAGGGCTGGAAGGTCTGAACACGAGAAAGAGGAACTCAAAGTCATCCTCCTGACCGACCTTCTTTGACGTCCTCACTGACTATGGAGACCGACCATGACACGAAAACCGCTTATACTCGCCCTCGCGTCTCTTGCCCTCACTGCGGTAGCAGCCACAACTGACAGGCCCAACATCGTGTTCATCCTCTCAGACGACCTCGCGCAGGGCGACCTCGGCTGTTACGGCCAGAAGCTCATCCAGACGCCCGCGCTTGACCGCATGGCAGCGGAAGGTACGCGCTACACGCAGGCCTATTCCGGCACGACGGTCTGCGCGCCCTCGCGCACGTCGCTCATGACGGGCCTGCACATGGGCCACTCGCCGGTCCGCGCCAACCGCGAAATCGCTGCGGGAGCCGGCCAGTTCCCGTTGCCAACCGAGACCGTCACCGTCGCGCAAATCCTGAAGTCGGTCGGCTACGCCACAGCCTGCATGGGCAAGTGGGGCATGGGCATGTTCGACACCACCGGCAGCCCGCTCAAAAAAGGCTTCGACCACTTCTACGGCTACAACTGCCAGCGCCACGCGCACAGCTATTTCCCGGATCACCTTTTTTCCGACGCCACCCGCGTCGAGCTTCCCGAGAACGCGGGCGGCGCCAAGAAGACGTACGCGCAAAACCTGATCGCCGACGACATGCTGCGCTGGGTGCGAGAGAAGAAGGACGGGCCGTTCTTCCTCTTCTTCGCCGTCACGCTGCCCCACGGCAACTACGAGATCGACGACCAGGGCCTTTACATGGACAAGCAGTGGACGGACAAGGATAAGACGTATGCGGCCATGGTGACCCGCCTCGATACAGACGTTGGCCGGCTGCTGGCGCTGCTCAAGGAACTCAAGATTGACGAGAAGACGCTGGTGCTGTTCGCGGGCGACAACGGCTCCTCGTTCGGACCGGAAAGCCCGCTCGGGAAACGCTTCGACCAGTCCATGGGCGGCGCGCTCCGCGGCTTCAAGCGCTCGATGTATGAGGGCGGCCTGAGGCAGGCCGCGCTGGCACGCTGGCCCGGCGTCGTGACCGCAGGGCGCGTGAGCGACGAGCCGTGGGCCTTCTGGGACTTCCTGCCGACCGCCGCCGAACTGGCCGGTGCGACGTTGCCCGCCGGCTTCCAGCCTGACGGACTCTCGCTCGTCTCCTATCTCAAGGGCGGACCGGCGCCCAAGCGTGAGTTCTTCTATTGGGAACTCCACGAAGGTAAATCCATCCAAGCCCTGCGCTTCGGCGATTGGAAGGCCGTGCGCAACGGCCCCGCCGCGCCGCTCGAACTCTACGACCTGGCGAAAGACGCGGGCGAGAAAACCAATCTCGCAGCGCAGCACCCGGAGCTTGTCGCAAAAGCCGAAGCGCTCATGCGGCAGGCCCGCACAGACGATCCGAACTGGCCCATGGCCGTAAAACCCAACAAATAGAAAGGTCGTTCATGAACGTGATCACACTCGCAGTATCCATCCTCCTCCCCGCAGCCCTGTTCGCGGCTGACACCAACAAAGTCTCAAACTTGACCGAACCTCCGGTCGTGGAACCGAAGTACGACGGCACGCCTGTGCCGCCATCCCAAGGCGCAAAGATCCTCTTCGACGGCGCCAGCGCCGCATCATGGAAACAGCTGCCCAAGACAAAGCAACCCGCCGCCAGCGACGCCGTGCAATGGAAAATGGAAAACGGCTATCTCGAGGTCGTCCCCAAGACCGGCATGATTTGCACACGCGAGCCCGCTATCACCTCGGGCCACCTGCACATCGAATGGGCTACGCCAGCCGAGGTCAAGGGCAACGGCCAGGGCCGCGGCAACAGCGGCGTCTTCATCGAGGGCTTCCCTGAGCTGCAGGTGCTCGACTCGTACAACAACAAGACCTACTTCGACGGACAGGCAGCAGCGCTCTATAAGCACCGCCCGCCGCTGGTCAACGCGTGTCGCGGACCGGGCCTCTGGCAGGCCTACGACATCCATATCGCACGCGCCCAAGTCGAGGGCGGCAAGATCCTCAAGCCCGCGACCCTAACGGTCTATCACAACAATGTGCTCGTGCAGGATAAGGTCGAATTCCAGAGCCCGCAACAAGCCGGCACGCTGAAGTTCCAAGATCACGGCAATCCCGTGCGCTACCGCAACATCTGGTTCAAGCCCACGGAGTAGCCTCATGACACACGTTAAATCGGAGGTTTGTTCGATGCGTCGAAAGATACTATTATTTCATTCTTGTTTTGGCCATTTTTTGTTGGCGCTGGTTTTGTCCGGCGGTGTCGCTGGCGCGGCCGAGCGGCCTAACGTCCTCTTCATCCTCGCGGATGATCTCGGCTGGGCCGACACGAGCCTGTACGGGCACACGACATTTTACCGAACCCCGAACCTCGACCGCCTCGCTCGGCGCGGCATGACCTTCAGCCGCGCCTACTCGGCCAGCCCGCTCTGCTCGCCCACGCGCTCCAGCATTCTCACCGGGCTCAGCCCCGCTCGAATCGGGATCACTTCGCCCGTCTGCCACGAACCCGCTGAGCGCCTCGAGGCGACTCCGGGAAAAGCGGGCCCGGCGGGCAACAAAGCCACGGTCTGCAGTTCGGCCACGCGCCTCAAGACCGACTATGTGACGCTTGCGGAAACGCTGAAGACCACCGGCTATGTCACCGGCCATTTCGGCAAGTGGCACCTGGGCCCGGAGCCGTTCTCGCCACTCCAGCAGGGCTTCGACGTGGACGTGCCGCACTACCCCGGCCCCGGTCCGGCGGGCAGTTTTGTCGCGCCGTGGAAGTTCAAGGACTTTGACGCCGACCCAGGCGAGCCCAACCAGCACCTCGAAGACCGGATGGCCAAGGAGGCGGTCGCCTTTCTGGAGAAGAACAAGGACAAGCCCTTCTTTCTCAACTACTGGATGTTCTCGGTCCACGCGCCCTTCAACGCCAAAACGAATCTGATCGAGAAATACCGCGCCATCGCCGACCCCACTAACCCGCAGCGCAGCCCGACCTACGCGGCCATGGTCGAGTCCATGGATGACGCGGTCGGCACGCTCCTGAACACGCTGGACCGGCTCCAGCTGACAGACAAGACGCTGATCGTCTTCTTCTCCGACAACGGCGGCAACATGTACAACGAGGTGGACGGCACCACGCCCACCAGCAACGCACCGCTGCGCGGCGGCAAGGCCACGCTGTACGAGGGCGGCGTGCGCGTGCCGTGCGTCGTCTGCTGGCCTGGCGCAGTCGCAGGCGGCACGCGCAGCGACGCGGTCATCCAGAGTGTCGACTTCTACCCCACGCTTCTCGAGATCCTCGGCCTCAAGCCCGCCGCCGACCAGCGCTTCGACGGCATCAGCATCGTGCCTGCGCTGAAGGGACAGCCGCTGCAACGCGAGGCGATTTTCACCTATTTCCCGCATGATCCGCGTGTGCCCGAATGGCTGCCGCCAGCCGTCTCCGTGCTCTGCGGCGACTGGAAGCTGATCCGCATTTTCTACGGCGGGGAGAGCGGCGCGCACCGCTGGAAGCTTTTCAACATCGCCACTGATCTCGGTGAAAAGAGCGATCTCGCGGCACAGGAACCGCAGCGCGTGAAAGAGCTGGATGCGCGCATCGAGGCGTTTCTCAAAGACACGCAGGCCGTGTTGCCGTTGCCGAATCCCGCGTTCGATCCGGCCGCCTACCATCCCGAACTGGAGGGTGTGCAGCAGAAGCAACAGCCGCCTCAGCCCAAACCGGGCCCCGAGGCGCAGGCCGACTGGAAGGCGCGAAACTGCACCGTCACCTTCACGAACGGTATCGTGACGGTCCGGGGCACGGGCGACACCCCGTTCCTCGGCTTCCCTGTGGGACGCGCGAAAGGGCCTGCCATGGTCCGCGTCCGCGCGCGAGCCGCCGCCACCGCCCAGGGCAAGATCGAACTCGTTCCCGCCGCAGGGCAGGACGCCGCGCAATCATTGACGTTTGATCTGAAGGGTGGGGACTGGCAGGTGCTGAAGGTTGATGTGCCAGCGACCGTCCCCCTCAACATCCTGCGCGTCTACCTGCCCGCGCAGACGCAATCGGTCGAGGTGGACTGGGTCGAACTGAAGGTCACCGACGAAAAGGCGCCGCGCCGCTGGAACTTCTGAACTGAAGCTCGCCCAGCGTGGGCAATCGCCCGGCTCGCCGTCCTGCCGGACGCGCGTTATAGCAATGCAGCCATGTCCGCCGGCAGAGGCGCGGTGAGTTCGGTCAGCGCGCCGAAGCGGGGATGTCGGAAACGGAGATAGTCCGCGTGGAGGGCTTGGCGCCGCATGCGCAGGCGCTGGCGGTCTTCCTCGGTCAGCGCGTCCTGGCAGAACCTGAGGAACAGCGTCTCATCCACGCCGTACAGCTTATCGCCCACCACCGGATACCCCAGCGAGAGCAGCGTCGCCCGGATCTGGTGCAGCCGTCCCGTGCGCGGCATCGCGGTCACCACGCTGAACCCGTCGCACACGCTCACGCGCTCGAAAACCGTATCGGCCCGCTCGGCTTCCGCGCAAGGCGCCGCGCGCCCCTCCTCGGCAGACGTGAACCGACGCTTCTTGCGGATCACCGAGGAAGGGTCAGGCGAAAGCCAGCCGACGGTCTCCACGCGCTCGGGAAACACGCCCTCCACGAACACGGTGTAGCGCTTCGTGACCGTATGAGCAGCGAACTGCTTCCAGAGATTCTGGGCGGCCTCCGGCGTCTTGCCCACCATCACCAGCCCCGAGGTCTCGCGGTCGATGCGGTTTACGAAGACCGGATCCATGATCCCGTAACGGGTCTTCAGCAGCGCCCAGAGCGTATGGTTGAAATAGCGGCCGCCCGGATGACACGTCAGATTTCCGGACTTGCAGACCACCAGCAGGAGCGGGTCATCCAGAACGATCTCGACCGTCTCGTCCGCAGGCGGCTCGGGAATATCCGCCGCGTCATAGCGCACCTCGTCACCCGTCTGCAGCACAGCCTCGGCGACCGCTGGCCGCCCGTTCAGCCGCACGCGCCGCTGGGCGATGAGATCCTTCCACTCCGCATCAGAGTGATACGTGAACCGTGCGGCGAGAAACGCGCACAGCCCCCTGCCCGCATCCTTCTCGCGAATCTCAAAACTCATTTCACGTATCATCACTCACCTTTGGCGTTGAACCCGCAAGCGTCCCCGTGTTATAGTTGCCCGACATTTGAAGGGCCCATAGCTCAGTCGGTCAGAGCGGAGGACTCATAATCCTTTGGTCGCAGGTTCGAGCCCTGCTGGGCCCACCATTTCCAAAAACTAGAACCATCAATAAACACCAACGAAAACCGGGTGTTTGACTTAAATAGTCCGTTTGCTGTAAAACTATCGCCGACATGAACAGTGTGCTTGTATTCTAACAAAATTGGGCGTTTTGTTAGAACGTGTTAGAACAGAATCGGAAAACGGAGGTCATCATGCAACTTTCTGGTGGATCACTGCAACAGAAAAAAGGCTGGCGGCATCCGGGCGGATGGTTTGAGAAGGGCGGATATGACGCGTTGCCCGACGTGGCGAACCTGATAACGGTATCGTACCACACGGGGCTGCGTCTGCGTGATTGCGCGACACTGTCAGCCAGCAATGTTGACGGGGCTTTTCTGCGCGTTGTACCTGAGAAGACCTCGAACCGCAAGGTCAAACCTCTGTTGATCCCGCTCCAACCGGAGGTGGACGCCATCGTGCGGTGCCTGACCAAGGCGGCAGGTGAGGGCGGTCGCCTGTTCCCAAGGCTGGCGGAGACATCGCTTTCGAAATCGCTGCGCTTGACGTTTGAGCGAGCTGATGTGCTCTCAAACCAGTTCGGAAAGGCATCATTTAACAGTCTTCGAGCGACCTTCATCTCGATGATGGACGAAGCCGGGGTTCCGCCGCACGTAACAGACGCGATCACGGGCCACGCGCCGCAGGGAATGCATGGCCGCTATAGTCAACCGGGCCGAGACTCCCTTATGGATGCGGTCAAACGCGCGATCGTGCCGCTCGGCGTTTAGCGTTAGTGTCTAACGTAACACCGAGCCCGCTTGCGTAAGATGCGGACAAATTTCCAACGCAAAACAGACGGCAAGGCATAAGCCCGCCGTCCGCAATCGCACCGCTCAGGTCAGCAACACCCCTATGGCACGCTACATGAACCGTCCGAACAGACCGCGCCGCCCGCAGCCGCCGCGACTGGCGTCACCGCGGTAGCTTTAGCAGTGGACGTTCCGCCGCCTTTAAGCAGACCAGAGAAGAACGTGCCAATCGCGCTCAGCGCGGAGTCGCCCATCGGCACGGTCACGCTCGGGTCGGTCTTGTTGCCGGAGGCGATGCTGTCCGACCCGCCCTCGATCTGCTGATCGTTGACGCCGATCTGGAGACTGCGCGGGTAAGCGGAGGTCTCAAAACTCTCGGGCTCGTTGACGGTGAACGTGCAGCCATCGAACGTCAGTTGCTGGCAGCGCGTACGCGTAAGGCAACCCGACGCGCCAAACATCTGTCTCATGATGCTATTCCTTCCCGATGACACCCAGCTTCACACGGGGGACTTCGCCGCGCGGATAACAACCCCGCTTGAGCAGCGGGCTCTCGGTGGGAACGCGCAGGTCAAGGTTCTTCCAATCAGCAAACTGCGGGTTGAGCATCACGCCGTCTTTCTCGAAGCCCTCGCCCTCGCGGATATCGTTCAGGCTTTGATGCCGCAGCAGGTCACCCCACCGCATCAGGGGCACTCCCTCGCCACCCCAGTACACGTTCCCGTTGATCACGAAGTTGAGCAGCTCGAGATGAAGGGGACCTTGTTGTGACGCCGCCCGTTTGTCCATATACTCTTGTGCAAGACGGGTCTCATCTGTCAAGGCGGCGGACTTGACCAGCGCCTTGCTGCCGAGCAGCCGCTGCGGCACCTGCCGGTTGGCGTTGATGCCGTTGATCCCGAAATTGACCTGCGCCCGCGTGTTGTTCAGGAAGACGTTGTGGCGTACCACCTCGTCGTGGTTCCAAATCGGCACCTTCTCGCCCTTGACCGATCTCCCTTCGACGATCGAAACCTTGGCCGTCGAGCGGGGCATGTCACGGAAGTTCACGCCGCCGTCATTGCCGATCATGATGTTGCGTTCGATCAGCGCGCCCGGCGCCTCCGCAATCAGGACGCCCCCACCCTTGTTGTTGATGAAGACGCTGTCGTGAATGTGGATGCGATAGGAGATCTCGTTCATCACTCCGCCGAAGGCCAGATTGTCCGCGACATAGCAATTGGCGACTTCCATTTCGTCGTTGCTGATGTCGAACCAGAGCCCGGGACCGTGATTGCCAATGGACGTATGCCGCAGGAACGTCAACTTGTGTGCAATGGCGACTTTGAAGCCACCGGCTTGGAACCCGACGTTCACCCGCTTCCAAGGGATCAGGTTGTTGAAGGACGTTTCCGAATCCTCGATCAGGATGTTTTCCGAACCGGGGCTTGAGAATCCCTGCTGGCCGTTGCGGTTCATGACGCACCGTCGCACCACATGATCATCCCCGGCCATGCTCAATCCCACCATCGCGGTGTGTTGAACCACGCAGTCCTCGATCAGGTTGTGGGTGCCACCACGGAAATTGACAGCGGCTTGCTGAAGGCCGTTGGCGCAGTGTTCGAAGCTCTATCCTTTGACCTGTAGATGGCTCACCTTCTGGGCATCCAGCAACACTGCACGCTCGGTGATCTCGACTTGATGTTGACTCGGATCGGCATCATCGGCCAGCCACAGGTGAATCTGCTTCTTCTGGCGGTCGATGTAGAACGTGCCCGCCTCATGCCTCTCCGGACAAGCCACCTCGCGAATCAGTGTCCCGTCCACGAAAACCTGATTGAACGCCATCGTTTTGCTCCCCGGCCCGCCAAACTTGGCTTTAAATTGATCGCCCCCCTTCACCAGCGATTCATCCCATTTACCGAAATACTTGTCCCAGCCCTCGTGGATGAACATCTTTCTGTTCGCCTCCGATGGGTGCCAGCCGGTCACCAGCGCCGACCCGCGAATCGTCACCGCGCCTTTCTGCTCCGCCGCGATGACGATGGGCTTTTCCGCCGTGCCGCTGGTCGTGACGCGGATCGTCTCGCGATACGCGCCGGCAGCAATGAGCAAGGTGTCGCCGGCCTTCAGTCCGGCCACCCCGGCGGAGATTGTTTTGAAGGGCCGTTCTTTGGTGCCAGGGTTCGTGTCCCTGCCGCTCGTCGCGACATAGAACTCGGCAGCGTGCAGCGCGGCCAGCGGTGCCAGCAGCAGGGCGGTGAGAGCCAAGCGAAGCGAAGCAGCCTGCCAAACTGATTTCAGACTAACGCAGGCAACAGTGAGGGTGTGTTTCATGGCATTAGTCTTTCAGCGGGATGCCTCGCAGGATGAGAGGATCAAAACGGTAGGGTGACTCGCCTGCGGCCCAGGCGATGCTGCGCAGCAGGATGGTGCGGAAGAACGGGTCATCGAAGACCCAATCGAAGTGGCCCAAGGTGGAGGCCACGATGCGGCCTTTCCCGCGCTCGTAGGCCCAGATGACGGGCTCGGCGCTGACCTTGTCTCCCACGACTTCGTCCGAGGTGGCCAGCGCGGTCACCTTGCTGCGGTCGCCTTGCAGGTTCCAGAAGCACTCCTCGGCGA
>CAYMLQ010000161.1:0-11952 GCA_964390795.1 uncultured Lentisphaeraceae bacterium
GACAGCAATTAAGCAAATGAGTTTGACGATTTTCATTTTTTGCGCTGGCCCAACGTCAGCGACCACCGAACCCGTGAGCCGCAGGCGAACGAGGGTTCGGTGTGTCGCCGTCGTTGGGAAAGAGTCTCCCTCTTTTCGCGCGGTGTGTCGAGTAGCTGGGGGCTGCGGTGTCCACTCTCATTTCGTTCGCTCCTCATGACGACCAGCCCGCAACCACAGACGGCTCTTCCTCTTGTCGTCCACCTTGATTATGTTTCCTCTCTCAATCGTGATGATCAGTTCGGCTTTCGCTTCTTGCTCTTCCTGGTCTTCCTTGACAAACGAAGGCCCGTATTGTTCCAGAGGAAATACAGGCGTGCTGAATGTAGCTCCTTCGTACTTCACAATGTCACCGGTCTGGACTGTTGCATAGCATGGACTCGTGAGCGCGAGCATCGCAAAATACATAATGACATATTTCATTGGTTTCTCCCAACAGTGTTATTAAGCCCTACTCGACCGAGCAAAGCTTGACTCACATTCAAAGGTAGCTCTTTTCGGCTGCGCATCTCGTAGTCGGCTCCGCCCGCCTTAGGCAGGAGCCATATCCACCACGCGCAGCTCCGCCGACGACTCGCCCCCGAAATCGTTCTGCGTCAGCTCGAAGACCACATCGAAGCGGCCACCCGCGGCACGCAGGGTCTCGATGACGCCGCCGCAGCGGAACCACACCCCGCGCGCCATCTTTCCCGGGCCGAGGCGAAAGGTCAGTTGCAGGTGTTCGCCCGCCTGGCCCATCGGCTGCACGCGCTCCAGCGCCGCCCCGCGCACCCCCCAGCGCGGCGCCGGGTTCCCCATGCCGAACGGGGCCAGCCGCTGCTGCTCCCGGTAAAGGCCGAGCGTCACCTCCTCGGGCTTCAGCCAACCGTCCACCGTCAGCAGGCGCACCACGCCGACAGACTGCCTGGCGCACGCCTCGCAGAAAAGGCTCTTGAACCGGTCAAAGCAGCCGGCCTTCACATGGAAGCCCGCCGCGCGCGCGTGTCCGCCGAAACGCTCAAGAGTCTCGCCCGCGGCCCCGAGCGCCTCCAGCGCGTGATAGCCGTCGCAGGCCCGCACCGAGCCCCGGCCCGCGCCGGTCGCGTCGAACGCCACCACCGCCGCCGGACGTCCCGTGGCGTCGCTCAGTCGTGACGCCACGATGCCGAGCACCCCGGGGTGCCAGCCCGCCGCGCCCGCGTGGGAGCCGTCGCCCCCGACCACCACAGCCGCCTCGCCGAACGTGCGCTCGCCCGCATCCAGCCCGCACTGCTGCCGCGCCGCCGCGACGATCCGCGCCTCGACACCCCGGCGCTCGCCGTTGAAGGCCTCCAGCTTGGAGGCCAGCTCGGCCGCGCGGTCGCGGTCGCGCGTGGTGAGCAGCTCGTAGGCAACCATGGCCGAAGCCATGCGCCCGGCCGCGTTGATGCGCGGCCCCAGCACGAACCCGAACGTGTACGCGTCCAGCACGTCCACCGTCTGTAGCGAGGCCCGCGTGAGCAGCGCCCGCAGGCCCTCTCCCGCAAACCGCTCCCAGTACCTCAGCGCGCTCGCCACGAAGAGCCGGTTCTCGCCCGTCAGCGGCACGACGTCCGCCACCGTCGCCACGCCCACCGCCGCGAGCAGCTCGGCGGCGAAGGGGCCGCCCTGGTACCACCCCTCGGCCTTGCCCAGCTCCGACATCGCGTGCGCCACCTTGAAGGCCACGCCCGCCCCGCACAGGTGCTCCGCGCCCGGCGAGGCGCCCAGCCGCGGGTTGACGATCACCGCCGCCTGCGGCAGCTCCGCCCCCGGCTCGTGGTGATCCGTGATGATGACCTCGATCCCGCGGCCGTTCAGGTAGGCGACCTCGGCCACGGAGCCGATGCCGCAGTCGACCGTTACCAGCACGCCCGGCAACCTTGCCCGCTGACCGAGGCAGCGCTCCAGCGCCGCGAAGGTCAGCCCGTAGCCCTCCGGCTCCCGCGACGGCAGAAACGCCTCCGCCGCGCCTCCCAGCCTCCGCAGCGCGGTCACCAGCACCGCCGCCGCCGCCACGCCGTCCGCGTCGAAGTCACCGTAGACCACAATCTCCCGGCCCTCGCGGATCGCCGCCCATAGCCGCTCCGCCGCGTTCCGCGCGCCGGGGAAAGCGAACGGGCTCGTCAGATGCGTTTTCAGATCGGGGCTCAAGAACGCTGCGGCCGCCGCAGGCGACTCCGCGCCGCGGGCAGCCAGCACCCGCGCCACCGGCACGGGCAACCCCAGCGCCTCAACGAGCCCCGCAACGGCCGTTTCCGCCGCCGTCGCGTCTTCCCACTTGTATTTCGGCAACATGACCGCTTTATTAGTCTTTTCGCCTGTCGCACGCAAGTGAATAATATCATTTCCCCTGTGACGCTTGCCCATTCCGCTGTTTTGCGCTAAGCTAACGGCCTTTAATCAGTCTGTAGGGGAGTGCATGCAATGAAACACCTGGCCTATGTCGGCTGCTACACGGATGCTAAGAAAGAGGGCATCCACATCTTTGAAGCGGACACCGAGACCGGCGCTTTCCGCCCCGTCGGCGTGGTCAGCGGCATCGAGAACGCGACCTACCTTTCGCTCTCGAAGACGCGCCCGCTGCTCTATGCGTCGCAGGGCATGCCCGAGTACGGCGCGAACGCGAAGAACGGCTGCGTCGCCGCCTATACGGTCAAGGGCGACACTCTCCTGCCGCTCAACCACCGGCCGATCGGCGTGACCCCGCCCTGCTACGTCGCGCTCGACCCCAGCGAGAAGGCCCTTGTCTTCGCCGAATACACGAATGCCGTGGCGGGCGTCTTCGAACTGAACGCCGACGGCAGTCTCTCCGATGCGCCGCCCGTCACCGTCACGCACACCGGGAAAGGCCCCGACCCGAAGCGCCAGGAGAAGGCGCATGCACACTGCGCCGAGGTCTCGCCGGACGGCAAGCAGCTCTGCATCGTCGATCTCGGCATCGACCAGGTCAAGGTCTACGATTTCGCCAACCGCGCGGGCGGGCTTAAGGAGAAGGCCTCGCTCACGATGACCAGCGCGGGCGGCGCGGGTCCGCGCCACATCATTTTTCACCCGAACCGGAAATTCGCCTTCCTGCTGCACGAACTCAACAACACGATCTCGGCGTTTCTCTACACCGGCGAGGCCTTTGTCCACGTGCAGACAGTCTCCATGCTGCCGCCGGATTTCACCGACACCAGCAAGGCGTCGGCGATCAAGATCTCGCCCGACGGGCTCCGCCTCTTCGGCTCCAACCGCGGACACGACAGCATCGCCGCCTATGACATCGACCCGGACCGCGGACGGCTGTCGCTGCTGGCGATCTCCAAGCTGGCCGGAAAGGCCCCGCGCGACTTCGAGTTCATGCCCGGCGAGAAGTTCGTGCTGCTCGGCCACCAGGACTCGAACGAACTCATGTCCTACGCCTACGACAAGGCCACTGGCCGTCTCACGCCCGCCTCCGAACCCTTCGCGCTCTATCGCCCGGTCTACGTCAAATTCGGCGCGGTGAGGTAGAAAGACTCGTTTCGGTCAGGAGAGGCACACTTTAAGCGCGGCGGGCCAAGGCACCTGAGACGCGCCGCAGCCGGTGACGACGCACAGGTCGGCTTGGGAGTCGGGGCGGATATTCGCGAGGTTGGCGGCGTCGAAGGCGTCGCCGGTGCGGGCGGCGTTGACGTCGTACCACACGGTCTTCTTGCCGGAGGCGCGCAGGGCGGCGTCGAGGGCGGCGACGAGGGCTTTCCAAGGCGCGGCGGCTGGCCCGTCGAGCAGCACCTGCTTCTGTGCGGCCACCTGGGAAAACAGGGCGTCGAAGCCGCTGAAGCCAGCGGGCAAGAGGCCGGGGGTGACGTCGGCGGGAGCGACCAGCGTGAGCGCCAGCGCCGCACCGTAGATCGGGGCCTGCTCGCCGAGCTCGCACGGCTTCACCGCGATTCCGTTGGGGAGGCGCGAGGCCAGGCCGGCCTCAAGGGCGGGCACGTAGAGGTTCCAGTCGCGGGCGAGGTTGCCGCCGATGACGAAGGCGTCCGCGCCGAACCTGTTGAGCCAGGGGGCCACGCACTCGGCGAGGTTCTCTCCGAAGGTGCGGTAGATCTGCCGCGCGGTGGCGTCGCCTGCGAGGGCGGCGTGGGCAATCTCCTTGCCGCCCGCGACGGTTTGGCCGGTGAGGCGCAGCCACTCGGCCACGAGCCAGCGGGTGGAGAAGAAGTCGTCCGCGATGCCGGTCTTGTAGGGCACGTGCCAGAGTTCGCCGTCGGGCGGCACGTCGGCTCCCTGGGTCTGGGGGCGTCCGTCCTTGAGGAAGGACGCGCCGAAACCGGTGCCGAGGGTGACCACGACAGGGCGCTTGAAGCCTTGGGCGCCGCCGCGGAAGTACTCGCCGAGGGCGAAGCAGGCGGCGTCGTTGTTAAAGACCACGGGCTTGTCGGCGGAGCCGAGGGCGTTGCTGAGGTACTGTCGGAAGTTGACCCCGAACATCTGCTCGTACTTGTTCTGGAAGGGGGTGATGCGGCAGACGCCCTCGCCGTAAGCGAAGGGGCCGGGGATGGCGAGGCCGACGCCCTTGACGGACGCGTTGCCGGCTTGGGCGGCGCAGCGGCGGATGGCGTGCTCGAACACGTTGAGGATCGCGGTGGGGTGGGTGTGGGTGTCGAGGTGCTCGCGAACGGTGCTGCCGGGGAGCCGTTCGAAGGTCGCGGCGTCGATCAAATCCAGGGTGATATGCGAGCCGCCGACGTCAATGCCAAGATAGAAAGAGGGGGTCATTCTGGGACTCCTTTAACAAAAAAAGAACGCCCCTTCTTGTGACAGAAGAGGCGTTTGAAGACTTACTGGTAGCGATCCATGTACCCGCCGGGGAGCGGCATGGTGCCTTCCCACGCGGCGGGCGCGGACCAAGGCATGTCCGTCTCCGACGGTCGGTCGGACATGCAGCCTGCGGCACCGAACAGGGCCAGCAGGGCGGCGAGGCCGAAGAGCGCGGTTACGGTCTTAGAAGAAAACCACATCGCCCTTCTCCACCGTGACCTGCTGCCAGTCGCTGAGGATGTCGGCGACGACCAGGTTCTTGCCGCGAACGGCCTGACGCAGCCTGATGCGGGTGACGAACTCGCCTGCCGCGCTCTGGCGACCGGTGCGGCGCACGTTCATCTCGAGCTGCGGGAGCTGGTTCTGGCGCTCGGCCCCCAGCATTTCGACGATGGCGTCGTCGGAGAAGTCGATGATCACGAACTTGAGTTCGTCGTTGGACTCGATGATCTTGCCCTTGTCGCCTGCGGTCAGGGCCGTGACGTTCACGGTGCCCTCTTGGTTGCCCGATCCGCCGCCGGTCGGCGCCCCGCCCTTCAGGCGCTTCTTCAGGTCCTCGTTCATCTTCTTGGTTGTGACAAGTTCTTCGGTGAGGGTGACCTTATCCTCTCTCAGGGTCGCGGCTTCGGCCTTGGCGTCGGCGGCCTCGGCGGTCAGCTCCTTCTTTTCGGCGGTGAGCTTGGCGACGCGCGCGTCGAGGGCCTCTTTCTCGCCTTGCAGGGTGGTGACTTGCTCGCGGGCCTCCTTGAGTTCCTTCTTGCTGGCGCGCCCGTCCGTCTTCAACTTGTTGACGTCGTTGACGGCGGTGGTCAGCAGGCCGACCACTTTGCTCAGCTCCGCGCGGGTCTTGTTCAGAACCGCCTGTTGCGCCTTGGCGCGGTCGAAGAGCTGGTCGAGCATTTCCTGCATCGAGCCGGGCCCTTTGGTCGCGGGCTTGTTATCGAGCGGGTCAAGCTTGTACTTGCCATCCTCCAGAACGTAGAAACTGCGCAGTTGCAGGCGTTTCTCGGTGCTGCCGTAATCCAGCGTCGGCAGATTCTGCTGCTCCAGCTTGGCCGGATACCCTTCGAGAACCGACTCCTTCTCGGGGTTGGCGAGTTCGCGGTCAGAAACCTCGGAGATGTCTTTTTGGAGAACCGGGGCAGTGGCATCGGCGGCATCGGCGGCCTCGATGGTCTTGGCCAGCTTGACGACTTGATCTTCCAAGACACTGTTTCGCCTCGTCAAAAGTTCCCGCTTCGCAAACAGCATGTTCGCAAAAAACAAGGAGACGATAGTCAAAATCAGAATAACGATAACCAACACACGCAGCAGCTTACCCATTGTAAATACCTCAACGTTTACTTGTGACACGTTTGACGCATAGTGTGAAAATTAAAGCAAACGGGGGGGGGTCTGCAACAACAAAGTGATTTCAGGTCATTTTTTTTTGATTTAGAGCGTTTTTTGACCAAAAATGCCGCTAATTTGTTTCACTTTTATTTTTGCCGGTGCGGGAAGTGACGCTGAAGCCGGGCGGACGGCATGAGCGGAGAGGGGGGGGGCTGAGGGTGTCCCGCCTACAGGTGTGCGCACTTTTTTAACTTTTTTCACTCTTTGAAATTGACCCGTTGGCCAACATGCCGTATAACAAAGGGACTATGAATGAGAAGCGCTCCAACCGGATTTTGGGTCTCAGGCTCGCGTTTCTGCTGTGCGTGTCGCTTTCGTTCGCCTGGCAGCAGGCGCAAGCGCAAGCGGACGCGGCTGGTCAGGAATTGAACGAGGAGTTTCAGTACATTGATCTGCTTCAGCAGCTCCGCATGCCGGACATCGCCGAAGAAGTGATTGCCGAAGCCGTGAAGCGGTTTCCCGAGGCTTCCGCACAATTCAAAGTACGTGCCACCCAAGGGCTTTTATGGCAGGGCAAGTTTGACGAAGTGCGCAAAATCGTCGACGCGATACAGGACAAGAACAGCGCCGAGTTCTGGGCGCTGACGCTGGCGATGGCAGACGCTTATTACGCGTACGGCAAGTACGGGGATGCGGACAAGCTGTATCTGGAGTTCTTTAAGAAAGTGGACAAGCCGTCGCCCGCGCTGGTCTCTTTTTACCGCGAGTCGGCCTATAAGTACGCGCAGATGTTGCTCTATCTGGGTAAGGATCGCGAGGCGCTGGACGCGTATCGCCGGCTCTTCAAGGTGCCGCTGGAAGAGGATGTGGCGCGGCAGGTGCATGCCGACATGGCCGAGCTGATGCTGAAACTCGCCCCTGATATTCAGAAGAAGGAAGAAAAAGCCGCGTTGCTCAAGGAGGCGGAGGGAGTGATCGACAAACTGCTCTGGAAGCAGGACATCTGGTTCGGCAAGGCGATCGTGATGAAGGCGCACATCTTCCTGCTGCGCGGCGACGTCAAGGGCGCACAGGAGTTGGTCGAAAACTACATGCCGCAGCTTAAGACCATTCACGACTCGCTGCGCGACCAGGACAGGGACGGCTCGCTAGGCCTCCTGCGCATGAGCCCGATGCCGCAGTGCCGCTACCTGCTGGCCCTGCTGCTGATGAACGAGGCGATGGCCGAGGTCAAGAAAGAGGGCGGCAGCGACGACCGCATCAAGGATCTGCTGCTCGGCGAGCGCGACCCGCAGACCAAGGCGCGCAAGGGCAACGGCGCGTTCACCCATTTCATCAACGTCTTCATCCGTTTTCCGGAGAGCCAGTGGGCCTCCGAAGCGGGCGAGCGTTCCGAGACCATCCGCAAGCTGATCAAAGACCGCTTTAACGCCGAGCTGCGCACGCCGGTGACCGCCGAGCAGATGGCCAAGGTGCGGCAGATGCAGTTCGCGGGCGCGCGCCTAGTTTTCAGCCAGAACCAGTTCAAGGACGCCATCGAAAAATACCTGCTCGTTCTCAACCAGTTCCCCGAGTCGGCGGAGTCGGTCGCCGCCTTGGGCGACTTGGCCGTGTGCTACATCGAGCTGGCCGACAAGGATCCGGACGCCATTCTGATGGCGGACACGGTGATCACGCACCTTTCAGAGCGCTTCTCCGCCAATGCTAAGCTGATGAAGGATGCGGGCGATCAGATTCGCCGCATCGGCGAGCACTACGGCGAGATGAAGATGGAGGACAAGAAACGCGAGACCTACGCCACGTTCTTCCGTAACTATCCGACGCATTACGCTGCCGGACAGTTGGTCATGAGCTTCGGCGAGCGCGAGTTCCAAGCCAAGAATTATGCGGGTGCGATGGTCTACTACAAGCAGATTGCCGAGATCTACACCAATTCTCCCTATTATTTCGACGCGCTCAACCGTATGGCTCAGGCCTATAAAGAGGAGGGGGATAGCACCAACGAGATCCAGACCCTTGATTTTTACGTTACCAGTCTGTCCGCGCGCGAGCGTCCGGGAAACGTGCTGGTGGTGGGCAAGTTCAGGCTGGCCGATGCGCAGCGTGAATACGGCAACAAGCTCTTCAAATCAGCCTCGACCAACGAGAATAGCGAGGCGGTTCACAAGGACGCGTTCACGTGGTTGACCAAGGCGGCGCTAGGCTTTGGCGGCGTGGCCAAGATGCTCACAGAGTCTGCCGCCACCTATCAGGCCAATGACGAAGAGAAGAAGCGCAACGAGCAAATGTTGGAGATGTCGGTCTTCACCAAAGCGGTTTGCCTGACGCAGATCACCCAGCCGCAGGAAAAGCTGCCCGCGCTGCGCAAGATGGCGATCGCCGCATTCGAGGACTATGTGAAGCTTTACCCGCAGGGCAAGCTGGCGGCCAAGGCGCAGTTGCAGATCGGCACACTCTATACCATTCTACAGGACAAGCCTAACACGCAGTCCGCCTTTGAGAAGTTGCGCAAGAACTACGCGGATTCGGACGAAGCCAAAAATTCTGTGCCGATGCTGGCTGCGAGCCTGATCGAGATGGGGTTGCGTGGCGAGGGCGTAGCCATGTACCGCCAGATGTTCGCGGCGGGCGGCACCTACACCGAGAGCCAGTTTATGGCCGCCGCCAAGGCGCTTGAGGAGGCCAAAGAGTATGATATGGCGCTCCAAGCGTACGAGAAAGTGCTCGCCACAGCCAAGGATATCTCCGTGCTCGCCACGGCCAAGATCGGACGTGCCCGCACGTTGGCCGGACAGAAAAAATACGTCGAAGCGCGCAAGCTGTTGAATGAGTTCATCAAGGATAAGGAACTCTCCAAGCTGATCTTGGTGGTGGATGCTAACTTGCTCTTGGTCGAGGTCGCGAGCGAAGAGGGCAAGACCGAAAAGGATGACATCGAGCGCACGAAGTTGTTCAATTCGGCGGTTGACGCTCTCAAGCTGGTGAAGAAATATCGTACCGAAGAGGATCAGCAGCGGGAGCTGGATTTTGCGGCTGGCCAGATTCTGGTGCGTAAGATGGACGCCGAAAAGAAACTTGGACTGAACGAAAAGGCGGCCGAGACTCGCGGCAATGCGATTGTCGCGTTCCTGTCGATCATCAATTCCATCAATCCGGGCAACGCCAAGCTTGCGACCGTGTTGGAGAAGGCGTATCACGAGTGCGTGCCGCTGATGATTATGCACAAGAAGTACAAAGACGCCGCGGAAGAATGCGAGAATTATTTGCGGATGTTCCCCGACGGACGGTACAAGACCGATATTCAGAACTGGTTGAATGAGGCGAAGATCGGACAGTAATCAGGTTTTAGGAGCAAACGAATGAAGACGAGCACATACACAGGAATGATCGCGGTGGCTATGATGGTGTTCACTGCGGGAGCCGCGTGGTCCCAGATCGCTGGCGTGATTACAACCACGGAGAACAAGACGATCTCCGGTTCGATCAAGTGGAAGATCCGCGAGAAGGTCTACGCGATCACGGCCAACAACGTTGAAATCGAAATGCCGCTGGCGAATGTCAAAGACATTCAGATCCCCAAGCCGAAAGAGCTGGATGCAGCGATCGCCAATGTTCAGTCGGGAAGCGCGGCGGCCGCCATTCCGGTTTTGGAGAAGATTTCCACTGACTACCTGATGTTGCAGTGGGATACGGTCGCGACGCGTCTGCTGGCCGAGGCGTATGTCAAGGCGGGCGAGCCGGAAAAAGCGATCCGCGTGTGCGAGAAAATCATTGCGGCCAACCCGGAGAAGGCCTATCTGGGCGAGATGGCCCCGGCCTACTGGCAGGCGATGCTGAAAGCCGGCCGCACCTCCAAGGTCGAGGATCTGATCGCCAAGGCGGTGAAGAGCGGGGACCGCGAGGCCTCCGCCTTCGCGCTGCTCATGCGCGGCGATTTGATCTTGGCTTCGGGCGAGACTAATGAGATCGCCAAGAAGGCACTGCGCGACGGGTTTCTGCGCGTGGTCACGCTCTACAAGTCCGTGAAGACGGCCCAGCCGGAAGGGCTGTATAAGGCGGCTAAATGTTTTGAGAAGCTGGGTCAGACGGCGCGTGCGGATCAGATGCGGACGACGCTCAAGAGCGAGTACGCCTCCTCGGATTGGTCCCGCAAGCCGTAAGCGAAACAGGTTCCCGCAGCGGCGGGTTCGGGGTTGAGAACGGTCGGATTTCTGTTAGTCAACAAAACTAACTTGAACACAAGGAAACAAAGCAGAGGTTAATGATGAAAAGACTGGTCATGTCAGCAGTGGTGCTTGCAGGTTTGACGCTTGGCTCGGTAATGGCTCAGGATGCGGCGGCTCCGGCCGCAGCAGCGCCTGTAGCGGCACCCGCGGCAGTGGCGCCTGCGGCGGCAGCCGGGACGCTTCAGCAGAGCGCGGATTCGGCGGCGGCGGCGAAGAAGTCACAGAACAGCACGGGGTTCATCGCGGTGGTGTTCGGCTCCGGTTGGCTGGGCGTGTTTCTGTGGGCGGCGCTGTTCGGTTGCGCGGGTGCGGCCATCTACTTCATTGTCGACTGCACGGTTCTGATCCGTCCGCAAAAGATCATGCCGCAGTCGCTGATCGACAAAGTTAAGGCTGGCATGGCCGAGGGTGACGTCATGAAGGCGCTTCAGGCCTGCGAGACCGACCCCGGGCCGATGGCCAACATTCTCTCCGCCGGCTTCTCGCATGTGGAGGAGGGCTTTGAGGTCATTCAAGAGTCGATCGCTGCGGCGGCCGATCTGGAGACGGAGCGCATCATGCAGCGGCTCACGTGGATTTCGGTGTGCTCGAACTTGGCCCCCATGTTGGGCCTGCTCGGCACGGTGCAAGGCATGATCATGTGCTTCGGCACGCTGGCCTCGGGCGCTCCGGACGTCGGCGCATTGGCTCTCGCCATCGCCCAGGCGCTGTGGACGACTGCCGGCGGTCTGACGATCGCCATCCCGGCCATCACCTTCTACTACAGCATCCGCAACAACGCCAACCGTTTGATCATGCGTATGCAGGCAATGACCATGGAACTCATCAAGGACCTGCGTCACGTCGAGGTCGTGAACGACTGAAGAACTCTCCGTCCCTCGCCGCGCGCAGACGGTGTGGCGCAGGGCGGATAATCCTTTGCCGAATTGTCGGAGATGTGGTGCCGGGTCGGATTTTCCGATCCGGTAACACGGCACAACCACCTGCGGACGACACCGCAAATCGGATCCTGTAAAATGGGTAAATCTCAAACGGCACAATGCGAGATGGATATGACGCCGATGATCGACGTCGTGTTCCAGTTGATTATTTTCTTCGTCGTGACGATGAAAATGAGTCAGGACACCAATATGGAGATCATATTGGAGGACGGTTTAAACGGCGAGACCATTACGCAGGACAGCATGCCGCCGACCACGCTGGAAATTGAGGTGGACCGTCGCGGGCGTATCTCGATCCACAACGCTACGTTGAACGATGCCAACTTGCGCGACATCTTAAGAAGCCGTATCAACCGGCACGGGAATGAGTTCCCAGTGTTGATTCGTGCGGATCGCCGCACCCAGCACGAGAAGGTGAAGCGGGTTATGGATATCTGTACGGCCTCCGGCATCTGGAAGCTTTCGTTCGTGGCGGTTCAAGAGCATAAGGCCAAGGGCAATAAACAGTAGGCAGGAGCTTTCGCTATGGCTTATAAAAGAAGAGAAAACAAGGGCGAGAGTCCGAAGCTGGACATGACGCCGATGATCGATGTGGTTTTCCAGCTCCTGATCTTCTTTGTGGTGAC
>CAYMLQ010000162.1:0-11943 GCA_964390795.1 uncultured Lentisphaeraceae bacterium
GCGTACCAGACGTGGACGGGGGTCACGGCTCCGGCCGATTCGCTGACCCACCTGCTCGTCTACAAGTTCGATTACGCGGCCAATGCGATCAAGCTCTACGTGGATCCGCTGCCGGCCTTAGGCGAGCCAGCGACCCCCTCCGCCACGCTGGCCACCGGCGGAAACTGGACCATCAACCTGAACAGCGGTACCTGGAACGCGATCTCGGTCATGCGCCAAGGCGGTGCCAATGAGACGATTGACGAGATCTGCCTGGGTACGACGTGGGCTGACGTGGCGCCCGTAAGCCCCGTGGCGACGACGACCGATGCCTGGTGGACTAACGTGACGGCGGGCGCCGGCGCCTCGTGGGGCGATGCGAATAACTGGGTCAACACCGCAAGCGCGAACGTGCTGCCGGGCCCCGGCAGCGCCTTCCTGACGGTGCCGGGCGCATCGTACACCGCGCTCTACGACGGCAGCTATGCGGCCATCTCGAACCTGACCGTGCAGAACACGTCTCCCTACCGCGCAGGCCTGCTGATCAGCGCGCCACTGACCAGCTTGGGGGGTGCCGCGATCCGGCTTCTGGGTGGTTCCAGCATGACGGTCACCAACGGCGGCGTCTGGAACTATGTGGGCATCAACCGCGGGACAGACAACGGCGAGTCGATGCTCAGCATCCGCAACGGCGGCGAACTGAACCTCAGCGGCGGGCTGGTCTTCTTCACGAATCTTGTGGCCGCGTCGGCGTCGTACGGCAACTCCATCAACGTGGGCTATCAGTCCACCGGCACCCTGCGCGTCACGTCCGGACGGCTGGAGTACTTGGAGCGCGGACCGGCAAGCTTCACCAATGACAACCGGCAGTTGAGGATCGGCAGCGGTGTCGGAGGCGTCGGCTTTATGGACATCAGTGGCGGCTCGGTGATGCTCGGCAAGCTGAACGCCGTTGAGGCGCTGGAGGTCGGCTCCGGCAGCGGCGGCGTGATCGGCAGCACCAAGGGCTCGGTCATTGTTTCGGGAGGAGAGCTTGTCTTTACCAACAACCTCACGTGGTGTCTTGCGCGCGTCGGCTGTAACTACGGAGAAGGCGTCTTCATCGTCACGAACACGGGGTATGTCAATCTGAAAGCCAGCGGCAAGGACTCGCGCCTCCAAATCGGTGTGGCCCCTTACGGAAAAGGCTTGCTGCGGATGACCAGCGGCCGGATGATCGTGGGCGATGGCCTTACGGCGGGCTATAACAACGGGTATAACGGTGCTGTTTGGGCGACCGGAGTGGTGGAAGTCGCGGGCGGAACGCTGGAGACCGGATCGGGTTTTGTGATCGGGTATGCCGAGAATGCGTCCGGGGGCGGCAACGGCGTCGGCCTCGCAAGGATCACCGGCGGACGGGTCACCGAGGGATACTGGGGCGCTTTCATCGGTCGTAGCCGGGCAGGTGGCGTTGCCAACGGCAGCCTGACGATCACGAATGGTCTGTTCGATATCATCAGTTCGGCGGATCCGGAAGCAACGGGAGCGGTGGCGGGTAACGGGGCTTGCTCCGGGCTGGCGATTGGCGCCATCAATCTGAATGAAGCTGTTGCAAGTTCCCAAGCCCGCGGAACACTGACGCTCTCCGGCAGCGGGGTCATCACCAATGCCGGAATGATGGTCGTCGGAGTCAACGGCGGTACCGGCACAGTGACACAGATTGGCGGCAAGATTGTGCATGTTCCGTCGGGTGGTGTCGCCGTCCGCAAACTGACGGTTCTCGGCTACGGCTTCGGCGCGTCCGGTGCCGTTGGCGGTGGCCTTGGGACGTACGAGATGAGCGGCGGCTCCCACCTTACCCCGAACAGGGTCTTCGTCGGCGGCGTGCCGACCAACCTTCTGTCCTACTCCCGCGCGGGCGGCACCGGACTGCTGAAGGTCACGGGCGGAACGTTCACGGTCACCAACAACACGCTGACGGTGGGCGGGTACGGCACCGGCGTGCTGGTGATCGGCACTAACGGCGTCTGCTTCGCCAAGGATATCGTGTTGACCAATAACACGCAGTCCACGCTGCGCTGCGAGCTGGGCGCGACGGGCCTCGGCGCGCTCAAGGCCAGCGGGGCGCTGTCGATCTATCCCGGTGCCCGGCTCGAGGTCGACGCGAGCGCCTACCAGGGCAACGCGGTGTGGATCAAGCTGGCGGACTGCGCCACGCGCACCGGAAGCTTCGGCCCAGCTGACATCACGGTTACGGGCCCGGGCCTTGTGAGGCAGGACAGGGACGAGGACCTCTGGCTCTATATTCAGCGCGGGCTCATGATCGGCGTCCGCTAGCGGCCAGCGCTCTGCGCCCTCCTTGTCATCGTCACGCGTTCTTAGCTTCAAGGAACTTCCTCATGAACCGACTTTTTCTCGCTAGTGTTGCTCTCGCGCTGCTGCAGGCGCCTATCACCGCTTGGGCATTGAAGATCCAGACGCTCGACCTCAAGCGGCACTACCGGTTCTACTTGGGTGGCGACAAGAACTTCGTCGGCGACCCGTATGACTGGTCGGGCGTCTCGCGAACCGTCGACGTGGGCAAATGGGGTGCCATGATCTCGCCCAGCTACTTTATCAGCGCCAATCACTTCCACCCCGCGACGAACGAGACGTTCCGTTTCTTCTACTCGAACAACACCAACGGCTCGTACGAGGAGCGCACCGTGCTCTCCGGCCAGAAGATCCTCGGCGCGGCTGGCGCCAACAGCGACCTGTGGCTCGGCAAGCTCAGCGCCCCGGTCTCCAGCTCCGTCGCGAAGTATCCGCTCCTGCGGCTGCCGAACACGCTGAGCGATTACACGGGCAAAACCCTGCACGTCTTCGGGCGGCCCACGGACAATAATCAGGCGACCAACTCGCAGACCCGCCTCCACATGGGGCTGAGCCGGGTCGGCTCGGTGCAGGCCGACGCCGGCGGCAGCTACTACAGCTGGGGTTACGGGTCATACTTCGGCGGCGATACGGCACAATTTGCCGAAGGCGGCGACTCTGGCGGCAGCACCTTCATCGTGTTCAACGGCGTTCCGACCGTTCTGGGAACGCACTACTACGCGACCCTGTCCTCCTTCGCGCCGGACTACATCACCCAACTCAACGCGGCGATGAGCGCCAGCGGCGAGCAGGTCACCGTGATCACGCTTGCCACCACTCCGGCGCTGCCGCAGAATCTGACCGTCGCTTTCACTGGCGGCTCGGGCGTGCAGTTGACGTGGGCCGACATCGCCGATACGGAGACGGGCTATGCGCTTGAGCGTCGCACGGTAAGCGGTGCCTTTGTGCCCTTGCAGACGCTTCCGGCGGAGGCCGAGAGCTGTACGGACGGCAGCGCCTCCACGAGCGTCAGCTACGAGTACCGCCTGCGCGCGTTCAACGCCTCGGCCACCTCCGAGTGGGTGACCGTCTTTCTGGGGAGGCAGTTGCACGCCATCCCGTACGCGGAGTCCTTCGAGAGCTTCGCGCCGGAGGCGCTATTGCCCGGCTTCGAAGGCTGGTACGCCGCCGACGCGGGCGCTGCACAGGTCGATACAAATGCCGTTACGCTGGCCAGGCTGCAGGCCTATGCCGAGCCGGTCGGATACCCGCTGCGGGCTGCGGAACACGCGCAGGTGGCGGTGGTCGAAGGTGCTGTTAGCAACCGCCTGGCGGCGCAGGCTGGCACTGCGGTGTGGTGTGACATGATGGTAGAACTCACGCCCAACGGCGGGCAAATGCCACCCGTAGCGCCGGATCTTCAGTGCGCGCTGACCCTCGACAGCACGGGGCGTCTCACGGTCTGGCACCGCGACTTGCTCAGCGGCACCAACCGCTGGAGCGCGCTCGCGTGGCAGACGCCGCTGACGTCTCAGTGGGCGCGGGTGACGCTGCACATGGATTATGCCACCGTCGACGCCGCGCACAGCGCCCGGTACTTCCAGCTCTTCATTGACGGAGCAGGGCAGAGCCACGCGCTGGCCTACACGGCGAACGACGGCACGGGCACGCTCGGCGGCACGTGGTTCGCGTTGGCGGGCGAGGCGGCGCCGAGCAGGCTCAGCTCCTTGTTCTTTGACGGCACCGGTGCGCTGGATGACTTGACGGTGGACACCGCGCGGCCGCTGATCGGCACCGGGCCGCAGGGCACGCCCGAGTGGTGGCTGGCCGACAACGGGCTGACCAACGGGCTCAGCCTAGCGGAGAGCGAGCTGGCCGACGGTGACGGCGACGGCTTCGCCAACTGGCGAGAGTTTGCAGCCGGCACCGACCCCGCTGCGGCGGCGAGCCTACTGCGCTTCGTCGACCTGCCGGAGGCCGCGAACGGGCGGCTCGGGCTGGTGGTTCAGACGGTTCCAGGCCGGCGCTACACGCTGGAGTCCTCAACGGATCTGGCTGCGGGGGCGTGGGCTGCGGCCGCCTTTGCCGTAACGCCGGAGGGCGCGCCCGCCGTCCAGACCGTCACGGCGGCGGCGGAGACGCTGACGCTCTACGCCGAGACCGCCGGGCCGTTCCGCTTCTACCGCGTGCAGGTGCTGCCCTGAAGCCTGACATAATCGGCGATTCCCTTGCGGCGGAGGGCCGCACGCGCTACACTACTGACATGTTAACGACTCGATCCTTCTTCCGTCTGTGCGCCAGCGTAAGAACGCTGGCGGCCCTATCCGTTCTGGTCGCGCTTTGCGGCTGCGCCAGCATGCGGTTTGAAGTCAAACGCGAGACGCGTTTCATCAACATGGACGCCGAGGTGCTGCACGTGGCGTATGGCGAAGAGAAACGCTCCAAGACGCTTTCCAGCGGAATCGTCTGCACCTTTGAAGGAAAAGTGCGCCTGCAATTCCCCGACGGCAAACGGATTGTGCTCTATCAGGCGCTGTCCTCTTCTGGCATGCGCTATGTCTCCAAGGACATGCAGTTCGAGTTCCGGGAAAAAGGCCCCTACTGCATCCTTTCCCACTACGGCAAGACCATCTTCGAAGGCGTCTACTGCCGCAAGTGACCCGGCTTGCGCGCGCAGACCAGCCAGTGCGGCATCGGCGGCGGCACCGGACGCGTGTCGCCCCCCTCAAACCCCGCCTCGTGCAGCCAGCCCTTGAGTTCCTCGTCAGAAAACACCCAGCCGTTCTGAGTCGTCAGCGCCATGTTGACTGCGAACAGCGCCGAAAAGGCCGGCTGCGTGTGTGAAGCGTCCGTCATCATATCCAAGACAAAGATGCGGCCGCCCGGCTTGAGCGCCGCGTGCGCCCGCTTCAGGATCGCGACGATCTGCTGCGGCGACTCCTGATGCAGCGCGCCGAAAATCGTCACCGCGTCGAAGGCGTCCGCCTCATACGTGTCCGTGTGGTAGTCGCCCGGCTGACAGAGCACCCGCTCCGCTAGCCCGGCCTCCCGCACCAGCTCTGCGGCGACCTCCGACACGGCGGGCAGGTCGACGGTTACACACGTGAGTTCCGGGTGGGCATGCGCCAGCAGGGACGCATAGGTGCCGGGTCCGCCCGCCAGATCCAACAGTCTGCGGCAGCCGCCGAGATCCAGCATCGGCACAACCGACCGGCCGATCCCCAACGCGCGTCCGTGCATCGCCAGCACGAACCGGCGCGTGCGCTCCGCGTCCTCGCCGAGATGCACTTCCGGTGCCTCGACAGGACTGCCGCTTCTCACCAATTCAGTCAACCGCCCCCAGGCCGGATAGACATCGCGGTTGTAGCGTACGGCGCGCGTCAGGTCGTGGGGAGCGCCCGTGACTAGCGCGAGATCGGCAGCAGGCGTGTTGGCATAACACGCACCCTGCTTGACCAGGAGCCCGACCGCCACGCACGCGTCGAGCAGCAGCCGCAAGCCGCGCGCGTCGAGACCCAACTTGGCCGCCAAGACTTCCGCGCTGACGCTGTTGCCCTCACGCCGAACAGCCGTGAAAAGATCGGATTCCAGCGCGGCGAACAGCACCGCCGACCCGTAAAACGCACTGGCCAAATCGACAATACCCTGCACAGAAAGCGCCTGTTCCCTCATTTTTCGAACTCTCCACCCTCACGGGTTTTTTGCTATCGTGTACCTATGAACACCGTCCCCTATCGAACGCTGGCGCTGCTCGCCGCCCTTCTGCTGGCCATCATCGTGCCCTTCTGCCTGTTCGGCGCGAGCATCGACGCCTGGACCGGGCGTCTGCTGGAGCAGGCCGACGCTCAGCGCCTCTACACGGGCGCGCTGCTCACGCTGCTGCTGGCGGTGGACATCGTGATGCCCGTGCCCTCCAGCCTGGTCAGCACCGCCTGCGGCATGACGCTCGGCTTTGCCTGCGGCGCGTGCGCCTCGTTCGTCGGCATGAGCCTTAGCACCGCAGCCGGATACGCCCTCGGGCGCACCGCCTCGACCGCAGCTGAGCGGCTGATCGGCAGAGATGAGGCCGCACTGCTAAAGACCTTTCAAACCCGTTACGGCGTCTGGATGCTGCTGGCCCTGCGCCCCGTGCCGGTGCTCGCCGAAGCATCGGTGCTCTTTAGCGGACTGTCGCGACAGCCCCTCGCCCGCGTGCTTGCCGTCACCGCACTGGGCAACGCGGGCGTTTCGCTGGTCTATGCGGCCGTGGGCGCCTGGGGACGGCTCTCGGCGGCGTTCCTGCCCGCCTTCGGCGTATCGATACTGCTCTCGGGGGCGCTCCTGCTCGGTCTCCGCCGCAACCGAGCTACGCCTCAGCCGCCCCCTCCTTCGCAATGAACGTGCTCAAATGCTCCCGGGCCTTATCGAGCATGACGAGCTGCTCTCGCCGCACCATTTTGAACGGCAGCAGCTCGCTCAGAGGACGCAACAGGTTGGCCATACGATCCGTCTGAATTTCGATCACCTCAGGGCACCCCCCGAGCTGCTCGAACATCTCCAACAGCTTCTCGGGTATCAGCGCCCACATCTGCGCAATGCCCTCCGTCGCCTGCAGCAACTCGCCCGCGACGATGAACCCGCTCTTGGCATCCACGGCCAGTAGCACATACGCCGTTTGCGGGCGAGTCCCGTCCGGCAGGATTCTGAGCGGCGTGAAGACCAGATCCAACTGCAACGTCACCGGCTGCATCGGCAGGCCGCGAATCGTCTGAAGCCGCCGGGACTCGATGCGGACATCAACCTCCTCATCACCGACTTCCTGAACCTTGGACCACGTATCTTGCCACACGCCCTGCGCATCCTGCTTGCGCATCAGAATCTCACTCGGAAAACGCGTCTTTAGCAGCGTCCCGTCCGCCTCCACGCGCATCGCCATGCCGAATGCCTGATAGACCGCAATTTCGAGCAGCCGCCGCTCCCGCTCATCCGGCAGCCACGGATGATAACCCGGGACAATCGAGCGAAACATCGGGGTGGAGCAAGCCTCGCTAGCCGAGCGCTTGAGCGTTTTGAGAAACGCCTGCTCGTGCTCAAACAGCAGATTGTCGCTCACGAACAGCAATTCGATCATGCGGATCTCAAGCAGCCACGTGGCCACCTGCTTGGAGGGATCCGCGAGCCTCGTCACCAGATCATAAAATGCTTTCCAGCCCACCAGGAAACGGACGTTCCTGAACTCTTTCGGCTGGCCGCCGAAAATCACAAAACAGGGCTCATCCCAACTCGGCACGGAAATGCCGAAGCAGTCGGCGCCCCCCATCCAGTGCCACGGTTCGAGCTGGTCCAACTGTTCCGCCAGCGTGTAAAGCCGCATCCACTGGTTTCTCTCTGCAAGTGTCATGATTGGAGCAGCCATGTTCTCGTCCTCTCCCTCATCCATCGTACGGTGCGCCCCGCACCGGATTGGCCGTTACAATAGCGCATCGCCCCGAGCGCCTCAAGCGCAAAGGATGGCTCGGGGGGGGGGGCGATTCAACTCCTAACTCCTAACTCCTAAATACTCCTTATCACGCTAGCTCCCGAACGACAGCATGCGCATGAAGCGCTTGAGGATGCTGTCGCGCTGCAGCGACTCCTGCAGCCCGGCCTGCGGCATCGCCTTCATCTGAGCGAATGTGGCCGCGTTCTGAGCCGCTCGCTGAGACACCAGCTCGGCCAGCTTGTCAGGGATGTCCGCACGCACGCCCAGAAGCTGCACAAACGCGGCCTTTGGTATCTCCAGC
The DNA here is from genome assembly GCA_964390795.1 of uncultured Lentisphaeraceae bacterium. Lineage (GTDB taxonomy): Bacteria > Verrucomicrobiota > Kiritimatiellia > RFP12 > UBA1067 > CAYMLQ01. The sequence continues at coordinate 8,073 of CAYMLQ010000162.1, forward strand.
AGTTCGACTTCGTCCGCCGCATGCAGCGTGGCGGTCCGCGGCAGCCCCGTGACCAGGCTCATCTCGCCCAGCAACGCGCCGGTCTGCACGCTGAACGTGTGGGGCGGCACGTCCGCGTCGAACTCGACCCGCCCGTTTACCGTCCCCTTCACCAGCACATAGGCCGTCTCGCCAACCTCGCCCTGGCCGAACAGAACCTCGCCCCTTGTGTACTGCACGCGCCGCATCATGCGCACGACAGGACGTAACGACTCATCGTCGACCAACGGCAGACCCTGCGCGTCCAGCAGCAACCTGCGGCAGAAATCGCTTTGCCGCAATTCGGCCAGATGCCCCTCCACCACCGTATCGTCGGGCTGCATCGTGCGCTGCTGATAGACCACCGCCATGAAATCATTCAGCAGCTTGTCGCTCATCGGGAAGGGGATTTCAATCCCCTGCCGCTTGAACTGATACCAGATCCGGCACTGCACGTCGCTGATCAGCTTGGCGCGGTCAAAGTACCGGTTCGTCCAGAAGCGCAGCTCGTAATTGATGCCGAAATCCTTGTACTCCGTCAGGACCGCATTCGGCCTGGGCTCGCGCGCCGCCTCCGGCACCCCCAGCGCGGAGGCCTCGAGCGCCGCGATCACCTCGGCGGGAGCGTCCGAGTAGCTGGCACCGACCGCGACGCTGATGCGCCGCAGCGGCGTCGGATGGGTCATGTTGTGGATCACCGATTCGGCCACCTTGCTGTTGGGCACGACCAGCAAATGGCCGCCCACCGTCCGCAAGCGCGTCTCGCGCCAGTTGGTCTCGACCACCTCGCCCTCCACCTCGCCGACGGCCACCCAGTCGCCCGGCACCGTCGACCGCACAATGTGCATCGACATGCCCGCCAGCAGATTGCCCAACACGCCCTGAAGCGCAAAGCCGATCACCGCCGTCAGCAGCGCTGTAGAGGCTAGCGCGGTGGAGATGTCGTAGATCAGAATACTTTTGGCCACCACCAGCAGCGCGCCGGCGATCAGCAAAACGTAGAGGATGTTGCGGATCAGGCTCGGAATGGGAAAGGGCCGCCTGCGCAATACGTAAACCAATCGTAGCGCGCACTCGCAGCCGTCGATCAGCAACAGCAGCCACCAGAAGGCGTACCACGCACGGAAGAATGCGTCGTGCGCGTCAGCCCACACGCAGAAGCCGCCGTGCAGGCGGAGCCCCGCCAGCACCGGCCACGACAACACCAGCACGGTCGCGGCTGGCACCAGCCGCCCCCACACCGCCATCAGCCTCATGCGCGCCGAAGGCTCCGCGCGTCCCATCTTTTCCATGCGTCTGCCAAAGGCCGTGCGTGCCAGGTATCCCGCCGCCACCACGGCCACACCAGCCACGGTCGCCAGACTCCAGCCAGTCAAATCGTTCATACGTCATCCTTTCCTTCGCGCCTATTTCTCTGTCAGTTCCCACACGCCGGGATCGCCCGCAGCCGACGCCGTCAGCGCCCGAGCGCAACGCGCCGCATAGGCGCACGCCGCCGGGTCGTCCGGCCACCGCGCGAACAGCGCCTGGGCTTCGCTAAAACGCCCCGCCTCGTAGAGCGCCCGCCCGTCTTTAAAATCGTCCCATGCCGCCGGACGCTCCTCGCCCGGAAATCCCGCCAGCTCGTAAACCCGCACAGGGGCTTGCCGCCCCACCACGCGCAGCAGCGCCAGCTCGCGCCCCACCCAGTCGCCTCCGGAACTCTGCCACGTACCCTCCGAGACCATCAGATAGGTTCCGAATGACTTGTTCGCGCCCTCCAGACGAGAGGCGAGATTGGCCGCGTCACCCAGAATCGTGTAGTTGAAGCGCTCGTGCGACCCCATGTTGCCGACAATCGCGTACCCCGTGTTTAAGCCGATGCGGGCCCGCAGCACGACGCCCGTCTCGCGCGCGTACTCCGCACGCCGCTCAGCGAGTTTTCGCTGGCAGCGCAAGGCGGCGCGGCAGGCGCGCGCGGCATGGTCCGGCTGTTTGACCGGAGCGTTCCAGAACGCTACGATCGCATCGCCGATGTACTTGTCGAGGTAGCCGCCCTCCTCCTGGATGATCGCGCTCATGTCGCTGAGATAGTCGTTGAGCAAGGCGGTCAGCACCTCCGGCTCCAGCTTTTCGGAAAAGGTCGAGAACGCTTCGATGTCCGAGAAGAAGACCGTCAGCTCACGCTTTTCTCCGCCCAGCTTCAGGCGGCTCGGATCTGCCAGGATCTGTTCGATCACCTCGTCACCCAAATAGTGGCGGAAGGCGTTGCGGATAAAGACCCGCTGGCGACCCTCCGTGGCGTAATTCACCAGCGTCGCTCCGATCAAGGCCAACACCACCGCAAGCACGCCCACGACCATGGGCCACCAGTAGCCCGCAGCATAACCCGCAAAGGACAGGGCCACCGGCACGGGCAGGCAGACCAAAAACGCCAGCGACGTTTGGCGGGCGTTCCGCGCCCGCAGCACAAGCCCGGCGGCAGCCCAGCCCAGAAGCAGAACGAACAGCGTCACGGCCACAGGCGGCGCGTCGCACAGAAAGTCGCCTGTCAGCAGATTGTCGAGCACGGTCGCATGGATCTCGACGCCCGGGTTGACCCGGTTGACCGGCGTCGGCCGCACGTCCATCAGCCCTGGCGCGCTGACGCCCACCAGCACGTACGCGTTGCTGAAGACCGCTGGCGCGACACGCGGTATTTCGCCGCTCAGAAGTTGCAGGCCCGAATGAATCACCGCCGCCGCGCCGAACGTCGCGTGCCGGCCATCCCGCCCCGCGAAGTTCAGCAGAAGACGGTTCCTGCCGTCCAGCGGCAACGCCCGCGCCGCGCCTGTGACAGCGCCTTGCTGCCACATCGCCAAGGCCAGCGAGGGCACCCTGCGCCCTGCGACCTCGCTGAACAGCGTCGCGCGCCGGAACACGCCATCGGGGTCAGGCTCGTCTTTCACGTTCGCCAGCACGGCAGCGTTTGTGGCCACCGCCGGAATCGGCAGCGTCACGCGGTCGCTTCCGTAGAACGCCGCGCCGACGAACCTGGGAGTGGCGCGGATCGCCGCGCCCAGCGCCTCATCGTCGGCCACGCCGTAGCCCGACGGCTCAGTGAAGAGCAGGTCGAACCCCACGACGCGCGCGCCGCCGCGACGGCACACCTCGAGCAGCGGCGCATACACCTCGCGCGGCCAGGGCCAGGTCCAGCCCCGCTCCGCCGCTGCACCCCAGTCCAAGCTCGCCTGATCGATGAGGATCACCTTCACGTCCGGGCACGGCACGCGCCCGGGCGCAAACTGCGCCACGCGCCACGCCCAGGTCGACGCTTCGAAGCGATCCAGCGCATCCGCAAACCAGAAAGCGAGCGCAAGCGCAGCGGCCCCGCATCCGACGCACAGGCTCTGGAGCACGCGCTTACGCATCGTCCGCAAGACGGGGACAGGCGTGTCCCCGCTCCCAGTAGGTGACCCTAAGACGGGGACAGGCGTGTGCCCGCTCCCATTCAGTCAGACGATGGCCTCTGTTTTCCATGGGTGTGCCTACCGTGCTTGCGTGAGCGCCGCATCGAAGCGCTGCTGCCGCGCCGCGGGCGAGGCCGGCGCCACCAGACTGCCCGGCAGGCCTTTGACGTGCTGGATGCGCGACTCCGGCGTCGGATGGGTCTTGCCGAACCCGCGCGTGTCGGACGCCAGACGCGTTTTCATCTCCGTCAGCAGCTCAACCAGCGCCTGAGGCCGGTAACCCGCACGCGTCAGAATCTGCACGGCCGCCGCGTCCGCCTCATTTTCCAGAGAACGCGCGTAGCCGCTGTTCATCAGCGTGGAGGTGACATCGGTGACGCTGCCTTCGAACGCCTTGACCACCTCGGCCAGATTCTGCCCGGCCA
>CAYMLQ010000163.1:0-11933 GCA_964390795.1 uncultured Lentisphaeraceae bacterium
GCGTGCGCCCCACCATCGGCACCCGCTCGTGCCGCTTGCCGAACGCCACGAGCCCCTCGGCCAGTTCGGCCACCTCGCCGGTCAGCCCCAAAAGCTGGTCGCGCGCATGCAGCCGGATGTCCACCGCCACCTGATCGTTGCGGCTCCGGCCCGTGTGAACCTTGCGGCCCAGCTCGCCCAGCCGCTCGGTCAGCCGGCGCTCCACCGCCAGATGCACGTCCTGGTCAGCCTCGGTGATCGTAAAGGCTCCGGCGTCAGCCTCGCGCATCACGTCCACCAGCGCCGCCACCACCTGGTTGCGTTCTTCAGTCCCCAGAATCGCAGGCTTGACGCGCATCTTGGAAAGCATCGTCACATGCGCCGCCGTCCCCAGACAATCCCATACCGCCAGCTCGAGATCCAGCACCGGATCCTTGCCGACCGTGAACGACAGCACGTCCGGATGGATCTTGCCCACGATCGTCTTTTGCCCACTCGCCGTCTTCTTCATGTCACCTGCCGCCTTAAATACGCCCGCGCTTCCGCAATCGACTGCGAATCACCCGCCCACCGGCCGCTGCAAGACCTCGCCGCGCGCCGTCCTTCGCTCCAGATCCCCGCGCAGCCCCTCCGCCTGCATCAGCAGACGTGACAACTCCCCAGGCTTTGCGCCACGCGCGAACGCTTCCAGAAAACGCACGTATGAATCTGAAACAGCAAGAAGCATACCATCGCGCCCCAACGCCGCCACCTTCACGCGCACGGCCTTGGACTGCGCGCCGCGCCGGATCACCGGATCGTCCGCTCGCGCAACAAGCTCCTGAAACGTCAGCCACGCCTTGCTGGCGTCAATAGTCTTACCATAATCCGCAGGATAGAGCAACAGGCACGACCGGAAGCGCCGCACGATCCCGTCCGTCGTGGTGCCGGGCTTGATCACCTGCCGCCGCTCAGACAGGAACCAGAGGTCCAGCGTCTCATCGAAGACCGCCCGGTCTTCCGTGCCCGCCAGCAGGCGCGACACCCGGCTGACGCTCCACCCCGTGCCGGTCGCCGCCCCGCGCAACAGCGCCTCAAACGGGCTGCCCGCCGGACGCTTCTCCAGAAACCACCCCGCCAGCGCCGCACCCACCGCCGGCTCGCGCGAGGCCGCCAGGCTGTCAAACGCGAACAGCTCCGCAGCCGTCGGCAGGCACGCCTTAGACCACAGCAGTTGCGCACGGTCCGCGTCCGCCAACCGCACCTCCCGGTCCATGTTCCGCACCACGCCGTCGATCAGCCACACCGGCAAGTCCCGCATCGTCTCGTCCGTGCCGCCCGCATCCACCATCCACGACCGCAGCAGGGCCACGCAGACCGCCCGGCGGAACGCCGCCAGCTCCGCAGCCTCAGGATCAGGCAGCTCAATGCGCTCTCGCACGCCGCCCGCGCCGTCGCGCAGCCGCGTCGCCAGCACCCGCTTGTCCCCGTCGCTTTTGCCGCCGATGGCGACCTCCAAGGGGCAGTTCGCCGAACCCAGCTTCAGGCGAACCGTGCGCTGCAGGTCCTCGCGCGTGCGGTCAACAAAGATCAGCACCGGGCCCCGATAGCCCGCCTTGTTCGCAGGCGCATGCACCGTCACCGCCCCGTCCTTCGAATAAATCGGCGCCGCCGGCGGCGCCACGCGCGGCAGCCGGGGCCCGTCCTGCTGCGCGCCGGCCGCTCCAGAAAAAAAGACCAGAAGCGCGCCGGACAAAACCGGACGGAACCTCCGTCTCAAGCCATTCGTATGCATCGACCACATGGGGAGCATTATTACAAGTTGACCCCGGCGTTTCAACTGAAAAGCCCGACACTGAAAAGCCCGAGGCGTCACCTCCGGACGTCGTAACAGTACAGCGTATCGTGATACCTCAAGAACAGCCGGCCTTGGCATACAACCGGATGGGCCCAGGCGTCCTGCCCTTTCCCCTCAACGGCCAACTGGAATGAGCCGACGGTTCGGAGCCCCGCAGCCGTCACCTCCTGCAGAGTCATCAGGCCACGCGCGGTCAGGCAGTAAAGCCGCCCGTCGGCGAAAATCATCGAGCCGTCAGACAGGTCGCCCGCCGCCCTCACCTGTGTCGGCACGCCGGTCTCGGCGTCGATCGCGGCCCAACCGAGCATGTCGCCGCGACTGCTTGATCCGTACAGCCGGCCGCCTACGCAGACCGTTCCGCCATGACCGATCTTTAGTTCGCGTGTCCACACGCGCGACACCGAGCCTTCGCCCAGGCTGACGCCAGATACCGCGCCATAGTCCCGACTGGCACTCGTGAACACCAGCAGCCGTCCGGCCAGCACCGGTGTGGTGCAGACCGTGTTCTTGGGGTCCGCCTGCGGCAGTTGCCAAGCCAGGGCCCCCGTCTCGGCGTCCACGGCAAACACGTTCTTCGACCCGCCGTTGACCAGCAGCATGCGCTTGCCCGCCTGAATGAGCAGCGGCGAGGAGTAGGAAGCTTGCTCACCCTCGAGCGCCGGTGTCGCCCATACCGGCGCGCCCGTCCGCTTGTCGAGAGCAACCATCAGCCCCTTGGCTCCCGCAGGCGTCGCATAGACGCGCTCACCCTGCACCAGCACCGACTCGCTGATGCCCCACATGATGTTCTTCGCCTCATAGCGCTCCAGCACGTTCACAGCCCACGTGACGCCACCCGTCGCGGCATCCAGGCACGCCAAAACCCCGTGAGCATTCAAGTGGTACAGCTTGCCGTCGTCGAAGCTACAGGAGGATCGGGCACCCGGATACGATTTCTTCCAGGGCTCGCCGTTCGCTGTCCTCCAGCGCGGCTGACCCTCGAGCGTAAATGCGCTGATGATCAGCTCTTTGCCCTTATCGCCTGTGATGTAGACGCCGTCCGCCACGATGATCGGGGACGAGTAGCCGTGGCCGACGCCGGAGACTTTCCACAACAGTTTCGGACCGCCTTCGGGCCACGATTGCAGCAGCCCTTTTTCAGCGGAGATCCCATCCCGGCACGGGCCGCGCCATTGCGGCCAGTCCGCTGCTGCGGAGCGGACAAGCGTGGGTTCCAGCTCTCGCGTGACCGCCTCGGTGGCGCAGCGCGCAGCCAGAGGAGCCAGCAGCAGGGCGACGGGTATCAGCAGCCGATTGTGTTTCATAAGTTTAGTCAACCTTTTGTCAGCGCAGCGGGTCAAAAGCCTCCTTGCCCGCATAGCACAGCGGGCACACCCACCCCTCGGGAAGCGAATCGAACCCGGTCCCGGGCACAACCCCGCTCAGCGGGTCACCCGCCTCAGGATTGTAGATATACCCGCAATTCACGCAGATCATTTGCATAAGCCACCTCCTGAAACAGATGAAACGTCACACTCACACGGCGAAGTACTTGGCTTGCGGGTGGTGCGCGACAATCGCGCACGTCGACAGCTCGGGCACCATCTGCATCGTTTCTGTCAGCGTCACCCCGATCCGCTCGGGCCGCAGCAGCGCGAACACCGGGCGGTGCGCCTCCAGATCGGGACACGCGGGGTAGCCGAAGCCAAATCGTGAGCCTTGGTAACCCTGCGTCACATAACCGGTCAGGTCTGTCGGCTCAGCCCCCGCAATACCCAGCTCGCGCCGCATCACCGCATGCCAATACTCGGCCAGCGCATCCGTCACCTCGACCCCGAAGCCGTGCAGCATCAGATAGTCATGATAACGGTTCGCCTCGTACAGCGCATGCGCCTCGCGATCGATGACGTCGCCGACCGACACCACAAAGAACCCCGCAATATCCCCGCCCTCTTCCGCCGACATGAAATAGTCGGCAATGCACAGGTGCGGAGACTCTGCCTGGCGCGGAAAATGAAAGACGTGCGTGGTGCCGGCATCCTCGACATGCACCGCGTCGCCCGCGCTGAAACAGCGGTAGTACCCGTAGGCAACCCGCGGCTGGATCAGCCCCTCTTCCACGGCACGCCGCACCAAGCCGTCGTAGATCGGCTGAACGGTCTCTGAAATGAGCCGGTCGTAATCGTCGGCCGTCAGTTTGGCGCGCCGGTAACCCCACCGCCCTCGGAACAGCGCCTGCAGGTTCACATACGGCAGCACTGCGGCCGGGTCGATCGACTCGACGTGCCGCAGGCCCAGGAACGGCGGCACAGGAACCGGATTGTCCCTCGTCACCTCGGCGCCGCGCACACCCGGCTTCAGCGCAGCCACCGTGCCCGACGGCGTCCAGACGGTCGAAACCAGCCGCCCCTCCTCATGCGCTCTCACCGCCTTGAGGCCGGCGAAGGCGTCCGCACAATAGACCACCGGCGCGCCATACTCAGGGGCGCACGACTCGGCCACAAAGCGCGGCGTCAGCGCGGCCCCGCCGAGCAGGATCGGCTGCGTCAGCCCGGCCTCGCGGTACTGCCGCATGCTCTCCCGCATGACCATCGCCGACTTCACGAGCAGCCCGCTCAGCCCGATCACGTCGGCCTGATGCTCCCGTGCCTTCTCGATGATGGTCTCGGTCGGCACTTTGATACCGAGGTTGAACACCTTGTAGCCGTTGTTGCTCAAAATGATATCGACCAGATTCTTGCCGATGTCGTGAACGTCGCCCTGCACCGTGGCCAGCAGCACGCGCGTCTGCTGGCGGACCTCGCCCTTCTCCATCAGCGGCTCCAGCCACGACACCGCCTTTTTCATCACTTCCGCGGATTGCAGGACAAACGGCAGCAGCAGCTCGCCGCTGCCGAAAAGTTCGCCCACATGCCGCATCGCCGGCACGAGAATCTGGTTGATGATCGCCAGCGGCGACAGCCGCTGCAGCAGCATCGAGAGGTTGTCCTCGAGGTGCTCCTTGGAGCCCTCCAAAACCTGCTCGTAGACCGCCTGCTCGGGCCCCTCAAAGCGCGTCTTCGGCTTCGGCTTGTCCGCCGCGCCCGCCGGGGCCGCAGCCTTGAAGTGCTCGATGAAGCGAACCAGCGGCCCCTGCTCCTGCTCCCCGCCCCGGTCGTACAGCAGCTCCAGGCAGACCGCGCGGTCCGCCTCCTGAATGCGGGCCAGCGGAAGCACCTTGCCCGCATCGATGATCGCCGCGTCCAGCCCCGCAGCAACCGCCTCGTGCAGAAATACCGAGTTGAGCACCTTGCGCGACGCGGGCGAGAGACCGAACGAAATGTTGCTCACCCCCAGCACCGTACCCACGCCGGGAAGGGCCGCCTTGATCTCGCGGATCGCGCGCAGCGTCTGCACCGCCGCGTCGCGCAGCGTGACGTCACCCGCGCCCACCGTGAAGGTCAGCGCGTCGAACAGCAGATCCGAGGGGCGCAAGCCGAACTCGCCAACGGCGATATCGTAGATGCGGCGGGCCGTCGCGACCTTCTCCTCGGCCGTCATGGCCATGCCCTTCTCATTGATCGTCAGCGCCACCACAGCCGCCCCATACTTCTTCAGCAGCCCGCAGACGCGGCGCGCCGTGCGCCCGCCGTCCTCCAGGTTGATGGAGTTGACGATGCACCTTCCGGGATAGAGCTTCAGGCACGCCTCGATCACCTCGGGCGTCGTCGAGTCGATCATCACCGGCAGCTTCACCGAGCGGGCAAACAGGGTGACCAGTTGCACCATGTCACGCAGCTCGTCGCGCCCGGCATAGGCCGCGCACAGATCAAGCACCTGCGCGCCGTTCGCCTCCTGCTCGAGTCCGATTTGCAGGCAGCCCTGGTAGTCGTCCGCCAACAGGCGCTCGCGGAATAGCTTCGAGCCGTTCGCGTTCGTCCGCTCGCCAATGAGCAGAGGCGGAATCTGCTGCCTGAGTTCCACGGCCTGATAGAGACTGGAGACGGATGGCTTCATACTTCGACACTCCGTGCGGCGGGTTTCACACCGTTGAGCGCTGCCACAACCGCCCGGATGTGTGCCGGGGAGGTGCCGCAGCACCCCCCGACCACGCTGACCCCGTAATGTTCGACAAAAAACCGCATGTGCCGCCCGTACTCCTCCGGAGAAAGCGGATAAACCGTCTGGCCTCCGACGACCTCGGGCATGCCCTGATTCGGCATGCATGACAAGCGCCCCGGCCACTGCTGCGACAGATAGCGGACATGCGACTCCATATCGGCCGGTCCCGTCGCGCAGTTCAGGCCCAGCGAAAACAGCGAGAAAGGCTCAAGCGTCACCGCCGCAGCCGCGATGTCCGTGCCCACCAGCATCGTGCCGGTGCGCTCCACCGTCACAGACGCCATGACCGGAACGCTGCGTGAGACGCGCTCGAACGCCTCGAAAGCGGCCACCAGTGAGGTCTTCAACTGAAGCAGATCCTGGCAGGTCTCAAACACCAGCAGATCCACGCCCGCCTCAAGAAGGGCCTCGACCTGCTCCTGCGTCGCCGCGAAGAGCGCGTCGCGCGAGATATGCCCGAGCGACGGCAGCTTGGTGGTCGGACCGACCGAACCGGCCACATAGCGCCCCGGAAGACCTTCCATGGCCTTCCGCGCATTCTCGACCGCCGCCATATTGATCTCGCGAACCCGATCCTCCAGCCCGTACTCGGCCAGAACGATGCGGGACGCTCCGAAGGTGTTGGACTCCACGACCTGCGCCCCGGCTTCGAGAAAGGCCCTGTGCAACTCGACGACCACCGACGGCGCGGATACGTTGAGAATCTCGTTGCATCCGTCGTACCCCTGCCAGGCCGACGCGGGCACATGCATCGTCTGCAAGGTCGTTCCACACGCGCCATCGAAAATCAGAACCGGGTGATCCCCCGGCCGCAAGTCACTCATCGTCATCTCCTCCACATCCGGCACGCACATTAGCGCCTTACGGACGAACAACAGTGAAAAAAAAACGCGGCATTTTAGCATAACCGGCGCAGATCAATACACCCGCAATTCAACCTACTCCACATTTTCCGAACCCCCGCTCCCAAGGCACGAGCCCGGGGCGTGGCACCGCTCAGCGCTTGAGGCGGATGGAAAACGTGTAGTGCTCAGGACGGTAGACGCCCCGCACGAATTCGATGGGGCGCTCGTCGATACGCGTGTAGGTCAGACGCTCCATCACGAGGACGACATCGCCAGGCTGGATGCGCAGCAGCCGCGCCTCTGTTTCGGTCGCGCGCGCAGATTTGATTTCTTCCTCCGCCCACTCGATTGCGATGCGGTGCTGTTCCTCGATCAGCCGGTAGAGGGAGTCGCCCAGTTCCTTGCGCGGATCGACGCCGAAACGCACCGGGATATCCGAGGTGAGCAGCACGATCGGAAAAAAGGCGCTGGAGCCCCGGAGACGCTGCACATAGTAGGTTTCCTCGCCCGGCTCCAACCGCATCTTGCTGGCAATCAGCGGCTCCGGCCTGTGCTTTCCGGTCTTCAGCAGCTCGGAGCAGACCTCCAAGCCCTTGAGCTTCATCTCTTCCGAGAAACTCTTCAGACGCCCGAGATCTTCTGAAATCTCCTGGCTGATCACGCGGGTGCCGAGCGCGCGGCGACGCTCGATCAAGCCCTTGCTCGTCAGACCCTCATACGCCTTGCGGGCCGTGGCCCTGCTCACGCCGAACATCGCCATCACCGCCTTTTCAGTCGGCAGAATGCTCCCGACCGCGCCCTCAGATGCCATGCGATCCAGAACGACTTTCTCGATCTGATGATAGAGCGGAATGGGCGATTCCTGATCTAAGGCGAAACGCTCCGATGCGGTGAATAAGGTATTCATGATGGGTTCCAAAGGGTGCAATAGCCGTTTGTCCGTTTGAACGTTCATTATATATCACACATAGCCAGAAAACGACAAGAAGCTTCCGGCTCAGTTGATCGGCACGCGGAAAGTCACGTGCGTCCCTTTTCCGGGCGCGCTCTCAAGCCTGACCAGGCCGCCAGCTTCACGCATCCGCCGCGTCATGTTGCTGAGTCCGTCATGACCGACCCCCGCCTGCCGCGACGTGTCAAACCCGACACCGTCGTCTTCGACGCACACTTCCAGCACGTCACCGTCAATGCGCATCACGATCTTCACCTGTTTGGCCGCCGCGTGCTTGAGAACGTTACCGACCGCTTCACGCACAGCCAACAACAGGTGGTGACGCGTCTTGGAGGCAATCGCACGCGTCACCAAATCCGCGGGGCGGAAGAAGTGGAAGCGCAGCCCGGAGTTGCCTAAGAAATACTCGGTGTACTGCTCGAAATAGCTTAAGAAGGGCTCCCAGCCATCGTTCGCCGGATTCACCGCCCAGACGATCTCGTCCACGTTACGCGCCAACTCGTTGGCCACCTCGTAGATCTGGTCCAGCCGCTTGTGAACCGCGCCCTTCTCCACGTCGTTGTGCGCCAGTTCGCTCAGCGTGGCCACCACCGAGAGACCATTTCCCAGGTCGTCGTGGATGTCGCGCGAAATCCTGGCCCGCTCAAGCGACAAGGCCTCTTCGCGCTTGAGCATCGCCATCTGTAACTGATACCGGTGCCACAGCATCCAGCGCGCGATCAGAAACACCACGGCTGTCAGCAGCAGTGCCAACGTCAGATAGAACCACGCAGTCTGCCAAAAGTGAGCCTTCACCTCGAATGCGAGAACGACTCCCTCCAAATTCCACGTGCCGCCCGCCTCCGCAATCACCTGAAGCGTGTAGCGCCCGGGCGGCAGCCACTCGAACGCGGCCACCCGTTCCGCCTGAACCGGCGACCACCCTGTGCGCACCCCGCCGATCCGGTAGCGGAAACGGATTGAGTCGTGCTCGCCTGGCGACAAGGCCGCAAAGTGAAAGGTGACGCTCCGCGCGCCTGGTGCGAAAACCATCTCGGATCGCGTTGAGTCCACATTGTCGAACACCTTCTGCCCGTTCACGAGGATCCGTTCGATCGCCACGTCAGGCGGCCGCCCGGAAAACTCAACCTTGCGGGGATCGACCAGCGCCACACCGTTTTCGAAGGCAAACCAGAGCCGCCCCTTCTCAACGCCGCCCGCAGTCGCAGCCCCCCCCATGCAGCGCTCCCCCGCCAACCCGTCCGCCACCCCGAGGTGCAGCATGCGGATGGTGCCCGCCGACGCGTCCTGTTCCGCGCGCTCCAACTGCGCCAGATCGTCGACAAACACGCACTGCAAGCCGCGCGTCGTGCCTAGCCAGAGACGCCGCCCGGCATCCTCGTCGATCTGCAACACCGCATCGTCAAACACGCCCGCCGGCCGCCCCATCGAGACCGCCGCATCCGCCCTCACCGCAAAAAGCCCGGAGGTCGTGCCGATCCACACGTTACCCTTTGAATCGCGGTACACCACGCGGGGATCTCCGGCCAGCCCTGCCTCTCTGCCGATGATGCGCTTGCTTCCATCCTTTGCGATCCGCAAGACGCCGACCCGCTCACAGCAGATCCAGAGCGTCCCGTCCGCGTCCCGACTCAGCGCGCGCACAGGTTCCGGCACCCGCGTGCCGTACACCTCGGCGGGCACCAGCTCGCCGCCCGTCCCGATCCGCATCAGCCCCTGCGGCGTACCGACGAGAATGCCCAGCGCAGGATCTTCCAGCAACGCGTGTACCGTATGCACGACCGGCATGCTGTAGTCGCTCTGGGTCACCAGCGTCAGCGTACCGGCGTGATACCTGAAAAGTCCGCCGCCCAGCGTGCCCAGCCACACGCAGCCAGTCGCATCCTGGAGCAAGGCGCTGACCGGCACATCCGTGTCAAGATACACGGTCTGCAACAGCCTCCCCTCTCCAGCGGTCAGACGGACCGCACGCCCCTTGTAGCCCACCCACGCGCCGCCCTCAGGAGTTCGCCACAGCGCATATGCGGTGCCCGACGTCGCCGCCCCTTCGGCGCGCAGCGTGCCCACGGTCTTTTTGCGAATGCGCAACAAGCCGCCGTCGCAAGCGGCCCAGAGCGTCCCGTCGCGGTCTTCGAGCAGCGTGTTCACCGACAGGCTGCCGGGCGTGTCCTGTTCGGCGATCCGCTGCCACTTGCCCGCCTGCCAGCGGAACATGCCGGTCGGATTGCCGATCCATAACGATCCGTCAGAGACCTCAAGCATGACGGTGGCCATGCCCGCATTTTCAGGGAAACCCACCGGCGTCCAGATGCTGTTCTCGCGATAGGCTACGCCGCTTGACCCGTGAACCCACAGCCGCCCGGAACGGCCCGCATACACGCCGCCCGCCGCCTCCACCAGAAAGTCCGGGAGCCTCATGCTCTGATCGTCAAAGCGACCCCCGACATACTCGACCAGCCCGTTCCAAGCCGTCATCCAGATGCTGCCCGACGCGTCCGCAGACGCATCCGTCACCGCACCCAGCGTGGCCCGGTCGTCAGGCGGCACGGGGCAGAGTTTCGCCCTGAACTGCGTCGTCGCATCGTCCGCCGCCGTAGCCGCCTCCAACAGGCCGCGCTCCGCAAAGGCGCGTACGACGCCGTCCGGGGTCTCCACCATGCCGAGAATCCGGCCGACCGTACCCGCCTGAGTGGCGGCAGGCCACGCCTGCCACGTCCCCTCCAGATAGCGAGCGACACCCCCGGCCCCGTACACCCACACGCCTTTCGCACGCCCGCAGAAGACGCCGGACCAGTCGCCCGTCTGCTGCCGCACAGATGCCGGCGCGGCGACTTCCACAAACTCAACGCCGTTGAACCGGATCAGCTGCGTACGCGTCACCAGCCAGAGATACCCGTCCGCCGCCTGCGCCACGCCGGCCACCGGACTGCCCGGCAGACGGTCCTCCACCGTCCACAGCTTCAGGGAATACGCGTCCGTCGCTGAGCTGTTGGCGCCCAAGCAGGTGCCCCCCTGCATGCGGCTGGCAACGAGCAAAACCATCAAGCGAAATAGAACACTCAACGCCCACGTTAAACCCTTGAGCGTTGAGCGTTGAGTGTTGAGCGTTGAGCGTTCACTGTTCATGGCTTTTCGTCGATCCCGCTCAGCGTCTCGTCCTCCGCAAACCCCGGAAACGCGGCGAACAGGCCTTCAACCACGCGCTGATACTCCTCGACCGTACGGCAGATTTTGACGCCGTTCCACACGCGCTCGCCCTGACGCAGCACGCCGTGCAGATAGCCCCACAGCTCCTTCATGCGCCCAAGCACCGAGGCCGGCCCGTACAGCTCTTCGTTCGCCTGACTCACAATGTCGTCGAGAAACCCTTTGAGGCGCGCGGCTTCGCGCGCGTGCGGCGCCTCGCTCCGGATGCGCTCGACCAGAAAGGGGTCGGTGGCCAGCCCGCGGCCGATCATCCATCGCGACACCGTGGGAAAGCGCGTCTTCAACCTCATGAAATCCCCGCGCGTCCGGATGTCGCCGTTGTAGACCACCGGATGCCGGCACAGCGGCAGTACCGCTTCGAACGCGTCCAGCAGCACCTTGCCTTCGTACATCTGACGGGCCGTGCGCGCGTGGATGGCGACCTCCCGCAGCGGGAACGCGTTGATCAGCGCCATGCGCTCGGCCAGCAGCCCCGGCTGATCCATCCCGAGGCGCACCTTCACGGAAAACCCGCCCGGCATCTCCTCGCACCCGGCCTCCAGCATCCGGGCGAACGCCTCCGCGTCGCGCATGAGCCCGGCGCCGCGCCCCTTCTTCGCCACGAACGGCCACGGGCACCCGGCGTTAAGGTCGGCGCACGCGTAGCCGAGCGCCCTGAACGAGCGCAGCAACGTCCGCATCTGCTCCGGGTCTTTCCCGATCACCTGCGGCACGAGCGGAACCCTCTGCCCGAAATCAGGGTCGATGTCCTGCAGCAGGATCGGCTTCACCTTCGGGCCCGCAAAGGTCGGGATGAACGGCGCCACCGCGCGGTCAGGAGGCGCAAACCACGTGGCCTGCAGGTTGCGGAACGCGCGCACCGTCACCCCGCGCAGCGGCGCCAGGCAGAGATCGTCGCTTGTATTCATATCTGACATCAGGGTCAAACGGTATCAAACCCGGCGCAACGCTTCAAGGAGCGACACGTCGGTTTTCGGTTGCGGGCAGCAGGAACTCGTCGTAATTGGCGGGCGTGATGAGGCCCGTGCCTGCG
>CAYMLQ010000164.1:0-11866 GCA_964390795.1 uncultured Lentisphaeraceae bacterium
CGATTGCGCCATTGATGACGACATCAGCATTCACCGTCAGAGTCCGGTCGCCGCCCAAAAGGGTCCACGCACCTGTATTGAACGTCTGAATGCCGGTCTGTGTGGTAGATCCCAAGGTACACTCGCCCGCCAGTTCAACCGGCATCGAGTAACTCCGGTCGGCAGCGGGCGTGTCGCCGCTTGACCTCAGGGTGCCCCCGACTAGCTTCAGCGAGCCGCTTCCGAACGGATCATTGACACCAGCGACAAGGTCGCCGCCCTGAAGTTCCGAGCCGCCCGCGTATGTGCCGGCCACGCTGAAGGTCGTGGCGAAGGCCCCCGTCTTGATAACCGCGCCGTCGCCCGCGATGGGAGACGCGCTGACGACGAGATTGCTTCCGCTGTTGTTCAACGTCAGCGTCTTCGCGTTGACGCCAGTGCCGAGGCTGATCCCTCCGCTTAACGTCAGCACGCCACCCGCCGACTTTATGGCCGCGTTCGCGCTTAAGGCAATGGGGCCGCTCACGGTCGCACTCAGGGTGTTGCGCAGCGCGCCATCCGTCCCGCCGACACCCGCGCCCGCGAGTGTCAGGGGCTCCGACACCGGCCCGGCGGCCGAAAGCTCCAGCGTGGCCCCGCTTGCCACCGCCGTGCCCGACACGGCAGAGCCAAGCGACGAAGCGTTCGAAACCACCAGCTTGCCCGCGTTGACGGCCGTCGCGCCCGTATAGTCGTTGGTCGTGCCCAGGGTCAGCATGCCAGCACCAGCTTTGACGACGCCCGTGGCCCCGCTGAGCTTGCCCAGCCCGCCCAGAACCACGGCGGTGTCGCCGGTTACCGTCACCGAATAAGGCAGCAGCGGTCCGGACAGTTGCACGTTGTTGTCGGCCGCCGTCCCGTCGAATGTCACCGCGTCCGCGTTCGTAAAGGACGAAGGCGTGAGGCCCGCAAGCCAGTTGACCGACACGCCCTGATCCCAGGTCGCGTCGCCAACCGTGCCGTTCCACGTCAGCGCTTTCGGCACAAAGGCGAACGACACGTTGACCTGTCCGGGCGTGTCGTAGTTGAGCGTGGCGGTGTAAGCGACGCCGCCGAGCACGGTCACGCTGAAAGTGCCGCTGCGCTCGCCTGTGTAGTTGATCAGCCGGTAGCTGCTCTGCGTATCGAGGGCGGCGGTCGGATTGATCCGGATCTCGCCTGCCGCGTTCAAGTCGCCGACAATCGACAGCAGGTCGTTGGTGCCGCCGCCCACCGCCGTTGTTGCGCCGAGGTCAAAGGTCGCGAAACTCCCCGGCTGGAACTCCACGTTCCCTGCCAGGTTGAGCGTGCCGGCCGTACCGGCGCTGCCGGGATAAACGCCACCGGACAGCTTCGCGTTGCCTGTGACGGTTCCCGCGCCCTGCAAGGCTTGGCCCGCCCCCAGCGTAAACGTTGAGCCGAGCGCGGACACGTTCAGCGCCGCCCCTGCCGCGACGGTGACCGTCGGCGAGCCGGCGATCGAGCCGCTGCCCGAAAGCGCCAGCGTGCCGGCGCTGACCGCCGTGGCGCCGCTGTAGGTGTTCGAGGCGGAGAGCGTCAGCACGCCGGCGCCCGCCTTCGTCAGGCTGTTTCCGGCCGCGCCGCTAAGCACGCCGGACAGAAGCAAGTTGCTCGCATTGGTGATCGTGCCGGGTGCCAGCAGCGCCACTTCGTTTGTGACGCCGGCGCCGCCCGACAGGTCGGCCTCGCAGCCCAAGTTCCCGCCGTTCATCCAGAGCGGGCCCGTGCCGAGCGCGCCGGCGTTCAGCAGGACCAACAGACCCGCGCCGTTGGTTGTGCCGCCGCTGTACGCGCTCGCGCCGTCGAGGCTAAGCTTGCCCGCGCCGGACTTGACGAGGCTGCCCCCGCCGTTGAGATTCCCGAGGTTCTTCAAGGTTCCCGACTGGGCGTTGAGTGTAATGTTCGTCACCACGCTGCCGATCGCATACCCGCCCATGTCGAGCGTGCCGCCGTTGAGGGTGATCGTGGAACTGGCCGTACCGGTTCCGAAAAGCTTATCCACGCGCTTGATATCGCTGCTGAGCGTGAGGCCGCCTCCCGTGATGTTCAGCGCAGCCACGATATTCCCGCCGGTCGTGCCGCTGCGGTTGCCCAGAATGAAGCTGGAGGCCGATGAGGTCACCGTGGCACCGGCGATGTTCATCGTGGCGGTCGCGAGCGCCGGCTGAGTGCCGCTTCCGGTAAACGAAACGTCGTTCACGCCCAGGATGACGCCGGTGTTAAAGGTGACCGCGCCGCCGTTGAGGTTGAGTGTGGCGGTGGCATTGTTATTGGCGTTTACCAAAGAATTGGCGATCCGCGCCACTGTCAGTGTGTTCACGTCGAGCGTCCCCGCCCTGAAGGTCATGGTCGCCGTGGCGTAACTGCCGCCGGCCCGGCCGGCCATGTAGAGGTTATTCACTTGCAGGTTGGAGGCCGCGTCGGCACTGGCGGACAAGTCGAGATCCCCTGTCATAGAAGTCCCGGTAGAACCGCTCGCGTTGTGAATGACATGCACATTGGCGCGCCCTGTTCCGGCCGCGTTCTTCAACAGCAGACAGCCCGAATTGGTGTTGAACGAGACGGCCCCGCTGCTGCGGCCGCTCCCGTTATAGCTGCCAATGTATAGCGTGTCCGTATTGATTGCGTTGGTTCCCGCGCCCAATTTCAGAAACTGGGTGCCAGCGTTTCCGGCAAAGCTATTGCCAGAGGAATAACCGCCGATCCCGACGCTCGGCGCCGTGATTGTGGAGTTGCTGGCAAGAATCATACCGCTGGGCGTCGCCGTGGAACTCGTCGAGCCGCGCCCCACCAGGAGATGGCCGCTGCCGGTCGTCCCGAGATTCGCCGTGAAGGTGCCCAGCCCGGACATGTCGAGACGTGCCGTGTTGACGGAGGATGCCGTATTACTGCCCAGAAGAAAGATTCCGCCCGCCTTGTTGAACGAAAGCGCGCCAGACGCACCGCTGACATTCAGCCGCGTCGTGGCCGTCCCCGGAACAAACGAATGGATGACCGCACTCCCGCTGATCTGGACAGTAGCCCCCGCGCCGATATTCAGGACGTTGGCGGTCGTGTTGGAGGTCTGGACCAGCAGGCTGTCGTAAGTCACGTTGGCGTTTTCGGTGGCGCTGGAAACCGCCGGGTCTCCGGGATACGCTCCGAAGGTCAGACCTGCGGCGTTGGCCGCACCGATCTTCGTGCCGGGCTCTGCGAAAAGAACGAGTGCGCAACCCATCCAACCGTATCTAACCCATACCTTCACATGCGTTAGCTTCATTGTATCACTCCTTTAACACGACACACACCGCCGCGGAAAGTCAAAAGGCTGACCTAACACCAATTAACACTTTTACTGTACCTGATTCTCACGAAAAGCGGTATCCCCCGCATGGGGGATATTCCTTAAACGCGCAACAAGCCGAGCTCGTAGCCGCGAGCCACGGCTTCCGTCCGCCCGGAAACCTCCAACTTGGCGAGGATCGCCTTTACGTGGCTCTTCACCGTCTCGGGGCTGATGCACAGGGCTTTGCCGATGTCCTCGCGGCTGTGGCCCCGGCTCAGCAGCTCCAGAACCTCGATTTCGCGAGGCGAAAGCACCGGCTGAGTTGCGGGACGAGCTTCCGCCTTGCGCAGAAAAAACCCGCCGCCGCCGTGCGCGGCCCGGATCGCGTCCAGCAGTTCCGCCTGATCGGCGCTCTTCGAGAGATACCCGACCGCGCCCAGCTCGCGCGCCCGCTCCGCCTCGTGCTTGAGCGGCATCCCCGCCAGCAGAAGCACGCGCACGCCAGGAAAATGGCGCAGCAGCACGAGCAGCGTCTGGAACCCGTCCGCGTCGGGCATGCGGACGTCCAGCAGCACGACGTCCGGCACGCCCGAGCGCTGACACGCCTCCACCGCCTCGGCGCCAGAGGACGCACACGCCAGAACGCGAAAGCCCTTTTCGGAAACCAGCATCGCCTCGAGCCCGCCTCGGACAACCGGGTGGTCATCCACAATCAGCACTGAAATAGCCGCTTTTCCTAGTTCCTTCATTCCCTTGCCCATCCATCCCGACCGTTCAGGTTTCCGGCTGCGGCGCTTCGACGCTGCCCGCCCCTTCCGCAACTTTTGCCTCGTGGGCGCGCCGCCACGTGACATGCGCAACAACCCGCGCGCCCGCGCCAGGCCGGCTTGTGACGGTCAGCGTTCCGCCGAGCCAGCGGAGGCGCTCCCGCATGCCGCCCAGCCCCAAATGCCCGACGCCACTCCTGTGCTCGACCGACGCGGCGGGGTCGAACCCGCAGCCGTTGTCACAGATCACAAGCGTTATCCCCTCCTCGTCAAGCGCCACATCGATCACCACCTCGCTGGCCCGCCCGTGCCGGATCGCGTTGCCCACCGCCTCCTGCACCACCATCAACAGGCTTCCCATCATGTGCCTCGACATCGGCCGCTCCACACCCTCGCAGCGCACCTGCACAATGCCTTGCCAGTGCTCCATCCGCTGGACCGCGTGCCGCAGCAGGCCTACGAAATCGGGGGGGCCTTCCGACTCTTCCGTCAACCCCCACAGCGCGCTCCGCAGGCCACCCTGCGTGTGGCGGAGCGACTCGCGCGCGTGCTCCATCTGCGCCTGGGCTGCGCCCGGATCGTCGGGCAGATAGTTGAGCGCCGCCTTGAGCCGGAACATCGAGCCGGCCAGAAGCTGCTGGAATCCGTCATGCAGGTCGTGCGCCAGTCGAAGCCGCTCGCGCTTGGTGGCCTCGAACTCCAGTTCTGCGTCCCGGTGCGCGCGCAGCGACAGCTCCAGCCGCGCAGCTTGTCGCGCCACCACCCGGCGCAGCACCACAATCCACAGGAACCCCGCCAAGACCAGCGCCGCCAGCAGGCCGACCGTCCAGTTGACCCGCTGCGGCGTCCACCACGGCGCGCGGCGGATGACCTGAATGTCTGACTGATCCCGCATGTGCAGGTTCACGTTGGCCACCTCTACCCAGTCGCCCGAGGGCGAAGAAACGCGATAATTCACATTCGCGACCCCGGTCGCGCTCATAAAAGCGCCCGGATTCAGGCCACTCAAGAGCGTCGATCCCGCTTCGACCGGAAGACTGGCCGTGATGAAGCGCCCCTCATCGCCCAGCGTCAGCCAGCAGTTCTTCCCTTTGTGCTCCACCCCGACCAGCCAGCCCTCGATGGTCACCAGCGCGCCGTTCCACTCGATCACATCCGGCTTCTGAGACGGATCCCCTCCGCTCGTCAGCAAGTTCTCGATGGACGTCATGATCGGCTCAGGTACCCGGCTCGCCCCCACCTTACGGACAAGCGCGCTCTCCAAGCGCGTGATCGCGCTGTTAAAATTGACAAACCCGACTGCCTCCACCAAGTCGCCGGGCAGCCAGGTTTCGCGCCCGTCCACCGACACCCGAAGTGTCCGATCCTCCTCCTGCAGGTAGAGAAAATCGCCGGGGCGGCAAACCGTCACCACGCCGCACACCTTGTGCCGATGTAAATTCACGCTGCCCGTGGAGAAAGGGCGCAGATCCGACAGGCTGACGGTCGGCAGATCGAACGGATCGTCCTTGGCAGGCTGAAGGACCTGCAAGTCCTCACGGAGATTCGTCTGGACGCTCACGCCCATCAGCTCCCAGCGCGCGTTGAAGATGGGCAGCATGCACCCGCTGACGCGGACCCGCGCATCGACAAGCCTCTCGGGATTCTCGTAGGGCACATCCAGCAGCACCACCTGAAAGCGCTGGAACAGCGTGCCCACATGCAGGCTGATACCCCGCCCGCCCTCCAGCCGCTTCGCCACGCGCACCACGCCCTCCACGGCCACGCGCTGCGCGTCCAGCGTTCCGGAGAACAGGTCAAAGATGTCCGACTCCTTCGGCTTCGGCAGCGGGCCGTTCCCCAGCACGCGGAACGTGCGCGGAACAATGACTGGCGAGTAGTTCCCCGGGTCGCTCACGCCCTCGACCTCGACCTGATCGCCCGCCCGCAGCCGGCCGGCCTCCTCGCCGCTCATCTGGAAGAGTGCCCGCTCTTGCGCGAGGCTGACGTTGCAGTAGACGCCCGCCACGCCATCGTCCACAACGAACATCTTCAGCGGCTCAGTCGTGCGATACGTAACAGTGCCTCGGATCCGAACGGGGAGGCCCTGGAGCGCCCGATCCTTGGAGAGTTGGCGAATCTCGGCAATCGTGGTGATCAGGCTACGGTCAACAGGCGGCTCAAACGGCTCGGAGGCGCACAACGATAACGCCGCCCCGCAGAGCGCGCCAAAAACCCGCCATTTTCTGAACGACCGCATCATTTGCCCTCAGTCTAACGCGACTCTGCGAGCGTGCGCAAGGCCGATTCGCAGAGCCCGGCCATGGTGTCGCCGGCGACCGCACCCTCCGCCTCGCTGGTCACATTCACCGAACGGTAACGCGTGGCCACGCCGGCCAGCTTCGGAATGTCCTGCGCATGCTCCCGCCACGCGGCACGCCAAGCCTCCAGCTCCTGCCGGGCCTGCACCGCCAGCGCCGCGTCACGTGTCTCCTGCCATTGGTAAAAGCGAAACATCCCGTTCACGTAGTGGCAGACGACCCTGGCCAAATTCTCCATGTAGATCAGGCTGTTCAAGGCCTCCTGGTAGACGGCCTCGCCGCGCTCGGCGACAATGGCCGGACGCGCATGCTCGAACAGCGCCCGCATGCGGCCCGCGAGCGCAACCGCCTCCTCCTTTTCGGCAAACACCTCGGGCAGGGCGTGCTTCGACCCGTCGTACAGCTGCCGGAGCGACGCGCCGCGGATGATGTCATCGCGCATGAGGTTCTCGCTCGGCTTCCAGCCCCGGTGCTCGCGGGCGTACGGTGCGATGTAGCGGAACTTGAGCACGAACTCCGGCGAGAGCATCAGCATATCCGCCACGTCGGAGGCCGCTTTTGCGCCGAACTCAAGCGAGGCCCACTCCTCCGCCAGCTTGCGCGGCGAGGCCTTCGGGTCTTTGACCAGCCGCGACGTCGCGTAGACGTTTAGCCGCACCCAGCGGTCCGAGGCCAGCTTGGGGCCGCCTCCGCCCCCTCCGAAATGCCAGAGCCAAACGCCGACAGCCCCTTTTTGAGCGGACTTGAGCAGATCCTCCGCATGCAGCGGGCCGACGTAATTCGGAAACGCACCTTTGCCCTCGTACTCCCGCGCGCACTGGAACTCGATGATCTGCTCCACGCCTCCGCGGCCGATCGTGGGGTTGAAGTCGTTGTAGCGCCAGAAATCAGTCTGCGTGTGCTTGACGGAGAAGATCAGTCCTTTGCGGCTCTTCACGCCCGCCAGTATCCGGTCATAGACATTGGTGTTCGCGTGGAACTTGTCGTTGCCCAAGTCCCACGTGCGCCAGATCAACGTGCGTCCGCACTCGTCCACCACGACCCTGCGCGTCTCCTCGATCAGCCGGGTCATGCGCCGGAAATAGTCGTCGTCGATGGCGCGGCCCATCACCCGCTGCGCGAGATAGCCCTGCTCCGGGCGCGAATAGTTCTCCCCCGTCCGGATCAGCACATGCGCGATCTTGGGATAGGCCTGCAAAACCTCGCTGTACTTGGCCCGGTAGACCTGCCAGAAGAGGTCGCTCTCCCAGTCCGCCCAGACCGATTTTTTGTTACGCGTATCCTGTTTTTTCAGCCACTCGGCAACGGGAACCGGCAGCGCGACCTCATCCGTCCCGGCAACCAGGGCCAGCCCCAATTTCGCGGCTTCGTCGTAGTCCTTCTTGAACTTGTCTCGCGCCCGCTCGATCTGCGCGCGCAACCCGGTCCCTTCGGCGATGGCGCCCGGGCAGGCCCCGTCGAAAGTGGCAAGCCTGGTGATGTCGCCCGAGATTGTGGCCGTACAGCCGGTGTCGAGGTAACGCTTCATCTCCTTTTCGCCGCTGCCGATCCAGAGCTTCTGGAACGGCGCCGGCGCTTCCGCCGCCACACCGGATACGGCCGCGAGTGCAGCGGCTAACAAGACGCTGCCCCGAGACGCGCACAGCCGCCTCAGGCATTCGTGCTCTGCAGAGGTACTTTTCATTCTTCCACACCCTTCTTTCCGTTTTTCGTTGGTGCAGGCGGAGGCGGCAGCGCCTGGTTCCATTGCTGCCACAGGGCGGTAAGTTCCGCGACCTTGGCCGGCTGTGCAGCCGCCAGGTCCCTGCTCTCGTTCCGGTCTGTGACAAGGTCGAACAGTTCGGGTTTGTGATCCGGCTCCCCCACGACCAGTTTCATGTCGCCCTGTCGCACCGCCCACCGCCCGTCGATACGCCAGTACAGGGTCTCATGAGGCCGCCCTGCGGTCGCCCCCGTCAGGTAAGGCATCAGGTCGACCCCGTCCAGTTTCCACGCGGGATCGACCGGCCCGCCGGCGGCCCTTACGCAGGTCGGCATCACGTCCAGCTGGATGACCGGAAAATCATAGGCCTTGCCCGCGGGAAGCTTTCCCTTCCACTGCATCATCCACGGCAGGCGGATGCCTCCCTCCCAGGTTCTATACTTGGTGCCGCGCAAGCCGCCGTTGCCGCCGTTGTGTGGCGAACCGTTGTCACTGATGAAGAAGATCAGGGTATTCTCCTCCAACCCGAGTTCGCGGAGCTTGGCGAGCAAGAGCCCCACGCCGTCATCCATCGCGGCGAGCATGCCGCAGAAATGTCGACGATCCGGCTTTTTCACATGCGGAAAACGGTCCAGGTATTTCTGCGTCGCCTCATACGGACCGTGCACGGCATTGAAGGCCAGGTAAATGAACCACGGTTTCTCCTGGTTCTTGGCGATGAAGTCGCAGGCGCGCTGGGCGAAGGCGTCCGTGGTGTAGAACTCCTTCGGCGTCTTCTGCTCCTTGTTCGAGAACAGCGAGTCCATGACCGGACGGCCGATGTAGGGGCCGTTCGCGACCACGCCGTAGAATTCGTCGAACCCGCGGCGCTGCGGCAGGCGCTCTTCTCTTCCGCCCAGATGCCACTTTCCGACCGCCAGCGTCGCATACCCGAGCGCCTTCATGCGGTCCGCGATCGTTACTTCCGTCAGAGGCATTCCGCCCGGCGCTTGGTTGTTGTTGTCGTGCCCGAACCTTTGCTGGTAGCGTCCCGTGAGCAGTCCCGCCCGCGAAGGGGAGCACAGGGGGGCGGAAACGTAGCCGCTGGTCATGCGGACGCCATTGGCCGCGATCGAGTCGATGTGGGGCGTCGGCACCTCCTTGCCGCCGTACGCTCCGAGGCCCCCATAGCCCAGGTCGTCGGCGTAAATGATCACGATACTTGGCTTCACCCCGGCATGGACAGAACCGGCGAGCAGTAAGAGAAAGGCGAGCGTCGTATTGCGTTTTTTCATGATAGACCTAGTGTTGCTAGTTTTTGAGAGTGGCAATGAGAAAATCGACCATGGTGGCGTGTACCACGTTGGTGGAGCCGGGGTAAACGAGTTCGCACGGCACCTTCAGCGCATCGCAGTGCTCCTTGAGCTTGACGCCGAAGTTGGCAGAGTGCACCGGGTCGTGCTGCGGCTGTCCCAGCGCGGGCGGCGTCTGGTAGTAGAGGCCCACAGGCGGATCGTCCGGAGTAACAAGTTCGTAAGGCGAGTATTCCTTGATCCAGGGCAGGAGGCTCTCGCGCTTCTCCACAAACACATCGTTGGGACTCATGTTGCGGGAATTGTCACCCTTGATGCCAAAGGCGCCCTGGCCATGGACGTTCGTCGGCATCCATTCGTGAATCTGTTTGGGGTCGAGCGAGGTCTGGGCGCGATGCGCCCCCACGCAGAACAGGCGTGTCGATTCCCGGGCGACCGGATCGCCGCTGGCGGGGTCGGCCAGGTCGTCGTGGAACGCCAGCCACAGGCTCGTGCAGGCCCCGGCGGAACCGCCGCACGCGGCGACGCGGGCCTTGTCGATGTTCCACTCCGCGGCCTTGTACCGCAGGAACTGGATGGCGCGGGCGCAATCCCGCATCGGCCCGCGGACCGGCGGCACTTCGCCGTCAGCAGTCGCCTCGACGATGAACCGGTATTCGACCGAGGCGACGGAGATGCCGCTCTTGAGGGCATCGGGCAGGACCATGTTCAGATACAAATGACGGTCGCCGCCCGTCCACCCCCCGCCGTGGATGTAGACGATCAGCGGCGCGGGCTTGTCCGTCTCCGCTTTCCAGAAATGCAGCACCTGCTTCGGATGCTTCCCATAGGCCACGTCCTTGAAGGTGGGCGGCGGCGGCTCATACCGCGGGCGGGTGGCCGGCTTCACTGCCGAAGTGGCCGCGGTCGGCTTTGCAGGTTGTCTGTCGGCGGCAGGCTGCGCAGCCAGCGGAGTGAGCAACAGGGCGATGAAAAGTAAGAGGGCGTTTTTCATTTGTTTCCCGCCATGTTTAACGTCTATTTGACAAGCCGGGACGCTGTCGTTCGAAAGCCGCTTCCTCCGTCGCGGCACCCTGGTCGCCTTGCGCCTTCATCCACGCATCCAGTATCCCGTTCAAGCGTCGGACCGTTTCAGCCTGTGCCGGATCGTCCGCGAGATTGTTCATCTCCCACGGATCCGCCTCCAGGTCGTAGAGTTCAAGGGGCGGTCGCCGCAGGTATCGTTCAGTCTGTTTCATGGCAAACGCCTGGTCGGTCGGTTTCGCCTCTTTCAGCCACGACTTCGCCGTGGAAACCGCCGCCCCCTGCATTTCATGACCGGGATTCAGGTTGCGAATCAACTTGTAACGCGCATCCCGGACGCAGCGAATTCCGAAAAGTTGGTTGCGCCCGCCGCCGATCCCGCGCGACGTCTGCTCCGCGAATACGTACTCATTTCCGGCATCCGACCCGCCTCGCAGTGTGTTCAGGAAACTGCGACCGTCCAGCTCGGCCGGCGCCTTTCCGCCTGCAGCTTCGATCAACGTCGGCAGAATATCGACGTACGACAACAGGGCCGGACTCACCCGTCCTGCCTGAACTACCCCCGGCCAGCGGATCAGCACGCCCCCGTGGATACCCGCCTCGTACAGCGTCCACTTCCCGAATGGAACCGACGAGCCCTGCTCGCTCATAAAGATCAAGATCGTGTTGTCCGCCAGCCCATGCCGGTCGAGGATTGACATCACGCGGCCCACCTCGGTATCCAGCACGGCGACCTCGGCATAGTAGCGGGCAAGGTTACGCCGGATCGACGGCGTGTCAACCAGGTATGGCGGAAGCTGAAGTTTATCCTGCTGGTACACGGCCGCGTCGCCTAGGTTCCATGGCGAGTGGGGTTCTTGCGAGGCCACCACCAGGCAGAAGGGCTGCGAACGGTCACGCGCAACAAACTCGTCCATCGCGGCGAAATCCAGTGGCAGCTCGGCCCCCTCCTCGCCATCTCCACCGCCGGACGCCTTTTGGCCGGTGCCCTTCGATGTGCGGGACGAATGTGGAAATTCGAACGGGAAACATTCGGGCGGACCGAAATGGGTCTTTCCGACAAGCCCGACGCGATACCCGAGCGGCTTGAGGTGGTGGGGCATACTGAGCGTGCCCGGTTTCACATAGGAGTGGTTCGGGTACGCGCCATTCCGTACGGGGTAAATCCCCGTGAACAGCGCCTGCCGCAAGGGGGCGCACATCGGCGCAGGGGCGTAAAAACGGGAGAACCGGACGCCTTGCGTCGCCAGCTTGTCCACATTCGGCGTCCGGACATCTTTATTCCCGTAACACCCGATGTCATGCCAGCTCAGATCATCCGCCACCACGAGGACGATGTTCGGCCGGCCGGAACTGTCCGTCCGTTGAAGGTTGCTGACCGTGTCGCCGGCAAACGTTCCCAATGACAGCGATGCCGCTATCACGACCGCACCTGTTAGCCTAAAAGCAGTTATCCAAGCAATATGCATGCTGACCTCCTATTTCTTCAGCGTGGCGAT
>CAYMLQ010000165.1:0-11769 GCA_964390795.1 uncultured Lentisphaeraceae bacterium
GAGCAGGTCAACGCCCTCATCGCCGAGCGCAAACGCCTGTATCCGGAGCTGACGAAACTGGGCACCGACCTCTCCGTGCCTGACAGCCGGCTCAACGACGTGATGAGCCTCTACCGCCGCGACCTGCAAGCCGCAGGACTGGAGCACGTGATCTTCGGCCACATCGGCAACAATCACGTGCATGTCAACATCCTGCCTCGCGACATGGGCGACTATGCCACAGGCAAAGCGCTCTACCGCGCCTGGGCGGAACAGGTGGTCGCCTGGGGCGGCAGCGTCTCGGCCGAGCACGGCATCGGCCGCCTGAAGCGCGACCTGCTCGCGGTAATGTACGGCACGGAGGGCATCGCGGCGATGCGCCGGCTCAAAGCGCTCTTCGATCCCGAAAACCGGCTCAATCCAGGGCGGCTGTTCTAAGCCCTCTTCACATTTTTAGGACAGACCGCAAAGCAGCGTCCGCAGGCCACGCACCGGATGCGGTCCGCCTCATGCACCGACACCCGCTGCAGTTGCGTCAAGCCCAGCAGGCGCAGCACGATCACGAGGCCCATGAAAGCCCCGGCCCCGGCGCAGCCCCGGCGAAAGCGGCCCGTGGTATCGGCCGCTTGAGCCTCAGCCCACTCGTGGCTCTTGCCCGAGCGCTTAAAGGCGTCGATTTCCGGATAGAGCCCTTCTTCCGCCAGCGGCGCCAAAGCCAGACGGTCCGCCAGCGCCACGGCGGGATGGGCTTTCGCCACGAACGCGCCGCTCAGCCACCCGGCCCCCGCACACCCCGCGATCAGAACCGGCGTCAACGCCAGCACCAGCAGGAAGCGCCTGAACTGGTGCGTCCGCGCCATCCCGCTCGGCGCGTCGCGCGGCGTCACGATCGCATCCACCGGACACATCCCCGCGCACAGGCGGCAGTTCACGCAGGTCGCGCCCGTCACGTCCACCCGTCGCCACGCCAGCCGCGCGCACCCCTCCAGCAGCACGCCGTACGGACAGAAGTAGCGGCAGTACGGCCGCGCCAGCACCATGCCCAGCAGCAGCACCGCCATGCCCGTCAGCAGCATGGGCAGCGGCGCGCTGCGCCGGAAGAAACCCACGAACGGGTCAGTTCGGCAGATCAGATACCCCGCGCCGTTCACCGCGTAGACCAGCCCGACGGACAGCACGGCGAGCGGCACCAGCCGCAACACCGCGTCCAGCGCCCTCGGCACGCGCTGCGGTCGGATGATGAAGAGATCCTGCAGCGCCCCCAGCGGACACACCGCCGCGCAGAAGACGCGCCCGAAAAGCAGCGCCGCCAGCAGCGGCAAGGCGAAGAACGCCGCCACCGCCCACGGCAGACCGCCTCCCGACCACGCGGCCACCGCCACGTTCTGCACCGCGCCCACGGGGCAGATGCAGCCCTGCCGCACAAACCCGAACCAGCCCAGGCAGACCAGCGAGAAAGCGAGTATCCAGCGGCGCGAGCGCACCCTGCGGATCAGCCAGACCGAAATTCCCAGCGCCAGCGCGAGGATCAGCACATCCGCCCAGGCGGGCACGAGCGCCGCGAACGGCGGATGCACCGCCTGCGGCACCGTGTGGCCCGAGTCGAACTGCGGCTGCGGAAAACGCGCCTCCCCCGCCGCAGCCAGCGGCAGCAACCACAAAGGCAGCAACCACATAGGCATACGCATTCGCGGTTTACTCATATCCATCGGCCTCATGCTTTTCGAGCAACCGTAATAACTCTTCGAAGTCTGGCTGGATAGTCATAAAGAAATCTCCCGGCTTCAAGTCTTAGCGTCTCGACCATATCCAAGCGGGCTTCCCGCGTTTGCCGCCCCCAGTAGTCTCGGTCTTCTTCTGCCTGCCGGGCGTGTGTCGTTACCGTCACTTTGAGTTCCATGGCCAACCTTCCCGCCATTACACCAGCTTCTCTTTCAGCAGATACGGCTGCGTGTCCGGCACGCGCACGAAGGCCTGCGCGGGGCAGGCCTCTGCGATGCGGCAGGTGTTGCAGTTGACGCAGCGGTCCTGCCGCACCTGCAGGTAGAGCGAGCCGTTGCCGAAATTGGTGCAGCCTTTCACGCACAGGCCGCAGGCCGTGCAGAGCGGCTCGTCGATGTGGTACTCGAAATACGGGCTCTCGACAAAGGCGCGCCGGATCGCCCCGGTCGGGCAGACCTGGTTCTCCGCCGCCTCGTCCAGCCGCGGCGCGTCCGGCTTGAAATAGCCGAAGCACAGCTTGCAGTAGCCGCACATGGGGTAGCCGTGGACGCACTTGACCGCCGACGGCTGCAGCACGCACTCGGTCTCGCACCGGCCGCACTGGATGCATTTGCGCGGATCGAGCTGCCAGACCATACGGCCCCCCGCGGGACGGCTCGCCGCCTTGGCCGCAAACGCCGCAACCAGCGCGCCCGTCCCGGCCCGCAGCAGCCACGCCAGCGCATCCCGCCGCGTCACCTGTTTGTCTTTTTTCGCGTTCATCGCAAACTCCTAAATCGACTTCAGCGTGGGCTTGAGGTTCGGAAAAACAGCCGGCTTGGCCGTGGACACGTCGAAATAGTCCAAGGGCGAATGCGTGTCCCAAAACTCCCGCTCTTCGTCTTCCGTCTTAAAGACCGGTCTATTCTTGATCGTTGCTTTCATAAAAGGTTCTTCCCCTTCGACCGGTAAGCGGCACGCCGTTCTCGGACGGAAAAGCCGATGCGCGGACGCGGCGGATCGTTCGGCTCGTCCTGCGGCGGAGGCGACAAGAGCAACATGATCTGCTGGATGATATCCGAAATCGCGTGTTCGTGAGTGTCCAGCCGGGCGGTCAGCGTGCGTTCCAGCCCCGCCAGTTTCTTCGCCAAATCCTGCTGCGTCATCAGCAGCGAGCGCATCGCGACAAAGGCCCTCACGACAAAGACACTCATCTGCACCGCCTGCGGGCTGTTCAAGATCGTGGCAGCCATGAGCGCCCCGTGCTCGGTGAAGGCTTTCGGCGGGTACTTCGGATGGCATCCGTGTCTTAAGGTCACAATTTGTGACCTTAACACAAAAATGGCTTTAGCCTCCTCCAATGTGAGTTCGACCATAAAATCGGGCGGAAACTTATCTATATTTCGTTTGATTGCCTGATTGAGAGCCTTCGTGGTTACCCCATAGGCTTGAGCCAAATCGCTGTCTAAGATCACAGAAACGCCCCGCACCTGCACGATCATGTCGCGGAAATCGGCCAGCGTTTTTTTCGTTATCGTGGTTTTCATGCCTTCACCTTTCCGTCCACCCAAGCCGTTCGCGAGCGTGCTCGGAGAGCCCGCGCTACCGGGTGGCCCGCTATCTCCGAGCGCGGCGGACGGCTCGGGGAGCCGTCCCTACCTGATTCCCAACTCCTAACTCCTAACTTCTAACTCCTAACTTCTCAGTGCGCTTCCAGCCACGTGTCGCCCACGCCGACGCTGACTTCCAGCGGCACGCCGATGTCGAGCACGGTGGTCATGGCGGCCTTCACCAGGTCGCGCACGGCCCCGACCTCGTCTTTGGGAACGTCGAAGAGCAGTTCGTCGTGGATCTGCAACACCATCCGGGTCTTCAGCCGGCGCTGCCTCAGTTCCTTGTGGACGCGCACCATGGCCAGCTTGATCAGATCCGCCGCCGAACCCTGAACCGGCGTGTTGATCGCGTTGCGCTCCGCCGCCTGACGCGAGGTGTTGTTGCGGGAGTCGATGTCGCGCAGGAAGCGCCGCCGCCCGAGCAGCGTGACCGCATACCCCTTCTCGCGCGCGTCGGCGATCGCCTGATCCATGTACGCCTTCACGCCGGGATAGGTCGCGAAATAGGTTTCGATCAGCTCCGCCGCCTGCTTGCGCGGCACGTTCAGCCGCTGGCTCAGCCCGAAGGCCGAAATGCCGTAGATAATCCCGAAGTTGACCATCTTGCAGGCCGAGCGCATGGCCGGGGTCACCTGCGCCGGCAGCACGCCGTAAACCCGCATCGCCGTCTCGGTGTGGATGTCCGCGCCGCGCTTGAACGCCTCAAGCATGCCCGCGTCCTTGCTCAGCGCCGCCATCACGCGCAGCTCGATCTGCGAGTAGTCGGCCGAGAGCAGCACATGCTCCGCGTCCCGCGCCACGAACGCTTCGCGTATGCGCTGACCGCGCTCGCTGCGGATCGGGATGTTCTGCAGGTTGGGATCTGACGAGGAGAGCCGCCCCGTCTCTGTCAGCGCCTGAGCGAAGTTCGTATGCACGCGGCCGGTGGCGGGATCGATGCACTCCGGCAGCTTGTCGACGTAGGTCGATTTGAGCTTGCTGCACATGCGGTGCTCAAGGATCAGCGGAATGATCGGATGCCGGTCCTGAATTTTGAAAAGCACATCCTCGCTCGTGGCATACTGGCCCGTGGCTGTGCGAGCGGCATCCGGATCAAGTTTCAGATGGTCGAAAAGAACCTCGCCCAACTGCTTCGGCGAGGAGGGGTTAAAGTTGCCGCCGCCAAGTTCACGGATCTTGATCTCCAGAGTGAGCAGTTCGCGATCCAGTTCACGCCCGTACGCGTGCAGGGCCTGCGAGTTGATGCGGACGCCCTCTGTCTCCATATCCAGCAGAACACCGATCAGCGGCTCCTCGCAGTCCGACAGCGCTTTGAGGCAGCCGGCCTCGCGCGCCACGGGGCGCAGCAGGCGATCAAGCTGGAGCGTCACATCCGCGTCCTCGGCCGCATAGTCGGAGATTTGTTCGGGAGGCAGGTCGCCCATGTTGCCCTGCTCCGCGCCCTTCTTCTTGCTGCCGATCAGGTCGGTGATGGGAATCGGGTTGTAGTGCAGGTACTGCCGCGCCAGATGGTCCATCCCGTGCCGGTCTGCCGCGTCGATCACATAATGGGCCAGCATGCTGTCGTGCAGCTCGCCGTGAAGCTCTACGCCATATTGCCGCAAGATTGTCAGGTCGAATTTGGCATTGTGACCGATCCGCACCTTGAACGGGTCGGCGAAGAGCGGCTGGAAACGCGCAAGGAAGGCCCGGCAGGCCTCGCGTTCCTCGGGCACCGGCACATACCACGCCTTGCCCGGCGCGGTGGCGAACGACATGCCGACCAGGCGGTCGTGGCGCGGGTCGAGCCCGGTGGTCTCCGTGTCGAACGCCCACTCCGAGGCTGCGTCCAGCGCCTTCAGCAAGGCCTGAACCTGCGCCTCGCTCTGAGCGCACACGTACGTATGGGGAACCTCCGCAAGGGTTTTGTAGGCGTCCGGCACCTGGGCCGCGCCCGCCTCCTCGAAGGCGTCGCCCAGCAGGCGCTTGCCGAGCGCGAGCAGCTCGTACTTCTTCAACACGGTGCGCAGCCGGTCCACATCGGGATCGCGCCGCGCCAGGGCGCTCAGCTCAATAGGCAGCGGCACATCGGTGCGGATGGTCGCGAGATACCGGCTCATGCGCGCGATCTCGGCGCTGGCGGCCACTTTTTCGGACAGCTTGCCTTTCAGCTCGGACGCGTGGGCGAGGATCTCCTCGATCGTCCCATACTGGGCCAGAAGCGCGGTGGCGGTCTTCTCGCCAACGCCGGGGATGCCGGGGATGTTGTCGGAGGCGTCGCCCGCCAGGCCGAGGTACTCGATCATTTGGCCGGGCGAGGTCAGCCCCCAGTGCTGGCAGACCGTGGCGACATCGTAAATCTCGGCCGGCGTGTTGGCCTTGCCGGGGCGAAACAGATAGGTCGCCGGCCCCACGAGCTGCGCCACATCCTTGTCGGGCGTGGCCAGATAGGTGGTCCAGCCCGCCGCGCCCGCCTGCGCCGCGAGCGCGCCCATCACGTCGTCCGCCTCAAACCCCTCCACGCGCAGGATAGGAATCCGCAGCGCCTCGGCCAACTCGATGGCCATGGGGATAGCGGCGGTCAGATCCTCGGGCGTCTTCTGGCGCTGCGCCTTGTAATCGGGATAGGCCAGCTTCCGGAACGTCGGCGTGGTCGAGTCCAGCACGAGCGCCACATGCGTGGGCGCATGCTCGTTGAGGATCTGCAGCACCGTATTGGCGAACGCAGTCAGCGCGGAGGTGTTGATCCCCGTGCTCGTCATTCGGGGAGTCTTCAAGAAAACGAAATGCCCCCTGTACAGCAGCGGCATGACGTCGATCAAAAACAGCTTATTTGTCTCACTCACAATCTGTCTCCCGCAACCCTTTGCTCATCCGCACACTCGCCGCTGCGAAAGAGCCGCCTCAGACATCAAGAAAGAGCCGCCCAATCTTGCTTGGCCAACTCAGTCCACCCATACCTCATCGCGCAGTCGAGGCCTGTTTTCCGAAAAGTCTCGTAGGCTTCCGCGTCATCCAGAAGCGTGCAGATTTTGGCGGCAAAGCCGCTGTAATCCCCTTCCGCTACGGTTGCCAGCGCATCGCCATAAACGCGCCGATAGACCGGCAAGTCATACGCCACGACGGGAAGTCCACAAGCCATCGCCTCGCAGAGGGCAATGCCCCACCCTTCTTCATGGCTCGGCGCAAAAAGGATCCGCGCCTCCTTCACTTTTTTGAAAAAATCAGCTGGCTGCAGCCACCCGCCTTCCGGCTTGAAGACCTCGATCACCTTGTCCAGCCCTTCGCGTGCGATCTGCTCCCTGACAGCGCCCTCGCCCGCCATACCGCCCATCAGCCGGAGTGCCGCTCCCGGCCTCAAACGCTGTACCTCTTTCCATATCGGCACGATGTCGAACGCGCCCTTGTTCGGTCGCACGCCGATCATCACCGCATCGACCTGCTTATTGGGGTTTGGAACACTTTGGATCACCGACAGATCGATTCCGTTCCTCATCTTGCGGATGCGCTCGGATGCCATCCCCTGCGTCCGCAGACATGCTGCAATCTCGTCGCCCGCATCCGAATCCAACACCCATGCTTGATCCGCTTGCCGCGCGATTTGCCGAAAACTCCAAGCTTGCATCCGCCACGTGATCTCGTTCACGAAGCGGTTACCCGGTCGCTCAGACGGAGCGCGTTCCTTGTGATGTATCCAAGCGATCCAACGCAGTCCCGGTTGCCGCCGCTTCATTAGAAGCGCGGGAACGGTATCGCAGAAGTAGTCGCTCACGGTAATCGCCACATCCGCCTGCGGCAAACGTCCTCGCCACACACGCGAAGCGAAAGCGGTCACCGCATATGACCAGAAGCGGAACGCTTTGAACGGTTCCTCCTTTAGTAAAAGCGAGGCTGGCAATCTCAGCGCAGGCATTGCGCACCCCATTTTGCGCAACATCCTCTCGCCGCCCGAGGTAGTCACCAGAACCTGTGTCAATCCAGCCACCGACTCCTGCCAGCGAGACGAGACGGCCTGAAAACGGATCGGCGAACCGGTGATCGAACCTGACTCAAGCCCACACCCGTTCAGAATCCACGCCACGTTCATACCCGTTTTCCTTTCCATTTGAACGTTGAGCGTTCTTTTGGCCTCACTCCCCGAGGATCTGCAGATCGTAGAGGGACCACCAGTTGAATTCGGTGCTGCCGGTCTGAACGATCTTGACGTGCCGCGACTGGCTCGGGAGCACGGGGATCGTCGTGAGTGCGCCCTCGCCCTTGCCAAGCCCCACCGGGCCGTACCACATGGAACCGTCCATGGAGGTGAAGATCTGGCACTCGCGCGGATAGTCGCCGCCGGACGGGGCTGCGTTCATCACGATTGCGCGCACCGTGTGCGGCGCGCCCAGATCCACCGCAAACCACTCACCCGGCTTCATGGCCCCGCCTGTCCCCCAGCGCGTGGTCAGGTCTGCGTCGATCGCGTGCTCGGGGCGCTGGCCTTTTGAGCCGTTGAAGGCGCTCGCCTTCCACGCGCTCCGGTCCAGCGGCGGAGAGCGCTTCACGTCCGGCGCGCCGTTGACGCGGATCTCGTTGATGGACCAGAAGGAGCCATCCCTGCCGGTCTGCACGATCTTCACAAAGCGGCCGGCTGTCGGCGGCACCGTGATGGTGAACGCGCGCGCCTTGGGATCGCCGCCCTTCACCACCGGCTCGCCCCACTGCTCCCCGTCCAGCGACACGTAGACCTCGTAGCTGCGCGGATAGTCGCTCCCGGTCGGGCCGGCATCGAGATAGATCGTCCTCAGCTCGCCCTCGTAGCCGAGATCGACCAGGAACCACTCGCCGCCGCGCATCGAGGCGCCGGTCGTCCAGCGCGTCTTGGGGTCGTTGTCGAGCGCATTCCTCTCGCCGCCGCGCACGCTGCCGGTCAGCACAAAGGCGCCGCCATTCAGCCCCTCGCTGATCTTCAGCGCTGCGCGGCAGGCGTCGGCCGACAGCGTGCCCTCCTGCATGAAGGGCTTCACGAACGCCAGCGCGTCCGGATGCACCAGCGCACCCAGCCCCTCAATCAGCACCCGCTTTCCCTTGGCGTCTTTCGCCAGGTCCAGCGCCTCGCGGTAAAGGGCGAGCTTCTCTTTCACCGGCAGCTTGCCGGGCAGCGCCAGCAGGCGGGCGTAGCCCCCCAGGGCCGCGACTCGGCACGCCTCATCCGGATCCTCGAGGCTCGCCGCCCGCAGCGCCTGCAGCGGCTCGGCGCTCGGCCAATACTCGGCCACGGCCTGCAGGGCGGCCCGGCGCACGGTCACGTCTTCCTCCTTGGCCGCGGCGAGCAGCTCCGGCAGCGTCGCGGGCACGGCCAGCTGCGCCAGCGCCGACAGGAGCGCGCCCCGCGCGCTTGCGGGAGCCTTGCCTCGCAGCCCCTTCAACAGGGCGGCGGTCTGGACGTTCGGGTCGCCGGTCGTCCGGGACGCCTTCACCGCGATACGCTCCAGCTCCCGCAACCCCGCGGCGTCGCCGGTGTCGGCCAGCAGCGCCACGACCTCGGACAGATCCTCCGCGCGCACCATCAGGCTGATCGCCTTGCGGGCCTCTTCAGCCAAGCCGGCGTCCGCGCTGCGGGCGGCGACGAATAGCTCTTTCAGCGCCCCGCGCGCCTGCCGGGCACCCAGCACCTTGACATAGGCGGCCTGCGCCTTGACTTCCGCCGACCGCATCTGCTCCACGATCTGCTTGTCGACGCCGGGTCCGTTCATCGCGCCGAGCGTTTTGGCGGCCGCCTTGCGCAGCTCCCGGTCCGCCTCGGCGGACGCCGCCACCGCCATCACGGCCTTCACGGCCTGCCCGTCGCCCAGCGTCTCCAGGGCTTGCAGAGCCGCCAGCGAGACCTCGACGCTCGACCCTGGCACGACAGCCAGCACGCCCTGCTGCGCGGCCCGGTCGCCGCGCCCGGCCAGCGCCCCGAGCGCCAGGATGCGGTTCGGCTCGGGCATGGCCGGCAGCGCCTCGGCAACGGCCGTCATGACCGCCTTGTCCTGCATATCGCGGACCAGCCGCGCCCCTGCGCGCGCACGCTCTAGATTCGCGCCTTTGAGAGCGGCAACGGCCGCGTCCACGCCCTTGGAGCCGGCCGACAGGTTGCTTCCATAGAAAGCCGCCGCCCGCACATGCTCCGCCGTCTCGGCGCCCAGCAGGCGCGCGTAGGACTCCTGCGCCACCTTCCCGCTACCGTCTGTCAGCGCGCGGTCGGCGCAGGCCAGCAGCGCGCGGTCGACGGCCGCGCGGGCCGCCCCCTTGGCGTTGCCCTGCAACGCCGCCAGCGCGTGCGCCGCCTCTTTGCCGCCGATGCTTCCCATCGCCTCCGCGGCGACGACCGCAGCGGCCTCGCCCGTCGCCGCCACCTCGGCCAGGGCCGGAAGCGCGGCCGGCAGACGGCGCGCGCCGGCGAGGGCGGCGACCGCCAGTCGGTCAGCCCCGCGGGTTCGCTTCAGCGCCTCCACCAGCGCCTCGTCCGCGGCCTTGCCCGGCATGCGGGCAAGCGCGTCGCGCGCCCAGGTGCCCAGCGCCGGGTCATCGATCAGCTTCGCCAGCGCGGGCACGGCGTTGTCGGTGCCCGCGAGGCTCAGCTTGCGGCAGGCCAGCGCACGCCCGTCCGTAGTCGCCTGCGGGTTCGCCGCCACCCGCGCCAGCCCTTGGGAGAGCAGCTCGCGGCTGGCCTGCGGGTCGCGCAGGTGCGCGTCGACAAAGGCGTCGATCTGCCTGGCCACCGCGTCGTTCACGCTCAGCTTGTAGCCGGACAGCTCCGCCAACACGCGCTCCAGCCCGGCCGCGAAGGCAGCCGCGCGCGACTGCTTCAGATAGCCCTCCGTCAGCCGGGAGCTGGGCGTCGCGTCGGCCGGCAGGTCGCCCAGCGCGTACTGGATGCCGTCGAGGTAGCACTGCAGAAGCGTGGGGTTCCAGAAGATCTCGTGCCGGTGCCCGAGCGAGAAGTAGAAGACGCGCCCCTTGCCGTACTCGTGAATCCAGGCGACGGCGAAATCATTGTCCTTGCGCTTGATGCTCGGCTTGTTCATGTTGGTCTTGGTCACGTCCAGGCTCATCAGCACGCGCAGGGCGTCGCGGGAGTCGTTCCGGAAGGCGTAGATCTCATCGTTTACGGTGAAATCCAGCCCTTTGAAGGCGGCCAGCAGCGGGTGCCCGGGATCATCCAGCTTGACGCCCACCTCCTCGCTCCAGGGGTGACCGTCGAAATAGCCGCCGATCAGCTCGCCGTAGGCCGGCCACGTGTACAGGCAGTCGGTCGCCGCGTGAACGCCGACCAGCCCCTTGCCGCTACGCACGAAGTCGAGGAAGCGCTGCTCCGCCCGCGCCTCGCGCGCCTCGTCGGCGTTGTCCAGCAGCGGCTGCCGCAAGGTCGTGTTGTTCATGACGATCGCGTCGAAGGTGTCGAACTCCGGCTTCTCGAGGATCGCGAGATCATTCACGGCGGTGACCGAGAAAGCCCCGGTCTTGCGCCCCATGACTTCAAACGCCGTGGCGGCGTACGGGACTGCGGAGTGGACGAAGCCCTCGCACTGATTGACGACCAGCACGCGGCGCTCGCGCTTCGGCCGGGCCGTCGCCTGCGCAGGCGCAGCCTGCTCGATGCGCGCCGCCTCGTCGGCTGACGGCGGCTTGAGTTCGTTGGCAGCCCGCGCGCTCAGCGCGAGCGCGAAGGCGCATGCGGAAACGGGAAGAATGAATTTCATGGCGGTGTTTCTTTCTGGGACGGGCCCGCATTAGACGGTGAGTGCCCAGGGGGCGCGCATGCCGCGCAACAGGAGGCGCCCGGCGGACGGGTTGTCGACGAAATCCATGGCCTTGGGGTTCCACTTGAGCGGCTCGTTCAGGCGGTAAGCGATGGAGGCCAGCGAGCAGACCGTGATCGTGCTCAGCCCGACGTCGGCCGTGCAGATGCAGGGGCGGCGCGTGCGGATGCCTTCGAGCCAGTTGGTCAGGTGGTTGAGCGACGAGTAGAGGCGGAGGTCATTGGCTCCCCACTTGTGCCGGATCAGCTCGGCGGGGTCGGTTTCCAAGAAGCCCCGGTTGACCCGGACGGTCCCGCTCTCTCCGACGAACTCGATGGCCGCCTGGCCGCTGGCGCCGCCGTGGGTCATGGGCGTGCCGTCGGCGTAGATGAACGTCAGCAGCTTGTGTTCGCTGAAGGCGGGCGGGCGGATCTCGACCGGGCCGCTGCCGTCCATCCCCAGGCCCCACTGGGCGATGTCGAAATGGTGGGCGCCGAAGTCGTAGAGGCCGCCGTTGCAGTAATCGCGGTAGTGCCGCCAGCTGGGGAAGACCGCGTAGTTGTCCTGCGGTGCCAGCTCGGCGTTGTAAGGCCTAAAGGGCGCGGGCCCCAGCCACAGATCCCAGTCGAGCGACGCCGGCACCGGCTGCGCCGGCAGGTAGCACTCCGCGGCGGGGCCGCCGACGTTGACATGCACCACCTTCAGCTTGCCGATGGCGCCGTTGCGCACCA
>CAYMLQ010000166.1:0-7951 GCA_964390795.1 uncultured Lentisphaeraceae bacterium
GCAGAGGGTGCTGTGCAGGCCGGTCTGGTCGCGCTCCATGCGCGAGGCGGCGCGGATGTCGCCCGGCGGGACGGTCGTGCGCTGGCTCAGGGGGAGCTGTCCGGCGCTGTCGATGGGGATGCCGGTCCACAGGCGCCAGGTGTTATCCATGGGCGAGGCTTTGCCTTCGCCGAAGCGCACATGGGTATTGAACACTTCCGAGAAGGTAAACGCGTAGCTGCCGAAGGCGAGGGAGACGTTGGCCATGGGGTCGCCCTTGTAGCGGAATTGCAGGAGCGGGGTTGCGGAGGCGTTGAACCCTTTGACCAGCAGGCCGTCGAGGCGGCGGCCGAAGACGCCGCCGTTCTCGAATTTCAGCACGCCGCCGCGCACGGGGTCGGTATAGTCGATGGAGGCTTTGGCGCCGGTCTGGTAGGCGCTGGCGTTGCCGGGGCGGGCCTCGAAAGTCTGGAGGCCGCCCTCGGGGAGTTCGAGGGTGAGAAGCACGGGCGGGTGGTTGGCATCGTCGGAGGGACGCATGGCTACGACCTGGCGGAAGAAGCGGCCGTCGGAGAGTTCGAGCGCGAGGGTCATGCGGCCGGGCTGGATGATCTCGTGGGGCACGAGCACGCGGATGCTGTTGCCTTCCACGACAAAGGGCGCGGGCTGGGCGTCGGCGAGGGCGCGGTTGGGCGGCAGCACCGGCGAGGGCCAGGGATGGGTCGGCGTGATAAGAATCGAGCCGGGAATGGTGGAGTCGGCGACCGCGCGCAGGCCGAAGTTGGCCTGTTCCGGCACGGCCCATTCGATGACGGGCTTGCGCGGGTCGAGAGCGGCCGGGACCTCGACCATCTGGAGTTCGCCGGGACGCAGCGAGTTGACGACCTGGGTGAGGGCGGCGATCTCGGCGCGCTTTTCGGCCGGCGCGGTGAGCGTTGGTGTGCCGCGGTGGATCTCGCGGAAGGCGCGGACCGCGTACCAGGCGTGCGGCGGGTTGCCGCACAGGCCCTGCAGGACATCGCTCGGCTGGAGGTTGCCGAAGCCTTCGAGCTGGACGGTCTGGTTGGCGCGGATGATCTCGGAGGGGACCCAGATCTCGACCGGGGTCCAGACGAGGTTCGTGCCGGCGGGGTCGGAGGGCGGGAGGTCGCCGAACGCGCCGGCGATTTTGCGCGGGCCGCGCGCCTCGTCCGAGCCGGAGAGCACATAGGTCCAGCCCTGCAGCGGGAGAAATCCGCCTTTGCCGTCGGCCTTCACGGTGGCGAACTCGAAGTTCACGCGCGTCTGGGGATGGCGAGCAAACTCGAAGCGCCAGCCGAGCAGCTTGTCGGGCTGCGCGGGGGGCAGGTCGCAGCGCGTGAGGAAGGTGCCGCCGCCGAGGATGGAGGTCACGCGCATTTCCGGGTGGGCGTTGCCGAGATTGCGGAAGCGCACGCTGGGGTGGCTCACGGTGTCGAAGGCCTGCCAGTAGTCGGGAGCGAGCGGCTGAGCCACGCGGCCGTTGATGCGCACGCCGGCGTCAGCGACAGGGGCGGGCTCTGGCGCGGGAGGCACGCCCGCGGGGATGGCCTTGAAGGCGAACGGGCGTGGCCTGATCGATTCCGCGGCGATCTTGATGCGGGCGACCATCATGGAGTTGCGGAAGGTCCAGAGTCCGAGCGAGCCGTTCTGAAGCGGCTCCTTGTCCTCGACATCGAAGACCGGCTCGTTGTCGTAGCTGTACTGGAGCCGGTTGCCGACGCGGCGCAGCTGCATGCCGTACCAGGCGCCGTGAATGTCGCGGCCGGCCGCGACCAGCGGCTGGTAGCCTTGCCGCGCCGAACCCGCGCGGGCCCGCGGGACCAGGTACTTGGTCGAGACGTCCATAACCTCGCCGTTGCGGAGCAGGCGGGAGTAGAGCTGCGAATGGTCGGGGTCCCAGCCGGTGGCGATGGCGGAGTAACCGTCGCCGGTGGAGTTGGAGCGGCTCATGACCGAGAGGTTGAGGTCGCCGGGGCGCTCGTACCAGCCCATGCGCATGCCGGCGTAGAACTCGATGCTGAAGTCGCCGCTGAACACGTATTTGGACCAGAGCGCGGCGAGCGAGTCGGCGCTTTCGCCGTTCATGTGGGACCAGGTGGGCTCGCAGTAGAAGCGGTTGATGACTTCCCAGCGTCCGCCGTTCAGGGTCCAGTTGTAGAGTGATTCGGTGAAGAGTGTGTCGAAGACGTTGTCGCGTTTGACGAGCGTGTGGCTGAGGTTCTCGAGGGTCATTCCGGTGATGCGCATTTTGCGGCCTTTGAGGGGCGCGGCGAGATGGGTCTTCGCGAGCAGGCGCTCGTCGCTGCCCAGCCAGAGCACATGGCTCTCGATGCCGAGGGTGAAGAGGCGCACCTGTTTCTTGTCGAACGCGATTTCGGGCACGAGGGCGGCAGCCACGGTAAAGGCGGCGTTGGTTCCAGACTCGGGGGTGAAGACGCTGATGAGGTCCTCCTTGACGCTGACGCGGCAGACGCCGTTGGAGGAGCCCTCTGTGATGCATAGGTGCAGCTCCATGCCGTTGACCACGGGCAGCCGAACCTTGAACGCGCCCGTGAGGTCGCCCTTGAACCAGGTCAAGCCGTCCTTGAAGGTGATCCACTGGCCCTCGGGCGAGGCCCAATGGCGCATGAAGGGGTCGTTGACGTAGAGCGGGTTTTTTTCGAAGCGCTCGGAGATGACGGCGTCCTTGGAGGAGACCGCTGGCGCGGTGAAGAAGAGGTCGGCGGGGTTGGCGGCGAAGATGCTGAGGGTGCCGCCGGGCTGGATCTCCGGGCGGTGGAAGCAGACGAGCCGGTTGTCCGCGTAACAGCGCAACTCATTGGGTCGGAGCGCGTCGAGCGTCAGGGTGACGCGGTTGCTGACGCCTGCGGAAGTGAAGCTGTCGAGCGTGACACGGTTGGTTTCTGTGACTTCTTCAAGAAGGTAGACGCGCTGCCCCAGGGCCTGCGAGCAGGAGAAGCGGTAGAGCGGGGCATTGGGCACACCCGTGCCAGCGGTCATCCCGCAGGCGAAGGAGTCAGAGGTTGCGACGAAGAGGGCCTCCTGCCGCAAAGGGCCGTCGCCCGCGGCGCCAAAACGCCAGGCATTGGTCTCTGCGCCGCGCGGCGGGAAATAGAGCCAGACGGTGTCTTTGCGCAGCAGCGACTGCACGCCGGGCGTCTGGCTGCGCGTGGCAAAGACGACGTCGTCGGGAGACTCGAAGAGGCGATCCTCGTGGGACCAGGCGGAGACGTCGTCGAAGCGTGTGGCCTCGCCCTCGGGCATGTGCGCGTAGAGGCCGAAGCGCCCGCCGGGCGGCAGGTCGATCTTGCGGCGGATGACCTCGATGTTGTCCGCGCGGCAAGCGATGCGGTCGTCGTAGGTCTGGACTTCGAGCATGAGCCACTGCCCGGCGGGCAGCTCGGTCTGGACGGCGTCGAGCGCGATGCGCGGCGCTGCGGGGTCGGCGGGCTGGCGCCAGAGTTCGAGGATCAGGCGGTCGGTGGCAGGGTCGGTGCGGCTCGTGAAGCCGAAATAGCCGCCGTGCTCGCCCGCGAGAAAGACGAGTCCGTTGACGCCGCTGTTGTGCTGGACGGCGGCGCGGCAGACGTAGCGGCTGTAAAAGGGTTCGCCGGTGAGCACCACGGCATTGGTGCCGCTGCCTTCGAGCGTGTAGAAGTTCGGGCTCTTCTCCGGCTTCGGCTGCCGCGCGAGCTGGTAGCCGCCCGAGGCGCCGCTGACGGAGCCGGTCACCGAGTGGAGCTTCCAGAGGCCGCTCATGATCTCCCACGTCGGCGGGAACTCCGAGCCCGCAGGCACCAGAAAGTTGTCCTCGAACTTGAAGGAGCCCAGGCGCTGCGTGTAGTCGTCCTGCTCTTTTTCTCCGGGGCTCGCGTCCGGAGCGTGCTGGAGATGCAGCATGCCCGGCCAGAGTTCAGGCAGGCGCAGCACCTGCTGGTCGTCGATATAGCCGATCCAGGCGTCTTCGGTGCGCTTGAACGTGAACCAGCAGAGCGCATTGGTGAGGGCGGGGCAAGGCTGCGTCGCCAACCGTCTCTCGGTCTCCTTGGGAAAGAACTTGGCGGGAAGCAGGCGGCAGCGGGTGTTGCCCGCGCTCAGCACGATCTCAGCGCTGCTGCCGGTTGCCGGATCCGACACGCGGATGCGTACCGCGCCGCCTGCCGGCTTGAGGTTCATCGCCGCCAGGGCCGACCGGTCGGAAACCTCGAGACGCGTGACCCACTCGTTCGGAATCTCGGCGGCTTGCAGAAGAGATGACACGGAGAACACACCCGACAGAAAAAACAGTAAAGATAGTTTCACGCGCGTGATTCTAGCAGGTTCCATGCCGGATAGTAAGAGGGAGGTTGCCGGAATCTCGGGACAGCCCGGAGACGGCGCTTGGCGCGTGCCGCGGCATCGCAGGGGACGAAGGGCGCGTCTGGAGAAGAGTGTGTACGGGGTGAAGTGCGTTGCGGCGTACGCAGGTCGCCTGATGGTTCTGAACTTGTACTAATCGGTCTGCTTTTGGTACTGTCAGCACGATCAAATGGTGCCATCCACTGGTCGTGCGGTCAGGGTTGAGGAACTGAGCATGCAAAGAGAAAGAGACAGATATGATACGCGACATCCGTGAGAACAACGATCCGGTCGACACCACGGGGCTGCCGTCGCTCGACGCGTCCCTCAGCGGCATTCTGGCGGGGGACAACATCGTCTGGCACGTGGACCGCATCCAAGACTACCGGTCGTTTGTGACGCCGTACGTGCAGGCCGCGGTGCGCGACGGGCGCAAGCTGGTCTACTTCCGTTTCGCGCGGCACGAGGCGCTGCTGCCGGACGACTTCCCGTGCGACCGGCACACGCTCATCCCC
This sequence comes from uncultured Lentisphaeraceae bacterium, assembly GCA_964390795.1. Lineage (GTDB taxonomy): Bacteria > Verrucomicrobiota > Kiritimatiellia > RFP12 > UBA1067 > CAYMLQ01. The sequence goes on from CAYMLQ010000166.1 coordinate 4,854, forward strand.
GAGGACGGGTTCGAGGTGTTCATCCACCGCATCCACCAGGTCATCGGCGAGGCCGGCTATGGCGCGTACTACGTGTTCGACTGCCTCTCCGACCTCGCGACCGACTGGTATTCGGACGCCATGCTCGGCAACTTCTTCATGCTGACCTGCCCGTACCTGTACAAACTGGAAACCATCGCCTACTTCGGCCTGCTGCGGCGGCATCACTCGCGGCATGCGACCGAGCCGGTACAGTCCACCACGCAGCTGTTCATCGATGTGTTCCACGCCAACGGCAGGCTCTACGTGCGGCCGGTCAAGACGCAGTTCCGCTATACGCCGACCATCCACCTGCTGCACGTCTGGAAAGAGCAGGACGCGTTCGACGTGGTACGCTCCAGCGCGGTGATCGCCGAGGTGCTCTCGAACGCGGGGCCGGACTGGGCCGCCGACGAGATGTACGGCGAGGAGGTGCTGCGGCAGGCGGAGGAGATCGTCAGTAAAGCCGGTGCGGAAGAGGCTGTGCATACCGAGGAGCAGAGACACGCGGTCTGGGGGCAGCTCGTGCGCATGGTGGTCACGCGCGACGACGCGATCATGCCGCTCGTGCGGAAATATCTGACCATCGCCGACCTTCTGGATATCCGCAACCGCATGGTGGGCACCGGGCTGATCGGCGGAAAGACCGTGGGCATGCTGGTGGCCCGCAACATCGTGGCGCGCGACGCGCCGCAAGTCGGCGCCACGCTGGAGCCTCACGACTCCTTCTATATCGGCGCGGATGTGTTCTACACGTTCCTCGTGCGCAACGGGCTGTGGCCCGACCGCGAGAAGCAGCACTCGCCGGAGACGTTCTTGGAGGGCGTGGATGAGGCGCGCACCAAGATTCTGGCGGGAAGCTTTCCGGACTACGTGCTGCGGCAGTTCGAGGAGATGCTGGACTATTTCGGGCAGTACCCGGTGATCGTGCGCTCCAGCTCGCTGCTGGAGGACAACTACGGCAACTGCTTCGCCGGCAAGTACGAGAGCGTCTTCTGCGCAAACCAGGGCACGCGCGAGGCCCGGCTGGCCGCGTTCCTCGGGGCGGTGCTGACCGTCTACGCCAGCACCATGAGCCGCGAGGCGCTGAGCTACCGCGCCCGCCACAAGCTGCTGGAGCGCGACGAGCAGATGGCGCTGCTCGTGATGCGCGTGACCGGCGTGCTGCAGAGCCACACCTTTTACCCGCACCTCGCCGGCGTGGGCTTCTCCTACAACCCGTTCGTGTGGAGCAAAGAGATCGACCCCGAGGCCGGCGTGGTGCGGCTGGTCTACGGACTTGGCACGCGCGCGGTGGACCGCGTGGACGACGACTACACGCGCGTGGTGGCGCTCAATGCGCCTTCGCGGCGCCCGGAGCCGGACTTCGAGGAGATCTGCCGCCACTCGCAGCGCAAGGTCGACTACATCGATCTGGAGGCGGACGCGCTGCGGTCTGGCTATTTTGAGGATCTGATCAAAGACGCCCGCGATGTGCCGATCGATCTCTTCACCTCGTTTGACCAGCAGGCCCTGCAGCAGGGGCGTAAGAATCGCATCCTGACCTTTGACAAGCTCCTGATGGAAACGCCGTTCGTGAAGGATATGCAGCTTGTCTTCAAAACGCTGGAGAAGGCCTACGAGCGGCCGGTGGACGTCGAGTTCGCCGTCAACTTCTTGGACGACCACACCTATCGCATCAACCTGCTGCAATGTCGCCCGCTGCAGGTGCAGGGCACGCACAACCCGAACGTGCCGGAACTGAGCGTGTCGCCGGAGGACTCGCTGCTGATGAGCAAGGGCGCGGTCGTGGGGCACAGCCGCGTGACGCGGCTGGACTGGATTCTGTATGTGCATCCGGGCTTGTACGGCACCTTGCCCGAGAATGCGCGCCATGCGGTGGCGCGGGCCATCGGCGAGATCAACCGCGCCTTGGGCAAGCTCGGCGGCGCGGTCCTGGCGATCGGCCCTGGGCGCTGGGGCACGCACATGGCGTCGCTCGGCGTGCCGGTGAATTTCTCCGAGATCAACCACGTCGCGGCGCTGTGCGAGGTGGCGCAGATGCACGCGTTCCTGACCCCGGACATTTCCCTTGGCACGCACTTTTTCGGCGAGCTGGTGGAGCTGAACATGCTCTACTTCGCGCTCTTCCCTGACCGGCCGGCGAACCGGCTGAACACGGAGAAGATTGAGGCTGCCGTTGACCATCTGCCGGAGTTGGTGGCCAACCTGCCGGCGTCCATCGCGCCGGTCCTGCGCGTGGTGAAGGCGGACGATGTCGAGACCGAAGGCCTGTGGCTCGTGGCCAACGCGCCCGAGCAAGAGGTCATCGTGGCGCGCAGGGATTAGCCGCCTCGTTGGCAATGGCACAGCCGTTGACAGGTCACTGGAATCGCGATATTATTACCCATATGAAGACAACCATAGATATTGCTGATGACCTTTTCCTGCGCTCGAAACAAGTTTCCCGCGAAAGGGGGGTGACCTTGCGGGAGTTGTTTTCGGAGGGGCTCGAGTATGCCCTTGAGAAACGGTCTGTCGCGCCCGTAACCTGCGTCAAGGCGGTCACCTTCAAAGGCAAGGGACTCGCACCGGAGTTCCGGTTGGCAACCTGGGGCGTGCTCCGGGATGCCGCGTATGAGGGGCACGGCTCATGATCGCCGTAGACACCAATCTGCTGGTTTATGCGCATCGTGAAGACTCGCCGTGGCACGACGCGGCCTTGAAAGCGATGATGGGGTTGGCCAACGGTCCGGCCATGTGGGCTATCCCGTGGCCCTGCGTGCATGAGTTCCTGTCCATTGTGACACACCCCAAGCTCTACCGTCCGCCGACACCTATGCTGATCGCCATCGCGGCCATACGGGCATGGACGGGATCTCCCACGCTCCGCTTGCTCGGGGAGAGTCCCGATCATTTGGGTCGGCTTGAGCAGCAGGTTCTCGCTGCAAAGGCTGCCGGGCCGATGGTGCATGACGCCCGTATCGCCGCCTTATGCCTGAGTCACGGTGTCAGGCAATTCTGGTCGGCTGACCGGGACTTCTCCCGCTTTCCGGCGCTGAAGATCAAGAACCCGCTTGTCGGTTGACGAGATTCCGGTG
>CAYMLQ010000166.1:8051-11763 GCA_964390795.1 uncultured Lentisphaeraceae bacterium
CGCTTTCCGGCGCTGAAGATCAAGAACCCGCTTGTCGGTTGACGAGATTCCGGTGGCGTACACGGGCGCCGAGCATGATGCCGTGATGCGGCGAACGCAGCAATGAGGATACTGGGTATAGATCTGATCGTCGTTGGCAGTGCCTATTTTTGGGGCTGCGTGCAGACGGGGTACTATTTGGTCTGGTCGTTGACAGGCCAGGATCTGCGGCGCATGGGCAGCGGAGGGACGGGCGCGCGCAACGCGGGCCGCGTGCTGGGCCGGAAGGGCTTTGTTCTCACGCTGCTCGGCGACACGGCCAAGGGGGCTCTCGCCATGGCGTTGGCGGCCTGGCTGCACGCCTCGCCGTGGGCGGCAGCGGCTGCACTTGTGTCGGTCGCTGCCGGGCATGTGTGGCCCGCGCAGCTCAGGTTCTCGGGAGGACGGGGCGTCGCGGTGGCACTCGGCGCACTGGCCGTCTATGAGCCTCGGCTGCTCGGGGTTCTGGCTGCGGTGACACTGCTGGGCTATCTGACAGGCTGCCGCTTTCAGTCCAGCGGTCTGATCGGCTTTGCGGCGTTGCCATTCGCCGCTGGATGGCTGAGTCTGCCTGGCGCAGAGTTGTCAGGAATCAGCGTCCTGAGCGTTCTTGTGCTTTTCGCGCACCGCTCCCATATCGCACGCTGGCTGCGCCCCGTGCAGGCGGCAAACGGTGGGGCTGCCGCCCCGTGAGGAGACAACGAGCATGAGTGATTATCTGTTCAAGATCGCGGCCGAGCCGGACGAACTGCGGCAGATTCGGGCACTGAACTACCGTACCTTTGTCGAAGAGATTCCCCAGCACAGCCCCAATCAGGAGCATTCGCTGTCTGACCGCTTTGAGAAAGAGAGCACGACCTTCATTTGTAAGAATGGAGACGAGATCGCCGGTATGGTCGCGGTCCGCTGCAACCGGCCGTTCTCGCTCGACGGGAAGTTGCCGAACCTGGACGCGTATCTTCCGCCTCACCGCTCCGCGTGCGAGATCCGCCTGCTGGCCGTCGATCCGAAGCACCGGAAGGGCCGCATTCTGGCCGGGCTGATCGGTATGATCTATCAGTTTTTCTCGGCTCGGGGCCACGATCTCGCGCTGATCTCCGGCACGACGCGGCAGATCAAGCTGTACGAGCACATGGGTTTCGTGGCCTTCGGGCCGCTGGTGGGTAAGCCGGGTGCGCAGTATCAGCCGATGTATCAATTCGTCGAGCGCTTCCGGAGCCGCGTGACCGATTTGGAAAGCGCCGCCTTTGCCGGCGTGGTCCGCCCCGACGTAAATCTGATGCCCGGGCCCATCTACCTCGCCCCGGCCGTCCAGGCGGCTCTGGGGGCAAAGCCCGTTTCCCACCGCGCCGAGGCCTTCAGGCAACTTCTCGAAAGGACGCGCGGGATGCTCTGCGAGCTGACCGGCGCCCCCGAGGTGGTGATCGCCACGGGCTCCGGCACGCTCGCCAACGATCTGGTCGCGGGCCAGCTGGCGCAGATCCCGGGCCGCGGCCTGATCCTCTCGAACGGCGAGTTCGGACGAAGGCTGGTGGATCACGCGAAGCGGCTCCAACTCGACTTCCAAACCGTCGAGGCCCCTTGGGGTGAGGCGTTCGACGAGAGCGAGATCCGAAGAGCCCTGACCGTGGGCGGGCCAACGGCTTGGCTGTGGGCCGTGCATGCGGAGACCTCCACCGGGGTGCTGAACGATCTGGAGATGCTCAAGCGGATGTCGCGCGAGTGGCGCGTGCCGCTCTGCCTCGACTGCGTCAGCGCGCTGGGTATGGTGCCCTGCGACCTGCGCGGAGTGGCCTTGGCGTCCGGCGTGTCCGGAAAGGGATTCCGTTCCATTGCAGGCCTCGCGCTCGTGTTTCATGACGGGAACTTGCCTCCGCCCGTGCGAGCGCTGCCCCGGTATCTGGATCTTCAGCTCTATCTGGCACCCGGTGTCCCTTTTACGCTGTCATCCGGCCTCTTGGCGGCGCTCAGCGTCGCCGTGGAGACGCTTTGCCCCGGGACGCGGTTCAACGAAACCAGGGCTACGGCCGAGTGGCTGTGCCGCACACTGTTGGAGGTTGGAGTGAAGCCGCTCGCGTCAGAAGCGGTGCGTTTCCCTGGCGCGGTCACGATCCCTGTTCCGCCGCAGGTGAACGCGTGCGCGCTGGGCAACTCCCTACAGCGTGACGGGTGGCTTTTGAGTTATCAAAGCGACTATTTGGTCGAGCGCAACTGGATCCAGGTTTGCTTGTTCGGACACGCGTCGCGAGCCGACTTGGAGCCGCTGCCGGGCGCCTTGGCTGCCGCACTCAAGACGGAGGTCGGATGAAGGGCCGGCTTGTGTCCGCGGCCGCCTTGTTCCTCATTGTGTCCGCCGCGTTGGCACTGGATCGCGCGTTCGCGGTGCGCTGGTTCGCGGCGGCGCTGATGGCTTCTGTTTTAGCCCTCGGGGCGGTCGAGTGCCAGACGCTCCTTGGCCGGTGGGCGCGGCGACGGTCTCCCGGGGTGCCGCCGACTCGTCTGGGTGCCGCCGGGCGCGCCTTGTTCGCAGTCGGCATCATCGGGTTTCCGGGCGCGTTGCTGCTTGCGTTGGGCCTGCGCGAAAACGGCTTGCTGCTTGTCTTGTACGTGATCGCAGTGGCTAAGATGACGGACAACGGGGCGCTGCTCGTCGGCAGCCTGTGGGGCCGCCACGCGCTTGCGCCAGCGATCAGCCCGGCCAAGACCGTCGAAGGCGTTTGGGGCGGGCTCGCCGCAGGCGTCCTGACGTCCGTCTTGCTAGGGCCGTGGTGTGGCGTCTGCGGTGTGATGCGCGGCCTGCTGGCCGGCGCGGGCGTCAGCGCGCTCGCCGTTCTCGGGGATCTCGCCGAGTCCTGGCTCAAGCGCAAGGCCGGGGTGAAGGACTCGGGGGCGCTCCTGCCCGGCATCGGCGGCGTTCTTGACCTGGTGGACTCTGTTCTTCTGTCGGCGCCCGCGGCATACGCGATGTTCTCTGTAACAGCCCTGCCGTGATTCCTCTGATGATGGTGGAGGTGTCAGACGATGAGTGATTCGAAAACGTGTTTGCGCTGTGGCAAGTTGGCGGCTCTCCGGGATCGGATGGGGCTCTGTCCGGACTGCCTGCTGGCGGCGGGTCTCGGAAGCGTGGCGGACGCCACGGCCGCCGTGCCTGTAGTCCGTTTCTCCTGTCAGCAAGGAGTTTCAACGATGAAGCAGTTGATGGGCGCGTCTCGGAGAAAGGCGCACGTCGCGCGGCTCGTGCGGGTCGGTGCGATTTGGGCCTGCCTCGCAACGGTCGGATGCCGGAGTATCCACGAGGCCGCGCGCGACGGGGATTTTGCGGCAGTTGAAAGGATGCTCGCGCGCGGGTGTGACCCCAACGCGCGCAGTTGGCGGAACGCGAGGCCGCTGCTCGAAGCAGCGTCGGGCGGGCATCTCGACGTCGTGAAGCTCTTGGTGGAGAAGGGCGCTGACGTCAACCAGCAGGGGGATTGCTGGCTGGCGCCGCTGCACCTCGCCGCGTATAACGGGCACGTTGAGGTTGTCTGCTATCTTTTGGAACACGGCGCAGATGTGTCGCTGTTCGGTCACGACAAGCCCTTGCACATGGCCGTGCGCGGCGGGCACGTGAACATCGCCCGGATCCTTCTGGAGCACAAGGCCGACGTCAATGCCAAGGGGATGGATGGGGCGACCGCTCTGGACGTCGCCAGCG
>CAYMLQ010000167.1:0-11714 GCA_964390795.1 uncultured Lentisphaeraceae bacterium
GATTTCCAACGAGTTATGAACTCAAATGCTGTCCAACTGGCGAACTCGGGTTAGGATTGTGCGCGCACTCCAACAGAACTGCCATGCAACCGAACCGAAACCAAACACAGGAACCGGTTGACAGTTCAACCGTTATCGGATTAAATATCAACCGGTTGAAATATCACCCGGAGGCTTTATGACGGATGAAAATGTGCAGGCCGAACCAGAAACGGTCCAGGCGCAGGGAGCTGGCCCTGTCCAGGATTCCGGGGAACACGCGATCCGTACCCTCCGGAAAGAGCTGGAGACGGCGCGGCACCAAGCGCGGCTGGAGCGCGACAAGTTCTGGCAGCTGGCGACTAGACCCAATGCCGTTGTTGGCGAGGGCCTGGTTACCGAGTGCGGCATCCAGTTGACGTTTATGGGGGACGTTCCGCCCGAGAAGAAGTTGGGGCTGGCTCCCGGCACGATACCCAGAACGATCGACCAGCTTCTGGCTTTGATGCACCCGGACGATCACGAGCACTACATCCAGACCATCACACACGGACTGGCCACGGGCGAGCCGTGGAACGTGATTTACCGTCTGTCGGATAGTCAAGGCGGATGGCGCTGGATCGCGGGCAAGGCGGTGTCGGTGGGCGTCCGCGATGGCAAACATACCGATTGGATCTTCGCCGCCCACGATTTCACTGCCCAAAAGGATGCTGAGGCGACGCTCTCCCAGTCACTGAAAGATTTAAATGCCTCCCGTTCCGAACTCAAGGCCGAGCAGGACAAATTGTGGAAGATGGCGGCCAACACCTTTTCCCTGCTTGGGGAGGCACGCGTGACTGAGCAGGGCATGGCTCTGGAGTTTTTCGGCGACGTGCCGCCAGAAGAGAAGCTGGGTATCACGGGGAAAGTTGATTTTTCAGATATTGACCGGGTCGTGACCTTCATGCATCCTGACGACGTCGCCCCCTTTCGCCTCCGTATTCAGCAGGCCATCGAGGGTCAGCCCTTCAAGCTCATCTACCGGCTGGCCGACGGACAGGGTGGGTGGCGCTGGCTGAAGGGCCAAGCCTGCTCGCTGGAGGAGCGTGACGGCAAGCATGTGCGGTTTCTGCATGACACGATTGACATCACCGAACAGAAGTGCGCCGAAGACGCGCTCAGGGCGACAGTTGCCGAACTCCAGCAGTTAAAAGCGCAGTTGCAGAAAGAGAACCTCTTCCTGCGGGAAGAGATCAGCGGGGACGATGCCGATACGGAGATCATCGGTCAGAGCGTCGTCCTGACGCGCGTGCTTAAGCAGGTGGAACTCGTGGCGTCCACAACGGCCAGCGTGCTCATCGGCGGCGAGACCGGCACAGGCAAGGAGCTGGTGGCGCGCGCCATCCACCGGCACAGCGACAGACAGCGCCGCTTGTTCGTGGCCGTCAATTGCGCGGCGATGCCGTCCTCGCTGGTTGAAAGCGAACTGTTCGGCCACGAGAAGGGCGCTTTCACCGGAGCCCATACCAGGCGCATGGGCCGTTTTGAGCAGGCAGACAAAGGCACGCTCTTTCTGGACGAGGTCGGGGAGCTGCCGCTCGAGACCCAGGCGAAACTGCTGCGCGTGCTGCAGTCGGGCGAATACGAGCGGGTCGGCGGCGACAAAACGCTCCGGGGGGATGTGCGCATCATCGCGGCGAGCAACCGCGACCTGGAGCAGGCCGTGCGCGAAGGCAGTTTCCGCAGCGACTTGTATCATCGCTTGGCTGTCTTTCCGATTGAGCTGCCGCCGCTGCGCGAACGGCGCGAGGACATCCCGCTGCTGGCCGCATATATCGTCGCGCGCCTTGCGAGGAGGCTCGGCCGCAGAATTGACCGGATATCCCACACGGTTCTGGACCGTCTGGCCGCGTACGAGTGGCCCGGAAACGTGCGCGAGCTGGAAAACGTGCTCGAGCGCGCGATCATTCTGACCTCAGGACCGGCCCTGCAACTGGAGTCCGTCCTTTTAGGGGCCGGGCATACGGGGCAGGATACGGGACCCCACGCCCGGACAGAGGCCAGCGTGAAGCGCCCGGCGACTGGCACGATGCAGGACTGCGAACGGGCGCACATCCTAAGCATCTGTGAGTCGACGGGCTGGAAGATCAAAGGCCCGGACGGCGCGGCGCACATCCTCGGTCTCAACCCTGGCACGCTTTTTTCGCGCATGAAAAAGTTGGGCGTCCGGCGGCCCAAAGCCCCTTCAGGTCTTTAAGAATAACCCGGCACTCCATGTTCATGCCAATCTCTTGTTCCTCACTGCGCCGGGATGGTGATCAGCGGCAGTTTGTCTTTGTCGCCGGTTTCCGCCAGCGTGAAGAAAAACATGACGGCCGTGAGCGCTCGCTTGGTCTGCCAGTCGCCGTTCTCCACCCAGAACCAGTGGCCGCGATAAAACACGGCGGCAAAGGCGTCAGTCGGCTTGACCTTGCCGCTATGTATTTTCACGGCGCTCTGCCGCCGATCAACGGAGGCCTTCTCAAAGGCAGGTACCGCGCTGTGATCCTTCAGGTGGGCATCAGGCGCATCCAAATAGGTCGCGAAGGCTCCCATGATCTGCAGCATGGAGCGGCTGTTGACGGCCAGCTCATTCTCGGCCCCGCGCATCGGCGAATAGGTCAGCACCAATCGCTGCTGGTCTTGGGGCAACTTGAGCAACCGGCGGAGTTCGGCCATTTTCGCCGTAATCCCGTCCGGCACGTCGTCGCGACGGAAAAACAGCACGGCCGTCTGGCCTTTGGCCTTGTCATCCTCCACGCGCATGCCGACCGCACCCGCAGCCTGGACCTCGCGCAGCAAATCCAGCACGCGAATGAAATCCGGGTCGGCCTCCCGCAGCGACCCCGCAACCACGGAGCGGTTCCGAACCCCGTTGAGCGACTCGACGGTCAGCGCCAAGATGAAGTCCGCCGCATAGCCCGCCTGGAGCATGAAGAAGATGTGCTTGGGGTCGATCGGCGTGATGAGCCCGCGCATAAACTTCTCTCCGGTCAGCGGCACGTAGGTGATGGTCGGCCGGTCCGTAAACCGGGCTGATCCGCCCAGCGAAAGAATACTGCCCCCGGAAGCCGAGGTCTCCGGCCACGTCTTGCCCGCCGTGACCGCCGACTCCATCGAGTAGCCGTTGACGATGGAGGCCACGTCCACGAACACCGGCAGATCCATGTAGCGCAGCTTGACGATGTTGAGCAGCGTCTGCTGCTTCCAGGAGTCGGCGATCGCGGAGCTGTAGTCGAACCGGTCCACCGCCACGGTTCCGGGGCCCATGTGCGAGCAGCCGGACAAGGTCAAGGCGCAGATCAGCGCGTACCCCCGAGCTGTAAGACGGCTTCTTGTCGTCATGCCATTTTGTGATGCTTCCATTTTGACTCCTAACTCCTGACTCCTCTTCTTCAGAACACAAGCTTAAGCAGCCGCTCAAGCAACTCCTCCAGCGGGATCATCGTCAGCAGCAGCGGAGCCACGGGCAGCAGCGTGGTCACCGCCAGATGCAGCACGGTCTGCGCGGTGAACGGCACCCAGCGCATGTCCTTCACCACCGTGAAACTGTTGCCCAAATCGGCCAGCGACTGGATGTCCGCGCTGCCGATCAGCGGCTCGCCCTCCGGCGCGCTGCCGCGCAGCCATTTGCGATCAAACTCGCGCGAGTAGCGCTGCGCCAAGACGCCGAACTCGCGGGAACCGGCGCGTTTGGCTGCTCCGAGCTTCAGCAGGAAGGCCAGCTGCGGCCCGAGAATGGCAAACACCATGAAGGCCACCAAGCCGATGATTTCCAGCCTGAAGTCGGGCAGCTTGGCTCCCATATAAAAGATCCGGTTCGCCATCATCGCGGCGAGCAGCGTCCCCTGGGCGAGCAAAACCGGCGAGAATGCGTTCCCCGTCGAAGCGAGGAAACCCAACCCGCCGCAGCGGTCCGGATGCGTCGGCATGAAGCTCAGCTCAAGGCGTGACACCTGCCACAGAAAACGCGCCCAGATGAACAGCCTGAAGTACCAGCGCAAGAGCAGGAACTGGAACAGCGGCAGGCTCACGCAGCCCAGCCACCAGCCCGCCACAGACGGTTGCAGCTTGCCGTCCACCGCCACGCCGTACCAGCTCGCCATATCGAGCGCGATCTGCGTGCGCCAGACAAAGAGAACGCCCACGCCATACACAAAGGCGATCAACAGCAACTCCGCCACAACGGAATTTCGCAGACGCATCGCCGAGGCGATGGCGGCATCAAACTTCCCCCGATCCGCATCAGAAACAAGGCCGCGAGCCAAGAACTGCAGCACCACCGGGCGCATCCGCTGATGCACCAACCACTCCGCAAAGATCAGCAGCGGCAGCGCGAGCAGCAGCCGCAGGTGAATCTCCACATCGTTGAGGAACGGCAGCGTGACGCTCCCGGACCAGACGTGCCCTTCAACGGCCGACAGCACCAGCAGCGGCACCCAGGCCAGTAGCGACATCACAACGATCCGGCGGCACAGCAGCTGCAGCGCGTCGCCGGACAGGCGCGTCCGCCGCCAGAGCTGATACAGCGGCCCGCCGAGGCAGAGCGAGAAGTCGGGCGGTTCACATACGATCGGCTCTTCAAAAGTGTCTCTGGGTGTGTTCATAAAAGATCGCGTCTTCCCCTCTTCTTTTCAGCTTGAACTCGCGTCTGCCTTGCTCCGGGCGCCGCGGGACATACACGCCGCAAGCAGGCGATAGATCAAGGCCGCCAGCAAAACGACAGCCACAAAGATCACGCCCTTCTCAAAGGCGTAATCCACGATTTCCCTGCCTCCGGCCTGCGCCTGCTGCACCGCCGGGCCGAGTTGCTCCGCAAGCTGCGAGCGGCTGTTCGCGCCGAGCGTCTGGTCGAACGTTTGGAGCATCACGGTCAGCTGCCGGGCCGCCGACTCCAGCTGTGCCGCCGCCTGCCCGTAGTCCTGGATGCGGAACGGCTCGGCATTGGTGGCCGGCGTCCCGGCCGCCTTGGGTTCGCCGACGCCCAAGCGCTTCAGAACCCCGTCGAAGGCGGCGAGCGTCGCGTTCAAGGACGTGGCCATCTGCTCCCCAGCGGCGAGCGTCTGGCGCGCGTCGGCGAGAAGCGGCCTCAGGGCGCCCTCCTGCGACTGGAGCGCCTGGACGATCTCCTCGCGCTCGACGCTGACCTGCTGCGGCAGCCGCTCGGCCACGCGGGTGAGACGGTCCGCGGACACGGCGATCTGCGAGGCGGTCGCCGCCCACTGCTGCAGGGCGGGCTGCTCGAGCGCGTTGACGCTCAGAAGCTCCGTCTGCCACCGCAGCAAGGTGGGCATCTTTTGGGCCACGAAAAGGGCGCGCTCCGCAAAGAGCCGCGCCTGGGCGATCTCGCGCCGGGTCGGGTCCAGATTGGAAAGCGGGTCGAGCATGAAGAGGCTAAACAGGCTGCCCGGCTTGGTGGCGTCTGCCCGGTTCACCTGCGCCACCTGCATGGCGAGCCCCACCGCACGCGCCACCAGCAGGTTCTCCGGCTTCGAGTTCTGCAGGTGCCACGCCTGAATCGCCTCCCGCAAGGCCACCTGCTGCTCCGGCTTGAGAACCTTGTCGGTAGACCGCCAAATCTCCGCCTCGGACGTCCGGCAGTTTTCCAGCAGGGTCAGCGCCGATTCACCGAAGACCTTGGGGCTCCAATACTCCTCCAGGGACAGCCGCGTTTCGGTGACGAAGACGGTCATATCCATCAGATTGGCAATGGCGTTGGGCCCGGAGACGATGGAGCAGGCGGCGGTGCCGAACGCGATTTTCCAGCGCAGGTTTTCGGCGCTGCCCAGCGCGTTCGTGCCATGGCGGAGCTTCTCGACGCCGAGGGTCATGCGCGAGGCGAACTCGTCCGCGAACCGCATCAGGTTCTGCTGCACCTCAACGGGGTCAGCCCCCGCCTGCTCCTTGGCGCCGGGCGTGACCGTGCGTACGGCCTGCCCCGGCACGTCGGCTGCTGTCTGAACAAGGCGGCAGCCGGCCGCCAGGGTGGCAATCAGGAAACAGGCTACGAGAATTTGGAAGCCAGAATCCAGAAGCCAGAATGCGCGGACGCCCCGTTTGTTCTGCGTCTTCATCTATTCCGACTCCTTCCGGCACCTGACCTCTGACCTCTGACATCCGACCTCCGACCTCCGACCTCTGACCTCTGTCCTCTGATCTCTGATCTCCGACCTCTGATCTCTGATCTCCGACCTCTGACCTCTGCTCTCCTCGTAAGCCCTCACGGCTTCGCGAAGATTGAAGAACATGCGCCCGTCGCCCAGCGTCTGTCCCAGCGGGGAACGCTTGACGACCGTGTATGCGGCGGGATTGAGCGCGGTCAGCCACAGCGTGACCCCGCGCTCCCGCAGCTTCTCCTCTAAGCCGGTTAGAGCCCGCAGCGCCGTGTATTCGAAGTCGGGAATAGCGCTGCACTCGAGGATCATCACCTTTGGATCTGCCGCATCGACCAGCGCCCAGAGCTGATCTCCCACCCGCGGCGCGCTGGCAAAGGTCATCCGCCCCTCGGTCCGGACAATCGCGAGTCCCGTGATCGTCTCGTCCTCTGGATGCTCGCCGGTCAGGGGGCGGTAAATGTCGCTGCCCGGCTTGCGCCCCACGGCGTAAACAAGGGGATGGTTGGCCTGGTAGAAGAGCGTCAAGAGCGAGATGGCGACCGCGACCAGAATCCCCTGGAGAGTCCCCAGAAGCACGACCCCGGCGCAGGCCGCCAGCGCCCAGCACAGCTCCGTGCGCCTCACGCGCAGGATGGCGCGAAAATCGGCCAGGCTGAGCAGCGGGAGCGTGGTGACGATGACCACGGCCGCCAGCGTGGCCTGCGGCAGCAGGCTGATCAGGGGCGCCAGCACGAACAGGGTCGCGACCACAACGGCCACCGTGACCAGCTCGGACATCTGACTGCGCGCTCCGGCACGCGAGTTCACGGCAGTCTGTGAGGTGCCTCCGCCTGCCGGAAAACAGTGAAAGAAACTCCCCGCCAGGTTGGCGAGCCCCAGCGCGACCAACTCCCGGTTCGGCACCGGACGCGGGTCATCGTGCCGCGCGAACGCGCGTCCGGCGGCAATGGACTCGGTGAAGGACATCAAGGCAATGCCCAGCGCCCCCGGCCAGAGGTTCCTCAGGAGGGAAAGGTCAGGAATTGACGGTGCGGGTATGCCGGTCGGGAGATGTCCGGTCAGCGCCACACCGGCGTCCTTCAATCCGAGAAATCCTGCGGCAGCGACACCCAAAGCCACCGCCACGAGGGGCGCGGGAGATCGCGGGAGAAAGCGTTCCATTCCGAAGAGTACCGCCAGCATGACCGCGGCCAGAATCAGCGTCGGAAGATGCGACGCGGGCACGTTTCCGAAAATGGAAAGGATGCTGTGAAAGAAATTCCCTTTCGAGAAGTGAATGCCCAGCAGTTTGGGCACTTGGTCAACGACAATCACGAGGCCGATGCCCGCCTTAAAGCCGGTCAAGACCGGGTCTGAGATGAAATTCGCAAGGAAGCCCATGCGGAGCAGCCCGGCCAGGATCAGAAAACCTCCCGTGAGCAGGGTCAATGTAGCTGCTGCGGCCATCAGGCGGGACGGGGCGGCATCGGGCACTGCCAAGGCCAGCTGGGTTGCGGTGAGGATGGCGAGCGTCGTCGTGGTGCTCACGCTCAGCATGCGCGAGGTTCCTGTCAGCGCATAGGCGAGCATCGGCACCAGCGCCACATACAGGCCCGCCTGCACCGGCAGGCCCGCGATCACGGCATAGGCCATACACTTGGGGATGACCACCGCCGCCGTCGTCAAGCCGGCGATCAGATCCAAGCGCAGCCACGCCGAAGGATACCCCTTCAGCCAACCGAGAACTGGAACGCATGTCGTTTTGTTTGTCATGACTCACTTGAGGAAGCCAGAAGCCAGAAGCAGCCATATTCCTTCGTCGCTTGCATGACACCAATTGGGTGCATGTCACACCGCGTCGCCACACTTGATCTCACTCTTAGTCGGTTACGCTTAGTCGTTTCACTTAATCGATAACTGCCTGTGGAGTAGCGACTAAGCAGTTGGACTAAGCGTAACCGACGAAGAATGGGACTACGTGTAAGCGACGAAGTGTCTTGCTGTCCAACTCCAGCTGCTCCTTTTAGGTAAAATGGCACAGGCATGAGTTTCTCATTCTGGATTCTGAATTCTGTCTTCTGCATTCCATCTGAACCCTGAACCCTTTCTTTCTCCCCTACAGCCCTGACAGCGTCTGAAACAGTTTCTCCGCCAGTTCGGTGATCGGATACTTCAGCAGCAGCAGCGGCAGGAGGGGAACGATGACGGCTGCCGCAAGGCTCATCAGCAGACGCCTGCCCATCGGCACCCACCGCATCTCGCGCACCACGGTGACGCTGTTGTTTAAGTCCGCCAGCGACTGCATGTCCGGCGTTCCGATCAGGGGCTCGGCAGCGGGGTTCTCACCCTTGACCCATTTCCGGTCAAAGGCCTCTACGTAGCGGGAGGACAGCTCCATGTAGCGCCGCCAGCCGGTGATCCGGCAGACCCACAGTTTCGGGGAGAAGATGAACAGCGGCCCGATGAACAGCGTGGCCACCCCAAGCAGCACCAGCGGGATCAGCGCGTACAGCGCCTCGAACGCCATCGCGCCCGACACGAGGTTTTCCGCAAAGGAGGCGGAGTACACGAGCGAGACCGCAACGACCAGCGGGGCGAAATGTTCGTGGACGACCTCCAGATAGCCCAGCCCGGCGGTCTGGTCGGGATGGGTCGGGATCAGGTTCAGCCGCAGCTTCTGCACACGCCATAGGAAAAAGCACCAGAGCGCCAGATGCCAGAGCCAGCGCAAGATCAGAAAGCGGACGAGCGGCAGGCAGAAGCTCGCGTACCAGATGAGGATGCCTCCCACCCGGCCTTCGCTTGCACTCAAGAGAGCTCCCATATTGCCCGTCTGCCCTGGCGTTCCGAGAACGGTGTCGAACAGCGGCGACGCAAACGCGACGCATAGGAAGAGGGCCTCCACCAGCCAAAACTCCTTGAGCCGTCCGGCCATGCGGATGGCCGACTGCAGAGCGGGAACCTCACCTTCAGGCACGAGGCCCGCGCGCACGATGTCGCGGACAAACTCCGCCATGCGGGGGAACACCCATGTTTCACACAGGAAGAAAAGAGGAAGAGCACCCAGCAGCCGGACGTGCGCGCCAATGGCCTGCAGGCTGAACACCCGGTGTCCGCATCCCATCGCGAGCGTCAGCGCCACGAGGACGCCCCAGGCGAAAAGGCCGAGGGCCACCCCCAGCCAGAAGGTGTTTTCCACGCCCCGAACCAATCCCAGCCGACGGCCGAGCCGGTACAGGGGCCCGCCGAACAGGCTGAATTCCTGAAGGGTTTTGCTTTCTTGGGTCGTCATGTTAAGGGGTCGCCTGCGCGTGTTCCTTCACCCGCTTGAGAATTTGCTGATAAGGCCTGCGTGCGATTTTCAACAGTTGCACCGCGCTGCGGCCCGAACCGCCGCTGACGGCGTAAGCATCGGCACGCACCAAGATGGTGCGCTTGCCCATGGGCTCCATCGTCACCTCAACCCTCATCTGCAGACTCTCGTTGTAGCGCGCGTACTGCAACCGGTCATTTAAAGATCCGTCTTTGACAAAGCTAATCTCTCTTTCACGCGCCGACTCCACCTCGTAGCCCTCTGAGATAAAAACCTTCACGGCGGCCTCGTGAACGCGCGTGAGGGGAGCGCCCTCGACTTCGACAAAGGCCAGACTCGACCAGCCCGGATGCGAGAGCTGGCACCCGGACAGCAGTGCCGCCGCAGCAACAAGAAGCAGGCCTACGCTTCTCAATGTCGTTTTCATGTTTTTCCTAGCTGTTCACCGTTCACTTTTGATCTCTGGGTTCCCGCCACTGGCGCGCCTGAGCTTTCGCAGCTTCGGTCTTGCCCGTGTCCAGCCCCTGATCCTTGGCAAGGTAGAGGGTTTGCGACGGAAAAGCTAACCCGGTGCCGCTCTGCTCAACGAGGTCCATGACCCGCAGCCACAGGTCTTCCCGGACGGCGAGGAACTCCGCCTTATTCCGTGTCATGACATACGCGAATACTTCGATGTCCAGAGAGGATGCTCCGAAACCGACGAAGCGCACGCGCGACGTGCCAGAATGGACGCGCGGATCGCCCAGCAGCAGTTCCCTGATCATCACGAGCAGATAGCGCAATTGCTCCGAGCAGGTCTCATAGCGGATGCCGATCACGGACTGGAGCAACAGACGGTCGCGTTCGGCGAAATTCTCGATAGACATTTTTGAAAGCGCAGCGTTGGGAATCGTTATCAGCGTGCGGTCCTCGCCGCGGATTCGCGTCGAGCGCAGTCCGATGGCCTCTACCGTCCCCTCATCCGACCCGCACCGGCAGTGCTCCCCGACCCGCACCGGCTTGTCCGCAAACAGGCTCAGCCCGCCGATCAGATTCTCGATGGTCGGCTGCGCGGCCAGGGCGATGGCCAGACCGCCGACGCCCAGTCCCGCGACAACGCCGTACGCCGGTATGCCCAAACTGTCGGCACCCATGACCAGCAACCCCGCCCATGCGACCAGCCCCAGCAGGCGGGTGCACAGACGGATGAGATGGGCATCGACACCCTCCGGAGCGATCCGGGGCGAGGCGATGAGCGCCTCGGCGACTACCGGCGCGGCCCGCCAGACAAGCCAGGCGCCTGCCAGGTACACGACCGCCGTCGCCCCGAGTTCGACGGTGCTGCCGACCGTGTCGCGCAAGTTGATCTGAACAAGCGACAGGTAGGCCATCACGGGTGTCGCAAGCAGAAAGTACGCCGGAAACGTCAACTGAGCCAACGCCTTCAGAAACGGGTGCTCGCTGCTGCCGCGCCGCGACAGGCGGAACACCAAGACCAGCAAAACAGCGAAAACAACGAGGAGCAGCGTAAAAGCGGCCCATTTCCACGCGGCCTGCCCGGCCAGGGGGAGCTTCAGCCACAGCGGCATCGCCTGGGTCCAACGGAGCGGAATCAGCCAGCCCCCACCGCTAACCAACAAGTCGTGCATGTTTTTCAGAGGAACCGGACGGGTGTAAGCCAAGCCGCTGACCTGCTCGTAGAACTTGCCGGTCTGGGCGACGGTTTCCGGGCTGAACAGGAAATCCCCGCTGTGCGGTCCGCCCTGCGCCCGGATCAGGACGATCTCGGTGTCCGGAATCACCCAGCGCGTGAGATTGGTGCTGACGACCTGATCCGCGCCGGGGATTTCGGCAAGCGGCGGAAGCGGGATCCGGCTCAGGGTTTCGTACAGGGCGAAGATCGCCGACTGGCCCACCTTGATGCGCGCGCCCGGCGGCACCTGGCTCAAATCCAAGCTTTGCATGAGGCTACGCCCCAGCAAAACCCCTCGATGAAAATTCGCGCGCGACGGCGCCGGGATGTATTCATGGGCGATAAACTCGCCAGCGGCGTCTCCGTTGTCGAGAAACGTCTTCAGCGCGGCACGCGGACTCGATCGGTCTGACGGCTTAAGCGGATGCGTCGGCTCTTGGCCAAAGGAAACCAAGGCGGCAACGCAAAAACTTGCTGCTACCAGCCTGCGGAGGTGCGGGTGACTGTCCGATAAGCGTTTTCGGTCCTTCACATGTATGCCCTATAACTTTGGGTTCAGGGTTCGGGGTTCGGGGTTCAGGGTTCAGGGTTCGGGGTTCGGGGTTCGGGGTTCGGGGTTCAGGGTTCAGGGTTCAGG
>CAYMLQ010000168.1:0-11549 GCA_964390795.1 uncultured Lentisphaeraceae bacterium
GCCTCCTCGTCTGCCGACACCGGCGCGTCCCTGCAGATGATGCCGTCAAAATCGACCACCTCATCATCATCCGTTGTCATCGTTCACCTCCCCGGTTATTTCGTTTTCACCATTTTTGTCCGGGTCGCCCGCCGGGTCGCCTTCAGCTCCTCGGCCAGGGCCTTGAACTCAGGGCTCTCCAGATACGCCAGCACCTCGCCCACGCGGAACCGGGGCCGCCCGCCCAGCTCGTGCTTCGGAACCCTGTACCGCCAAAGCGTCGGCACGCTGATCCCGACATTCCGCGACAGCTCGCGCTGCGACACGAACGGCTCAGGAGCGGTGCGTTTCGCCGCGCCTTCCCCGCCGCCGTCCTCGCCGCGCAGAGTCCTCAGCGCGGCCGCCTTGCGGTCTGGCGTCGCCGCCAGCACCGCCGCCAACAAGTCATTTGTCAACTCGCCCATAACCTTCACTCCTTTCACCGTTTCTCATGGTTTCGCGCAGCGCGGATCAGATCCGCGCACACGTCGTCCTCTATACCTATATGACAAAAACCGACATTTATGCCTTTCCGCCAACTGCCCGGCGTCGCTTGTTCAACCCTGCAATCCCGTCTGATTAACAGTGAAGAACTGAACAGCCGTTTATAGCGGGTCAAAGCACGTCGGTCGTTTGCACACACGGCCCTTTCACCTTACGCAAAAAACCGACATTTCCAGCGGGTGCGACATGCCGTGACGACACGGTAAGGAGCCCAACGAGACAGATCCACCGCTTTGCTGAGACCGATTGCGACACGTTTAGCAGGCATGGGTATTACATGCCGCACACAACTGTTGCACCCTGACAACGTTACGCGACCGTCTGATCCACGGTTATTTCGGTGTCGAGCACAGGATCGTCTGGGATGTGGCGACAACCAAGATGCCCAGCCTTGGCGAGTAACTGCGCCGGTTGCTTGCGACGGGGGGCTTTCTGCCCTTGTAGTCAAAGCAAACTCCGCCGCCCTAGGGCTATCCCGCCGATTTCAGCGACTCGGAAGCCTGTTGTCTCTGAACCTGGAGCGGGGACGGTGAAGCCCGCGAATCGCGTCGACCCTTGCCGCTCCCAGTCGCATTGAGAAATCGTAACGCATGCCGTTACGAACTTTCAAAAAGAACGCCTTTTTGCCCCAATTCGAAGCCCTTGATGAAACTATCGTAGGGAAAATCATTTTCAAAAATATTTTATATGCAGCTCCCGCACGAACTCTTTGCCGCTTGTGAAAAAACTGTGGGTGTACTTGTGGGTGCTGATGTGGGTGCCCCAACCCCAGATTTTCACGCCCTTTCAGAGATTCTCAGCCGAACAGATCATATAAACGAAAAACCCCGTTTTCATTGGGTTTTTCCAATAAAAACGGGGTTTAAGAATGGCTCCGGCGGCAGGATTCGAACCTGCGACCAATTGGTTAACAGACGCATGTCTGAACCTCATTAATCAAGGATATACTGCCTATTTAAGCCTTAATTTTTTACGTTTGTGTCTTTATTTGTGTTTTTCCTTGCTCCTTTCGCCCTTTTCCGTCAAACTGTTGAACAATGTAACACACGGCAAGAAAGCGAGGGTTATATGGGACTGGAAATCAGGAAGCGCAAAGACGGGACACCGATACCGCACTGGTATGCGTCTTACCGGGACGGAAACGGGAAGCGGGTTATCACTCCGCTGAAAGAGCCGCTACCCAAAACCATGCCGAGTTCATTACTGGAGACAGGCACCCCCGCTTTTGAAGCTAGCCGGGCGCGGGCCGAAAAAGAGCTTTCGGACTTCCAGACCGAAGCGCGGGCAAAGGGACGGGCTGACAATCTCACCGAGCGGCTGATTGAAAGCAAGACGGGGCGCAAATGGACAGAAATCCAACTCGCAGACCTGCCGGACTATTGTCAAAATATGAAGGGCACCCGGTCTAAAAGCTGGCGCAGGTGGCAAGGCAACGTGATACAGCGGTTTTCAGATTGGGCACAGTCCCAAGGGTTGCGGTCGGTTCTGGAGATCACTCCCGAGACCGCCGAAGCCTTCATTGCCTCACTGTCAGAACCCGACGAAGCCGGAAAAGTAGTCACGCCCAAAACCGTACGCCACATGAGGGGAGTAGTCGGCTTGGTATTTGGAAAGGCCTTGCCTCACGGGATTGAAAATCCCTTCAAGAACATTCGCATTGAAACGCCCGACGGCGGCGAAACGGCGCACAGAAAGCCTTTGAACGCCCTAGAAGTGGATAAGTTGCTGGCCGAAGCCAGGGCCGACCCGTTTGTTTATCCCCTGATTGTTACGGCGCTCTCTACGGGTTTGAGGCGCGGGGATGTGTGCCGGTTGAAATGGTCAAGCGTGAATCTGAAAACCGGGGCGCTCAGCGTCAAGACCTCGAAAACGGGCGCGGCAGTGACGCTTCCAATCATGGACACCCTGCGGGCGGTTCTAGAGAGTGCGCTTGCCGAGCGGGAGGAGGGCGCGGCCTTCGTGTTTCCCGCTGCCGAGCGCATGTTGCGGGAAAACGACACGGGGATAACGTATCGCGTCAAAAAGGTGTTTGCCCGAGCGTTTGCAATGCCACAGGATGCCGAACAGATCGACGCAGATGCGCCCGAGCGCGTAACCCTTGCCGATGTACTTCCGGACGTGTTGAAGGCCGTACGGGCCGCGAAAATGACCCCTGCAAAGCGTGAGAAACTGATCGACCTACTGACAGAGTACGCGGGCGGGAAATCATACCGCGAAATCCAAGTCGGACGGACAATTTCACGCGGCGCGATATCGGGCCTTTTGCATGAAGCCGAGGAACTGGCCGGGGTGCGGTTTCTTCCTGATACCGGGGCGAGGGTTGACAGCGTGAAGTCTTCAATCCGGGCCGTCACCCGCAGGGGGCGATCGATCGGCATGAGGGACGCCAGCAAGTATGATTTTCACGCCCTGCGGACAACTTTTGTGACGCTGGCAATCGGCGGCAAGAACCCGATGCCCGTTGAAAAGGTCATAGCGCTGACCGGTCACAAGACGGTAGAAACCGCGATGAAGTTTTACTTCAAACCTGAGGGCTCAGACTACAAAAACGAGCTAGAGGCGGCGATGCCTCAATCGCTTACAGGACGAAAGGGCGCACGGAGGACACTGCCGGAAGCTGACTTGGTGGCGACCATGGCGGCACAACTCCAAAACATGACCGCCGCCGACCGGGCACGGCTGGCAAAACTGTTGGAAGGAGTGGGCAAATGAGGCATAGGTTCTATTAACTTCATGAGCTCCTGTTACACATTGTCATGCCCGCGAAAAAGCCAGCGACATCTTTTCCTGTTCCGCTTTCGACAGTTTCTGGCGGGTTCAACCCTCTTGCTAACCAGCTAGCAGAGAACGTCCAGCAGCCTCCGGACTGACAGATAAACCATTTCGGGCGAAACTGTCTCCGTTGTCACCGTATTGGTAAAGGCCTCGCGTTGAACTCGGACGGCTGAGGTCGGCCCTTCGGCCACTGCGGACTTGAACAGCCTTTCGGATGACACCCTGAATGAGGAGAGCCACTTCGCCCAGACCGGCGAGTGGACTTCCATCGCCTTGTAGGCGCGGTTCAGTTCGCCCAGCGACTTCCGGAAGATCACCGCAATTTCGTACATGTAATAGCAGTCTTTAGCCATCAGTTCGGATTCACGCCTTTGGGAGCGTATCAGAATTTTCTGGATGAAATAGGCGGCCGGGTTCGGCACCCGCACAAGCAGGCCCGACAAGTCGGCGAACCCCGGAACGGTGGCCAGGTCAACTTCCCACGGCTGGTACAGGAGCAAATCCAAATAGCGTAGCGGCTGAGCATACAGGCCTGACTGCACCTCCGTCGAGGCGGTATGTCCGCCACGCGCCCCCCTGACACCTGACAAGGGGCACAGGAACTCCACCTCGGCAGTCGCCGCCCCTTCGCCAGATCGGGAACGGTACTTGACGACCGGTTTCGTACCGCTACCCGTAAGTTCCTCAATGAACCCGGCCTCAGCCATCAGGTCTGTCAGGCGTTTGGAGGAGCCGGTCAGCGGCAGAGGCTGGCGCACGGCCCAGTCCACATCCATTGTCCCGAGATATGCCGGCCATCCCTCCGCAGCGAGCGGATGATGACGGTAAAGCGCATTCGCGCAACCGCCGATACACACCAGTTCGGAGGCGTACGGCTTTAACGCGACTGCCATTCGTTTGAACAGGCCGTCAAACGCGGTATCCTGCAGAAGCATACTCAGTTCCTTTCAAATTGCGGCCGCAGAACGCGCTCGTAAATGAACTCGGCCTGCTCGTAGCCTCGGGCGTGGGACGGCCGCACATCGAGATAGCACTGAAGCGCGTCGGCCACCGGAACGCCGTCCACGCTCACGCAGCCGCGGTGAATGCTGTCCGCCAGGCTGTCGGTCACCAGCGCGAGCGCGGCGGCATTCTCGGCATCCGGCACGAGATCCAGGGCCTCCATGACTTCGGCAACAGGACGGCCCGCCAAATGAAGTCGCGCGGAACGCTGATTGGAACGGCCCAGCCCCAGCAGGTGGCAGGCCAGATGAGAGCCGACCACCACGGGCGGGAAGTCCGAAGGAGCAGAATAACGTTTGCAATATTCGCGGATACGTTTAAGCAGTCCTTCATCCGTGGCTTCTTTGTAGAGCGGACGGACGCCGATGACCTGCCGCCGCATATGCTTGGCCGCATACACCCAGTCGTCGAGGAGTTCCCGGTGGTTGACGACCGTCAAACGCCCTGCCCCCCGGCTCAGAAAGCCGGCGGCCTCTGCCCGCCCGACAAAGGCGGAAACGGCAGGCTGCGACACTCCGGACCGGGCGGCTAGTTCGGAAACGCTGCGGGGACGGACCGGTCCCCCGCCCCAGCGACTTTCGTCAACCCCCGGCAT
Organism: uncultured Lentisphaeraceae bacterium; assembly: GCA_964390795.1. Lineage (GTDB taxonomy): Bacteria > Verrucomicrobiota > Kiritimatiellia > RFP12 > UBA1067 > CAYMLQ01. Next base: position 4,895 of record CAYMLQ010000168.1, read on the forward strand.
CAGCAAAAGTTTCCACAACCATTGGCTTTTGGGCGAGAAAAGACGGCTGGAACCGGCCGGCCGCACGCAAGCGGCACCGGCGTCACTCTGCGCATCGCAAGGGATGGTCTCGTCCCCATGAGGAGCCAGATGCAGTCGGGCATCCCCTCTGTCGGGAACCAGAAGCCAGCAGAGATCGGGAAGGTGTTTCGCGGCATACTCACAGAGATCAGACTCTGCTTTGTGACCCATCCGGCCGAACCGTACGGCCAGAAGCAGGCGCTCCGCACCGCCCGACGCACGAAAGCGCAGGATGGCGTCCCCGATCAGGGCTCGGAAATCGCCCGCGCGATAGAGCGGCACGGAACGCGTCTCGACGGCATAGCACACAGGCCCCTTTTTATAGAGGACGCGTTCACGCCGCACACCCGCAGGCTTAAAGCCCCGGTGCCGGAGTATTTCGTCCATGCGGTCGGTCGGTTTATTTGTCAAACTGCTCATCGCTTCCATCCCTCGCTAACCTATCGCCCCTTAATTCGTGGACACAAATATATTCGTGATCACAAATATAGTCAAGTGCTTTCGACTGTTTCTTCGCGCGGGGACAGTTCGGTCAGTGGCTCCTTTTCGCATCGAAAAAAGCCCGGGGCCGGATTTGAACCCGGCCCCGGGCGCTGCATGACAGGAGGAAATATAGTTTCGGCAGGAGTGGTCTGTATTTTATTTCGGTTGTGTGTGGTCTTATTGTTCATGAGATCTTAAGCCTGTTCCCGTGCCCTGCCATTCGACGCAGTATGCGCCCTCAATAACGACAGTGCACGTGCCCCGGGCTGGAGATTGCGCTACCTTTCGTTGATGATGGCGCGAGCAGCAGGGCTGTGAGAAGGGCATGTCGCATAGAGTCTCGTCGCCTCATTGTTTGGAATCGGACAACCATCGCCAAGCCATATTCATTTTGCAGCAATCCTCCAAGGTTCTTTGTTCCTGAAAGGAGTGACGAACTTGCTTATAAAGATGCCTTTTTCTTCGAGATGTGCCAAGCAAGCCCTTTGGCATGCCACCCCGCAAAGCGAAGGATTGTAACCAAAACGAACCTGCGGATAGGCACCTTCAAGGAGCCCCTTGCACGCGGCGATGCCAGCCTCATTGAAACGGGCACCTCCAGAAATATAGCGTTCAGCCTCAGGATTCATTTTCACCAACTCCGGGGAAAGAAAGGGATTGGTGGAGAGACAAGCACCCATCCTGCCGCCCATACACTGCCACTCGTCCAGCGTTCCGTCATTGTTTATGGCGTTCACCGGGCAGGACTTGATACATTCGCCGCAAACATCGCAAATCGAGCTGACCTGAATGGGGTCGGGCTCAAGTTCCGCGTCCGTCAGGATGAAGGCGAAACGCTGCAAAGGTCCGAAGGCTCGGGTGAGAAAGAACCCTCCGCGTCCTATGCACCCGAGCCCACAAAGTCGGGCTGCATGATTGAAGTTCATGAGCACATCGGGGGACGGTCTTCCCGGTGCTACAGGTTCAGAAAACGCGATCTTGAAGGCGGGGAGATGCTCCGGGTTGGAGCCGGGATCCTCACCCCGCCTGCGATCCGGAACGCTCCGCTGGACGACACCTTCAAAGCCGTCATCTTCCAGAAAGCAAGCAAGCCTTCTGAGCACGCCGGGGGCATAAACCTCGTCGATATGCACAATGCCCATCTCAGGGAATTGGTAGAAATGCGTGCCTTCCTCGACTCCACGAAGAGAGCCCCTGAGCACCCTGAAACCCAGACCAATAATAGACTTGGCTTTGGGTGCAATGAACCGGGGGTCGTTACCCGGAGGCGTTCCTTCGAAGCGCTCCATGGCTCCTATGCCGACCAAGTCAGCGCCCATTTCAAATGCGACCTGTTTGACACGTTCAGAAGTCAACACGGTTTATACCTCCAGCTTCCAAGCCTTGCGGGCGAGGAAGCGGTTTTTGAATTTGTGGTTAAGCATGCCACGTGTCTCCAACGAGTTGAGGCAAGCGCGGAGACATCCCCCACACTTGGGCGGGTTGTAGCCTCCAGGCTCACACGGATAATGGCGGTTGACGGCGTCGTTCAAGGGCGAATAACTTTCTGCCGTGACGCGCGCTTCCTGGGCTCCGCGCATCAGGGCGTCGCCGTCGGGAATATCCTTAAAGGCATCACGCGGAAGGAAGGGATTCGAAGCCTTGTTCGCGCCGATGTAGTAGGCGAAGCACTTCCACTCATCCAGTTTGCCCCAAGAGACCTCCCGGCCGGCCAGCTCGACCCTGACCTGCTCGGTCCGACTGAGGCACGAGCCCGGACAGCTCGCGACACAGGCCATGCAGGCATTGCAGAGTTTGGGGCCTTCATAGAGGGGGTCTGGCTCAAGTTCGGCATCGGTGAGGAGGAAAACCTGACGGTTCATCGGGCCAAAGTCCGGCGTCAGAAACATCTTGCTGTAGCCGATTTCTCCAAGTCCGCAAAGATAGGCCGCTATCCGGAAGTGGATGAAAACATCCGGAGCAGGAAGATCCGGAGCGACGGAACGGGCGAGAAGCCCGCGAATATTGGGCGAGGAGTTTGTCCCCCCTTTGTCCTGATGCAGTTCCGGCGACTCCTCCCTTGCGGCGATCCCTGTCATATCGGAAAGAGCGCTCCGGCCCCCGGTGTTCCGGTAGACGACGCCCTCGTAGCCGTGATCTTCAATGAACTTGGCCGTTTCATAGAGCACGGTCGGCGCAACCATCTCATTGATGGCCCCGTAACCCATCGACGGGTATTGAAAGAAATGCGTGCCCTCCTCGCATCCCCTCAGATAGCCGCGCGGAATGCGGAAGATCAGCCCGATGATGCTTTTCGCCCGCGGCGCGATGAAGCGCGGGTCCATCTCCTTAGGCGCGCCGTCGAAGCGGTCGAGGGAGCCAATCCCAACCGCGTCGGCCCCGAAACGCAAGGCCGCTTCCTTCACCGATTTAGCGTCTAACATGTTCCAGTTCTTCCTTACAATCGTTTTCCCGTTCCGAGTCGGACAGCGTTGCAAAGCGCTCAAGCCAGGTCTCGGAGAACGCGGCATTCTCAAGATGGCACAAGCCCGAGAAATCCGGTTCCCCCAAACTCAAGATATTGCCGGAGAACTTCCTCTGAACATAACTGGCGATGACCCGTTCGGGATCACGGTGCATCCGGGTCGCCAGCTTGATACCGTCTACCAGTCCGCAATACGCGTCGATCTCCTCCGGCCTGATCCAGGTGCTGTCCAAAAGAAACGACGTGCGGTTTGACGGGTTGGCATAATAGTCCCAGCAGACACCCCGGAACCCGCACCAAGGACTGGCCTCTCTCGCGAGCTCCTCCTCGTGGGAAACAAGGTTGTCGTGAAACGTGTGGGCCGGACAGTCCTTGAGGCAGCCGCTGTTGGCGAGAAGAAAAAGCCGTTTCTTGTTGGCGGCGCACCAATCCCGCAGCGGCTTAACTTTTGCCGGAAACCGGTTCAGTTCCCGCCGCACATAGAAGCTATCGAAAGAGTCCTGAACGCATTTCAGAGCCGTGACCGAACCGATGCCCATATTCACGGAGGCCCTGACCTCAAGCTGCGGGAAGTTCCGTTTGACACACGCGGCGATGAACAGCGACGAGGTCGTGACAGCATCCAATCCGATATGTCCAAGCATATGGCTGACCGCGTCCACAACCTTTCGATCGAGGTCAACGGAAATCGACTTTCCCCCATAGCAATTGGCATTCCAGAGCATATTGAGCCTGACGCCAAGGGCGTGGATCTCCTCCAGCTCCCCTTCCATAATCCGCTGCTCATCCGCGCCGACAATGCTGATTCCGCGTCCGTTCGCAACCCCGCGCCACGGGAAATACACCTCCTCGATATCCGCGGCGAACGCCCCGACGATATCCGAAAACCGCCTGCGGTCTGGAAGCTGATAGCCGACCGAGAACTTAAGCTTTGAGGGCATGGGCGCCGTCCTCCACAGTCAAGGCCAGCCGTTTAACCTCGCCAACTACGCCAAGAGCAACTAATAACATGACCGGGTAAAATAATCCGACCACACAAAAGACCGGAATATAGCTGCCCGTCATATCCACGCTCACGCCCACAAAGCGGGTCAGCAGCATGCTTCCTATGCCGGCGCAGCCGCCGGCAATCCCCGCAACAGTTCCAACGGTGTTCGAAGGGAAAAACTGCGTGGGAAGCGCATGGTTGTTCGAACCGAACATCTGCATACCTACGATCGACACACACATGGCCGCAAGATAGTGCCAGGTGGCAGTCAAAAAGGGCACGGTCACGCCGACCATCATCATCAAGGCACTGAAGACCATCACGGTTTTATGTGAACGGCTCACCGTCCACCCCCGGTGCTGCAGCCAGCTGGCAAGACTTCCACCGGCAAGCGTGCCGAAATCCGCCGCCAGAAAGGGAATCCAGGCCAGCATGCCGACCATCTTCATCTCCAGCCCCTTGCCGTTCACCAGATACTCCGGCAGCCAGAAAATGTAGAAGAACCAGACCGGATCAAGGAAAAAACGCAACATCATGATGCCCCATACCTCGCGATGGCGAAACAGCTCGCGAAGCGGAGGCGACCCGGATTTGACTTTGCCGGATTCACTCCTGCTCACCCATTTTCTTTTAAACGCAATCCATAAAAAGGCCCACAGATAGCCCAGAGAAGCGGTCACGACAAAGGCATAGCGCCAGCCGACCCGGTGATAAATCCAGATCACAATAACAGGGGCGACGGTTGCCCCGATGGTCGCTCCCATCAGCCAGACAGAGGTGGCAAGCCCCCGCTCCTTCGACGGGAACCACTCGGAAACGGTCTTGGCGCATCCGGGAGGGACCGGGCCCTCGCCAATGGCCAGCAAAAAGCGGCAGGCCGCAAGTGCAAACACCGAACCGATCAGGGCATGCATCGCCCCGGCGGTTGCCCAGAAGAGTACCGCAACAGCCATGCCGGCAAAGGCTCCGAATTTGTCCATGATCCGCCCGCCGCCGAAATACATGAGCGTGTAAGCGAAGAAATAACAGTTCAGGACATTGGAGTAAGCGGTATTGCTCATCCCCAGCACATCCCGCAGAATCGGAGACAGAACAGACAGCGTTTGCCGGTCCAGATAACAGAGGGCGGTCTGCAAAAAAAGCAGCACCAGAATCCACCAGCGGAAACGATGCGGGCCTGCCTGCCCGTCATCACACGCGACCGTTTGCAGCGATGCTGTCATTCAAAGACCCATTCGGGTGCAGCAATGAGGCCGACTTCCCGATGCGCGGACGGCGGCGGCACCCAGAATTTCTTGTTCCAGCCCGCCTCGGGATTCTTCCAGTCACCGAACAGGGGGGCGACCGAAGTCCAGACCGTCATTTTCAACTCGGCGCTCTTACCTTTCACGCCGTCAGGAACCGTCCACTCGAACGGTGCCCAGGCGCGTTCACCCAGCGGTTGCCCGGCCAGCGAAACGGCCGCATAAAGCCCGCCGGTGTTGAGTCGCAGACGGAGTTCTCCCGCATGCCTGGGCACCTCCACCTGCGCCGTGTAGGTGACGCTCCCCGCGAAATCGGCGAGCCCCTGTTTCCATAGCGCGCCCACCCCCACCGATTTGGGCAGTGACCTGACCGCTCGTTGTTCGACCGCGAAATCGCCCGTCAGCCACGCGACCGGCAGATAGTAGATGGTGTCGCCCCCGCCGTCCGTGATGGCGAACGTGTGTTCGCCCGGCTCCAGCCGAAACGGCGCGGTCTGCCGATAAAGTTCATTGAGCCCTTGTTGCAGCGTGTCGCACGGCTGGTCCGCACGCACCGGCTTGCCGTCCAGCGTCACCGTATAAGACGCAGGCGTGTTACGGATCGCGATCCGGGCCGCCTCGACTGTGTTTTCAACCTTCAGCCGCGCCGTCTTGTTCGTGCCGAACGCCAGCCGGAAGGTGTTGGCTTTGCTGAGCGCTAAGGAAAAGTTTGTGCATGGGACCTGTTTAACGGACGGGCTGTTTGCCGCAGCGTCCAGCGGTAGGGATGCTTCCCCGAAGCGTCCGCGGACATCTCGGGGAGATGTCGCTGCCTGATTAACGAAGACCCCGCGCGCCGGCAGTTCGAAAGAGACCGGCTTGCCTCCGCGCCGCATCAGGCGCAACCCGTCGCGATTCTTCGCCGAGAGATCCAGCACCACCACGCTATCGTCCTGATAGTGACGGAGCAAGAGGTCCTCGGCCAGTTGACCGCCCGCGTCTTCCACCCAGACGGCTGGCGGTCGAACCTCGCGCATGAAGGCCACGGCGTCGTCCAGTTTTTCGAAGATCCGGCCGGACTTCTCCTCTTTGAACGTCTTGCCGGCGAAGCTGAAAACAAACGGCTTGTCGCACGCCTCGTTCTCTTCATACAGGTCATACGTGATCTGTCGCTGGGCGAAACGGCGAAGCGTGCCGCTCAGCCAGAAATGCTGCTTTTTCCGGATGCTCAACTTTGCCGACTCCGCCTGCGGATAACCGACCAAAGAGCCGAAAGGCACTTGTGACATGCACTTATCCAGCTCCAAATAGCGCGCACACGTACGGTCTTAACCGACCAAAGAGCCGAAAGGCACTTGTGACATGTCGAGGGCGTTGTCGATGATGTCGGTCGGGACTTCGTCTTAACCGACCAAAGAGCCGAAAGGCACTTGTGAC
>CAYMLQ010000169.1:0-4770 GCA_964390795.1 uncultured Lentisphaeraceae bacterium
CCCTCGCCCTCTGGGAGAGGGCTGGGGTGAGGGTTGCGGGCTCCGCCCGCATTAGGCTTTCTTGCTCAGCCGCTCGTACGCCCGGCGCGTGCCGTACGGCGCGCGCTCCTCGCGCGCCAGCATGGCGTTTGCCGCCTCGTCGCCCACAAACTTCTCAGCGGCCGGATCCCAGGTCAGCTTGCGCCCGAGCCGCATGCCGATGTGCGCCAGCAGGCACGCGCTGCACGAGCGGTGAGCGGTGTCCGCGGGCACGATGGTCTCCGCACGCGTGCGGATGCAGTCGATCCAGTTCTGGTGATGGTTGCCCCGGTGCTTGTAGAGATGTACCTCGTTCGCGCCAATCTCGCCCTCAAGCAGCTTCGGGTCGCTCGCATCCAAGGCCTTAAGCGGCTTGCCCGGAGACGTGGGGTCTGACGCGGTCATCTTGGCGGCACCACGACTCACGAAAATCCATCCCTTCTCGCCGATGAACCGCACGCCATTCGGGAACTTGTCCCAGACGCGCATCGGCGTGCCGTCGGCATACGTCAGCGTCACATCGTAAGCCCCATGCACATCCCACAGGCCCCCCGTGTGAAACTCCCCCTTGCCTTCAATCGTCTTCGGGCCCGTGGACTCCCACCCCATAGCCCAGTGCGCGATATCGAGGTGATGCGAGCCCCAGCCGGTGATCATCCCCGCACCGAACTGCTCGCAGCGCAGCCAGCCGGGGCGCGACCCCAGCTTCGCGTCATTCTGCGAATGGACCCGGTCTTCGGTGTAGTAGGCCTTCGGCGTCGAGCCCAGCCACATCTCGTAATTCAAGTTCTCGGGAACCGGCATCTCGTCCTTCTTGCCCCCCGCAGGATCGCCCGGAAGCCCGATCTCAATGGCACTGATCTTGCCCAGACGCCCGTTGCGCACCAGCTCGCACGCGCGGTGGAACTGCTCGGACGAGCGCTGCTGCGAACCCAGCAGAAAGACGCGCTTGTTTTCGCGCATCGCGTTGCTGAACAGGCGCCCCTCGGTAATCGTCAGCGAAGCCGGCTTCTGCATGTAGACGTCTTTGCCGGCAAACGCGGCCTCGACCGCCGGCTGGCTGTGCCAGTGATCCGGCGTCGAAATCGCCACCGCGTCGATATCCGTACGGGCCAGCAGCTCGCGGTAATCCTGATACAGCTTCAGATCGACCGACGTCTGCTTTTTAGCATACTGCTCGTCGATGTACGCTTTGCCCAGCGCCAAACGCTTCGTGTCCAAATCCGACAACGCAACGTATTTCACGCCCTTGCAAGCCAAAACGCCGGGCACGTCCATGCTCTTGCCGATACGGCCGAAACCGATCTGACCCACCTGGATGGTCTTGCTCGGAGCGTCCTGCCCCAGAACCTTCGCCGGAATGATCATCGGAAAACCCGCGATCGCCATCGTCCCCACAAAACCGCGTCGTGTCATCATCTTATGCCTCCCCAGTGACTGAACCATAAACCAGCAAAACGCCCCTACTATAACGCGTTCGCCGATTTCTGCCTATTGCATTTTGTCCAAATCAAAGTGCGTGATTTTAGCATTAGTAGCGGGACAAGTATTTGTTCATCAGACGGGCCATGCGCGTCTCGAACCACGGCGTGACTTTCCAGAAGTCGCGCAGTTCCAGATACTCGCTGACCGCCGCCTGCTGCCCCGGCTTCACGCTGAACTCGGCCTTGAGAAGGACATTGCGCGCCGTGGCCTCTGCGGACACGAACTCCACCACATTCACGCGGAAGCCCAGCACCCGCAGGATCTGAGCGCGGAAAGTGTCGGTCAGCAGATCCGCCAGACGCTCGCGCAGGATGCCGTGGCGCATCACGGCCTGCATCGGCCCGGCCTCTTTCAGCGTCTTGTGCAGCTCGTGCTGGCAGCACGGTGCGCAGAGCAGATAGCGGCACTTCCACTCGATGCCGCGCGCCAGCGCCTCGTCCGTCGCCGTGTCGCACGCGTGCAGGCTCAGCACCATGTCGGGCTCGAAGCTCGGCTCGCTGGTCGCGATGTCGCCCTCGATGAAGGTCACGCGCTCGGCGACGTCCAGATTCCGCGCCAGCTTGCGCACCGTGTCAATCACGTCGGCCTTTCGGTCGATGCCGCACACGCGTACGTCGAAGCCGCGCGTATACGTCAGGTAAAAATACACGGCCAGCGTCAGATACGCTCGCCCGCAGCCGCAGTCCACGATGTTCAGCGTCTTCTCCGGCTTCTCCGCAATCACCGAGTCGATCACCTTCAGGAACTCATTCACCTGATCGTACTTGCCGCGCATCGAGGGCTTGATGCGCCCGTCCGCATCCGCAATCTCGACAGCCTTCAGCAGCGCAACCGAATCGAACGACGTCAGCGGCTGCTGCTTCACGCGGTCGTGAGCGGGCGCCTCGTCGACAACGCGCTCCAGTTTCGCGCTGCGTGATTCCAGCGCCTTGCCCTTCTTGGTGATGCGCACGTGCAGATCGCCCGTCGCCGTCATCAGGTGCAGCTCGCGCGGGCCGGTCTGCTCCAACATGTCCTCCAGGCCCTTCATCGCCTGCTCCTGCCCGAAATTCTTGACCGCCGTCTGGCCCTCGTCGGTCATCTCGCCCTGATACAGCTTCTCGCCCTTGATCACCACCGGGCGCAGGCTGACGCGGAACGTGCCGCCTCCCCGCCGCACCACCTGCGTGATCTTCATAAAGCCCGCCTCGACAAAAACACGCCGGCGAATCTCTTCCGCCAGTTCAACCGCCAAATCCGTACGCGACATAGTGCTCCTCTTCCGGCGCTCCCGCGCCTACTCCTGAAAACTGATAATCGAAAGACCCACTGACCACTGACTACTGACCCCTGCCCCCTGGCCTCTGCCCCCGCCCTATTCCCTCTCCACCTTCGCGACATACCCGCCGCACGGCTCCAGCGTCACGATCAGCGACGCGTCGCCCGCAACCGTGCGGGTCGAGCACACGAGACTCCGCTCACTTCCTTTCCCATCTTCGATTTGCGTGATCCGCACCCGCCGCCATCCGGTGAACTGCGGCATGAAAGAAACCAGTTTCAAATTCGGCGTCCCGTTCACCAGCGCCACATACCACACCGCGCCCTTGCGGCGGGCGAGCGCCGCGACCTCTCCGATGCGGCTGCCCTCCAGCACCCGCGTCTCATCCCAGGCCACCGGCAGCGTCCGCAAGAAGGGAACCGCCTCCGCCAGCCGCGGCTCCTCCAACAGCCGCTGCGGATGCTCGGCCATCACTAGGAGCGGTGAGGTGACGAGATACGCCATGGCCAACTGATGCGCCCACGTGGTGTCGCCCGGCCGAGAAAACGCGAGAGGCGTGTAGTCCGCCTGTCCCACCACGCACCGCGTGAACGGCAGCGCCGCATTGTGCGAGGCCGGCAGGTTTTGGTTTTCTCCGCCCGGAACCTCCTTGCGCGCACTCACATCCACGCCCTTTTCGCGCTGCTTTTTCAAATACGCCTCGGTGATGCGGTTGAGTTCCAGACCGCGCACAGCCTCGCGCGTCACCTCGTTCGGATAGGTGCGACTCTCACCCGACGGCTTCTGACAGCCGTGGAAATTCACCAGCAGCTTACGCGCGGCCGCCTCCTGCAACACCCACTCGTCGAACGCGATCAGCCCCGCGTCCTCCCCGTTCATGAAGTCGATCTTCACTCCCGCCGCGCCCGCGCTTTTCACCCGGTCCAAAAACGTCCTCAGCGCGGCGTAGCCGTTGTCCGGCAGATTCAGCTCCTTGGAGTGTTTCCAGACGAACACGCGCACGCTGTTCGTCCTTCCGTAGTCGCACACCTCTTTCAGCACGTCCCACGCGTTCGTCCACGTTTCCCAGCCTTCATCCAAGGTCGCGAATTCGAACTTGAGCCGCGCCGCGCAGTCGATCACGCGCTTCTCCCCTTCGACGGTCATGTATGCGGCGTCGCCCTGCCACCAGCTCCAGACGCTCCGTCCTCCCGCGGTCCAGCCGTCCTCCCCGAACAGCGTGGGATCGGGCGGCGGGTTGAGGCTGGCGACAAGGTCGTTGTTCACCAGCGCGTCAAGCGTCTGAGCGAGCATCACCACACGCCAGGGTGTGCGGAAGCGGCCTTCCACGTTGAACCCGTCCTTCTCGGTGAAGGCGCCCCGCAGCGCGCCATCGGCGCAGGCCTCAAGCCGCAGCCCGCTGTACCGGTACAGGGCCGCCTCGGTGACCAGCGCGTACCCGCGTCCCCCCGGCAGTTCCGCCACCAGCGGCATGGCCTGCAGCGGCCCTTGCGGCGAGACCGTGTGCAGCTCCCTCAGCGACGCGCTCATCCACTCTCCAGCATAGGTCTTGAGCTTCCAGTCCGAGCGACGCTCGCCAAACCAGACGCGGCTCTCGGCCGGCAGGCGCCAGCACGCGGTCTCGGCATTCAGCCGCCGCGCGCCTGTGCCCGGAACAAGAAAGCGCCAGGCGAAACCCTGGTTGGCGACCGAAAATTGAACGCCGTAGGGCTCGCCATCACGCGGCGTCACCGTAAAGAGCGCGACCAGCGCGTCATACCGTGCCTCGGCGTGCGCCCCGCGCACCGGAAAGCGCTCATGCACCTCGCGCACATTCACCGCCGTCAGCGAAGCCACCTTGCCGAGATCCTTCCCGTCGAGCGTCAGCCCCAGAGGAGACGGCGCCAGCACCTCCTGACCGCAGAATGCGACCGCATAGTCCAGCCGGCCCTCCGCACTGACCGAAAGCACCGCAGCCACCTTCCCGTCCGGACTCATGAGCGTGCGTGCGCCCGCGCCTCCCGCGCCCA
>CAYMLQ010000169.1:4870-11485 GCA_964390795.1 uncultured Lentisphaeraceae bacterium
CCCCTTGTAAAATCCGTGCCATCATGCTTGTTTCAGCCCCCGGCCATTCTAGAACATCCACTTCACGAACCGCAATATGCCCTGCTTCCACGGCACGCGGTGCGAGATGCCCGAAGCGTTCTTGAAGCTGTCGAGGTTCGCGACGTACCAGCGGTAATTACGCACCAGCGCGTCCTTGTTGGACGACTTCGGCGCGTAACCCAAGATCCGTTCGGCCTTTTCAATGCTGACGAAGGAGTCTTCGCACGCCGTCTCGTACACCCATTTGTAGAGCGGCGAGAGGTGCAGCAGCTCCAGAAAGCGCAGCGTCCAGATCATCGGCGCCGCAGGGAAACCGCTGATCATCTTGCCGTGTCCCGCGTCGTCCAGCACCGCCTGATAGTCCTCGCGCATGGTGGTGAAAACTTTCGCGCCGATGTTGAAGGTGTCGTTGACCACCTGCTTGTCCAGCGTCAGCGTCAGCCAGATCGCCCCGCACAAATCTTCAACGTCCAAAAGCTGGTAGCGGTTCTTGCCGCTGCCGATCATCGGAAACCCGTGACCCGTGTAGGCCCAATCGTAGAAGAGCGCAAACACCCCCAGTCGCTCGGGACCGATGAACGATTTGGGGCGGATGATCGGCAGGCAAAGCCCCTGCTTGCGGAACCCGAGGCAGACCTCCTCGGCCATGATCTTGGCCTTGCCGTAGGGGCCCACGCCGATCAGCTTGTCGGTCTCAAAGAGCGGATGGTGGTCAGGAATCCCGTAGACCGCCGTGGAGGAGATCATGACCGCGCGCTCCACGCCCGCCTCCAGCGCGGCCGCCATCACGTTGCGCGTGCCGTCCACGTCGGTGGTCATGATATCCTGCTCGGGATACAGGGGAAGGGCCGCCGCCGTATGGATGACCCAATTCACGCCCTGCATCACCCGCTTCAGCGCCGCCACATCGCGGATGTCTCCGACCACCGCATCGACCTGCCCCCTCTCGGGATAGTCGAACGGCACCAGATCGATCGACCGGATGTCGGTGATCCCCTTGCTTCGCAGATGCCGGATCAGGTTGATGCCCAGAAACCCGCTGCCGCCCGTCACAAGAACTTTTTGACTCATATACTCCCCTTCGGAGACTGGAAGACTGGAATGATGGAATTCTGTAAGGGTGGAAGCTTGCGATCCTTATTCCAACATTCCATCATTCCGACATTTCACTCAGTTGTCCGCTATCTTACACGGCTTGCCGCCCAATCTCAAGTGTGGTACAAATCTTCCATGTTCGCCCCGACACCCGAAACGCTCGAGACCGCCGCCCGCCTGCTGTGCGCAGGTGGCATCGCGGTCATCCCCACCGACACGGTCTACGGCATCGCCGCGCACCCGGCCTGCGCTTCGGCCGTGGCCCGCATCGGCACCATCAAGGGCCGCCCCACGGACAAGCCCATCGCCCTGCTGGCTTCGGATGCGGACGCGGCCACCGCCTTCGGCGCGGCCTTCCCGCCCGCCGCACAGCTCCTCGCCGCCGCCTACTGGCCCGGCGCGCTCACGCTGGTTCTACCCTGCGGCCCGACCTGCGAGGGGTTCCGCGTGCCCGACCACGCCTTCACGCGCAGCCTGCTCGCGGCCTGCGGCGGCACGCTGCGCGTGACCAGCGCCAACCTCAGCGGCGCCATGCCCGCAGTCAGCGCCGTGGACGCGCTCAAGGACGTGGGGCTCGAAGCGGATCTGGTGATCGACGGCGGCGTCTCTCCCGGAGGCGTGGCCAGCACGGTCGTGAAAGTTGAAGCCGACAACACGTTCACCGTCCTGCGCGAGGGCGCGATTCCGGCCGCCGACATCCGCCGCATCGCGAACAGCGACGAAGGCACCCGGTAGGGCGGTTTCCCCGAAACCGCCGCCGATCCTTGTTCTGTGGCGCGTTCGGAGAAAGCGCCCTGCCCCACGTTCAACATCCGCGGCACAGAGATATCCCACCATGAAGACGCACATCCTCATCGCCCTAGCCCTTTCAGTAAGCCTGCAAATCTTCGCCGAAACCCAGCTCCTCCCAGCCAAAATGTGCTGGGCCCACTATGTCGGCTGGGGCTTCGACCAAGTCGGCGGCTATGACCGCGCCGTGCTGAACCCCGTCAGGAGCGCCCAGAAGTTCAACGACCGCAGCCTGCTCGGACGCCATGCGCAAACCGACGAGGGCGTCGGCGAAGCCACCAAGTTGCAAGTCCGCACCGCCCTGCAATACGGCATCGACGGCTTCTGCGTGGATCTGGTGATCGGCGAGGCGCACAAGGAGAGCTTTTACTCGGATGCCATGAGCCGCTTCTACCGCGCGGCCGAAGGCACCCCCTTCAAAGTCGCCCTCTGCGTCGACAGAACCTCGCCCTCGCCCGACGCCCTGACCCGTGCCTTTGCCGCATATCTCCGCCGCTGGGGCGGCCACCCGAACACCTGCCGCGTCAATGGCAAGCCCGCGATCTTCATCTACAACAGCCGGCCGCGCACGCTGGGCGAATGGCGCGGCATCTTGGACGCCTTGCAAGCTCAAGGGCTTCAGGCCTACTGTCTGGTCCAACCCATGGGTGAAGGCACGCTGTGGGAACATGCGCAGGTCTTGGCGGACAATCTGGCGGTGTTCGACGGCCTCTACGATTTCGGTATCAACGGCTTCTCGCAGGAACAGATGCTGACGCGCCTCACCAATGGACAGAAAGCGCTGGCGCGGCACCGCCCCGGCGGCCTTCTGGTCGCAGGTATCACCCAAGGCTACCTGGGCAACGGCAACAGCTTCTACCGCCCCTACCTCAACACCGGCACCCTGCGGCAGAATTGGGAAGCCGCCCTCAAAGCCGATGCGCCGTGGGTCTGTATCACCACCTGGAACGACTATGTAGAACACACCCATTTCGAGCCCTCGGTCGTGAACCGCGACGCGCTGCTGCGCATCAACCGCGACTACGTGGCGCGCTGGCGCGGGACGCCCGTCCCGCAGCGCCCGCCGCAGGTGTTCATCAGCTACCACGAAGAGGCCAGTCTGGGCGACGACTGGACGCTGGAGATCCTCAGCCTGCCTTACCATACCGCGCCGTCGTCGGTCCGCATCCGGCTGCTCGGTTCGGAGGGCGAGCCTGTGTTCGAGCCCGCGCCGGTCGCGCTACCGACCGAGGAGATCCGCGCCGAGACCTTGCGCGTGCCGCAGATCGGCATGGACGGCGCGCGCGTCTTCCGTGTGCAGGTTCAGCTTCCATCCGCCGCCACGAACGAGTGGCGCGAACTCTATCCCGTCGTCGTGCGCCCCGGGCATCTCGAAAGCCTTCGCACCCTCCACATTCCCCTGGACGAGTTGGCGGCAACCCCCACGCTGACGCTTCAAGCCACGCAGGGCACGCGCGAAGCTCTGGTCCGCTTCGCCCGCTGGACCCTCGCCGGCAAGGTCGAGCTTCTCCGCAACGGCTGGCCCGTCGCCGAAACCGATATCGCCCACAAAGGCGCGCCGTCTGTCACCGTGCGGCTGCCGTTGCCCGAAACGGACGCCACCCCGGCCGACCTGTTCATCGCTCGCTACAGCAACCCTGACGGCGACGTCGCGTGGAGCGCGCCGTGCTTTGTGCCCGGCCAGCCCAATCCAGCGTCAGCCGAACCGCAGCCCGTCATCGTCACCGGAGCGGATTTCGACGAGGGCTGGTGGGGCAGTAAAATCTCCCGTCTGGACAAGCCGCAGGTGGTCCAGCGTCCGCTTCGCGCCGAGGAAACCTTCACGCTCACCTACCCGATGTCCGAGGGTGCGGGAGACACGCTCGCTTCGGTCTCGTGCTGGAATATCCCCCTCCTGCTGGGCGCGCATCACACGTCGCTCAAGAGGAACCCCGCCTGGTCTCCGCAATGGGTCTCCGCAGGCGCAGACCCGGCAGCGCTGCGCTTTGACGGTGCGGACGACTGCGCGATCCTGCCGAGCCGCACCCTGCCATACGGCCCCTTCACGCTGGAAATCAACGCGCATCCCGAACTGAAGGGCGCGGCCATGACGCTCTTCTCCGACACCTGCGGCGTGTCCCTGGCGATCACGCCGGACGCCCATGTGCGGTTCGCCCGCAAAAAGGACAACGTGACCAGCCGGCGTGTCTTGGCCGACGGCCAATGGGCGCATCTCGCGGCCGTGTACGACGGCGAGCGGTTGCGGCTCTATCTGGACGGCGCGCCCGACAGCGAGGCGCCCGCGGAGACACAGGCGATCCGCATCAACTCACTGCCCGTGATCGGCAACAACGACACCTTCAGTGAGGGGTTCCGCGGCCAGATCGGCGGCTTCCACCTGCAATACGGCGTGCTGCCGCCCGAACGCTTCGTCCTTTTGCGGCGGTGATCGCGCTCCCTACCTGATTGGTTTAACCGTTCAACGGCCCCTGCCGCGCCAGGGGCTTGACGCGGCCCTCGAGCACGTCCAGAAGATGTCCGAGGATGCGGCGCGGATAGGCCTGCGGCTTGGAGAAGCTCTCGTCCTGCGCGTTGCGCTTGACGAGTTCGCGCACCGCCGGCAGAAGCGGTTTCGCGGCCTCTCCCAAGCGGTCGAGCGCATTGCACGCCTGCAGGGAACACCACGGCGAGTCGAGATCCAGCATGGCCTTCTCAAGCACCGGCAAGGCCAGATCCAGACGGCCCTGCCGCGCCAGAGCATCCGCCGCCGCCACGCGCACGAAGCCCGAAGCGTCGCCCGCGAGCTTCGCCAGCACCGGCTCTGCCGTTGCAGTTTGCTTGCCGAGGATGGCAAAACCAATCGCGGCCCACCACCGGACCGGCATTGAATCGTCCCCCGCGGCCTTCGTCAGCGCAGGCAGATTCGCCGCGTCCCTCGCGGAGGCCAGCAGGGCCGTGTCCAGCACGCGCTTGACCGGCCACGCGCCCTCGCGCCTGGACGCCTCAAAGCCCTCTGCCTCGCACCCTTCGGGCAGCAGCCCATTGTCTCGGTTCTCAATCATCTGCGCGGCAAGCGCCTCACGCAACGCCGCAAGCCGCTCCGCCTGTTCCGCCTGGCCCGCAAGATTGGCGACGTTGTCAGGATCGGCCTTGAGGTCGTACAGCTCTTCGGATGGTTTGATTCCCCAAAACATCGCCGTCGCCGGCGTGAGCTTGCCCTCTTCCGCCAACTTCGCCCACGCCTGATACCCGCGTGCGCGGAACATGTAGCTGAGCGGCTCGACATACGGGATCTCCGGACGGAAGTTGCGGATATACAGCCACCGCCCGTCGGTCACCGAGCGCACCATGTCGTAGCGCTCGTCCATCCGGTCACGCGTGCAGAAGACGTAGGCACGCGGCTTCGTTTTCGCCACACCCGCAAACGGGATGCCTTGCATGTGCTTGGGCTGGGGAACGCCCGCCAGCGCCAGCACGGTCGCCGCGAAATCAACAAAGTGGACCGGCGCGGCAACCCGCGAACCCGGCGCAGCCGGCGCGAGATGACGCCACTTCGGCGGGAAGTAGGCGACCAGCGGGACGTGCGTGCCGCTGGCATGCAGAAAGCGCTTGCTGCGCAGCGTGACCCCGCCGTTGTCGCCGTAGTAGAACACGATCGTGTCTTCCGCCAAGCCCGCCTCTTCCAGCGCCTTGAGCTTCAGGCCGCACTGGCGGTCCATCTCGCTGAGGCAGTCGTACTGGCGGGCGAGGTCGGTACGCACCTCCGGCGTATCGGGCTGGTAGGGACGCACCCGCACCTTCGCGGGATCGGTCGGCGCGAACGCGAAGGCCTTCTTTTCCGGGAAAAGGCAGCTCTCGTGGCACACCTCGTGGTTGTACACGCTGAAGAACGGCGTTCCCGGCGTGGGACGGCCCTTCCACTCGGCCTTTTTTCCGCACGCGTCCCACGCCTCCTTAATGTCGATCGGCGCGTTGTAGTCGGTCTTGGCGTTGTTCGTCGTGTAGTACCCCGCCTGCCGCAAGTACGCGGGAAAACCTTTAAGAAACGCCGGGATCTTGCCGGAGGCGCGCATGTTATGGGCCGGCCCGCAGGTGGTCGGATACATCCCCGTGATCAGCGTGAAACGCGACGGCGCGCAGACGGGCATGGCGTAGCAGCTCTCGAACACGATGCCTTTGGCGGCCAGCGCGTCGATATTCGGCGTGCGCGCCACCGGGTCGCCGAAGCACCCGATCAGCGTGCCCGTGTCCTCGCTGACCAGCCACAGGATATTGGGCCGCTCGGTCTTCTCCTCTGCGGCCCAAGCCGCCAGCGGCAATGCCGCCGCGCACTGCCCAAGAAACTGCCTACGTGATAGTTTGTTCATCAAGTTCTTTCTCTGGATCAACTCAGGTTGCATATCAGTATGTTCTGGCTGATGCCCAGCGGCCCAAGGAACTCCTCTTGCAGAATCTCGCCCGGATGCACCGGAGGAATCTTCTTCATGTTTCACCCCTTGTGATAGTCAACATCAGCGGTGAGGCGGCGGTATCCCGTCGCCTCCACCGCGTTTTTGGGCAGTCCTCATGCGTACTCGTACACAGGGGTCTGGATCACTCTCCTTGGTGCTCTGGCGCCTTTGATTAGAGCTTGGATGTGCTCAACGGCTTCGGGGGCGAAAAACTGCTCGCCCGTCTCCCGGCAAACACGGGCCGGTACATGTTCGATCAGGAAGAACTTACCTCCGTACT
>CAYMLQ010000170.1:0-11485 GCA_964390795.1 uncultured Lentisphaeraceae bacterium
ATTACAAACCCAACGTGTGCGGCGTGCATACCTCGTGGTCATACAAGCCGGGCGGCGATTTACAGGCGGTCGCGCTCGACGGGGGCAAGGCGGACGCTTTGCTTCAGGGGCGCTTGGGGCAGGGGCATCTGCAGGGCGCAGACCTCTGGTTCGACGGCGACCGCGCGGTGTTCAGCTTTGCGCCCCAGCCGCTCTGGCCGCCGCCGTATCCGACGCGCTGGCCCGAGGCGGGGCCGGACAACGCCTGTTACGCGCACGAATTGCGCGAGACCATGGAGCCGCCGCACCTGTATGAAATCGCGCTCCGGGAACGGCGTGTGGCCCAGCTCACTTTTTTTTTTAATGATACGGCGACCACCGAGATCTACACGCCTTCGGGCGCGATCGTCTTCTCCTCTGACCGTTCGGCGCATTCGCCGTCCTGCGATTCGATCAACAACGACCTCTCCGATCTGAACCTGTATCAGCTCGTGCCGGACCGCAGCGTCGTCCGCCGGCTGTTGAACCACAAGGATATCGACATGCATCCGCGCCTGCTGTCGAACGGGCTGATCGCCTACCTGCGCTGGGAGTATCAGGAGCGCAACTTCATGGAGGTGCATTCGGTCTGGACTGTCAAACCGGACGGCACGATGGCGGACGCGCTCTTCAAGCAGCATCTGGCCCAGCCTTTCGGCGTGCGTTTGGCGGGGAGCCTGGGCGACGGCACCCGGCTCTTGGCGGTGGCCACCGGACACCACAGTCTGCCGCAGGGGCCGCTGGTGGTGCTTAATCCGGCCAAGGGCGTGAACAGCCCTGAGGGCGTCGAGGTGCTGACCCAAGGTATGCGGGTGCATGAGGGCGGCGTGCCGGGTCGCCCTGTCGCGGAAGGCGGGCTGCAAGACCCGCCCGGCTTCTACACGGACCCGCTGGCGCTCTCGCCCGCCTGTTTTCTCGCCTCCTATGCCTTTGCGAGCCCGTGCGCGGTGCGGTACAGGAACGAGGCTGCGGATGCTGATTCCAACGGCTATGGCGTGTACCTGCTCGATGTCTACGGCAATAAGGAGCTGCTTTTCCGCGATCCGTGGATGGGCGCGTACGGGGCGCGACCGCTCAAGGCCCGCGCTCGCCCGCCGGTGCTGACCGATACGACCGACCGCACGCAGAACCATGCGGTGTGCCTGGTACCCGACGTGTATCAGGGCATGGACGGGATTGAGCGCGGGACGATCAAGCACATCCGGATTTCGGAGGCGTTGCCGTGGCCGATCGTGCCGCGCGAAGGGGTGAAGCGCTGGGTGTCGGGCTGGACCAATCAGGACAAGCGCGCGACGCGCTGGTGCCCGGTGCGCGTGATCGGCATCGTGCCGGTTGAGTCTGACGGATCGGCCCATTTCAAGGTGCCCATCTCGGACAGCGCGTCGGTCTATTTCCAGGCGCTGGACGAGAACTACATGGAGGTGCGGCGCATGCGCTCGAGCGTGTCGTTCGGGCCGGGCGAGCGACGCAGCTGCAACGGCTGCCACGAGACGCGGCTGAACACCGAGGTCGAGCGGCGCGGCGCGGCGCTGGCGCGCGCGCCCAGCGAGCCGGTGCCGCCGGCGTGGGGCGCGACGCGGCCGATCGATTTCGAGAGCGACATCCAGCCGCTCTTCACCAAGCACTGCGCGGGCTGCCACGGCGGCGAGAAGCCCAAGGGGGGATTCGACTTTTCGGAAGGGAAGGCGTTTCTCACGGTTCGGACGAATAAGCTGGTCGTCTGCTCGTCGGTAAACATGGACGGGGCCATCACGCAGCCCAAGGCGTTCGGCTCGCACGTCAGCCGTCTGACGCTGGCCTTGCGCAAAGGGCACAAGCAGGTGAGCCTCTCTCCGCGCGAGTGGCTCGCGCTGGTCACGTGGGTGGACGCGAACATTCCCTACACGGGCGTGATGTTCCACAAGCGCCTCCCGGACGGGCGTGCGAACGTGTGGGCGCCCTACGAGTGGCCCGAGCCGTGGGGGCTACCGCAGGAGACGCCGGCATTGGGTGTGCGTATCTCCAAGGGAATGCTCTGAGCGGGGCCGCTGCTAAAACGCTTTTGGCTTGAAGGCGGGGCTGTTGGTGATGGAGGCACTTGAGCCTGTTGCGCGGATGACAAACAGACCATGTTTGGCAGCCAACGTGTCGGCATCGCTACGGGTCTGCTGGTAGGCGACCGCTCCGAAGACGCGGCGTTGCGCATACTCCGTCATCCATTCGCGGACGTGCGCGAGCTTTTTGATAAAGGCCTTCACATCGCTTACGCCGAGCGTCGTCTTGACCTCAACGATGACGATGGCGTCGCCGTCAATCGCGATGATGTCGAACTCGTAGTTGACGCCGTCTCTGCAGCCGGAAACGCGGCGCACGGTGCGTTCAACCTCAATGCCACGACCTCTGAGCAGCGGAACGAGGTCGCCCTCCACCAGCGACTCCATGAGTTTGCCCCACTGAGAGGTGAAGAGCGACTCGAGTTTGTTGAGTTTGCGATCCGTCTCCTGAAACCGCTTGTCCGTCTCCTTCCATTGCTTAGCCGTCTCCTTCCATTGCTTATCCGTCTCTTGGAACATCCGCCAGACAGACTCGAAGGTCGGCGGCGTTGAGGCATAAGCGATGGGTGTCTCCTGTACGCTTGGAGCGTGCTGTTTTTGCTTTTTCGGATAGGCGGAAGGCGATTGACGTGCCGACATGGAACACCTCCAAATAGAATTCAACCTTAACAGATTTGATTTTTTGGGTCAAACCAGTCAGGCACGCCACCAAGGAGAGGCGGGCTCTATTTCAGGTCATCTTGAAGCTCTTTCTCCGTGATTTTCCTCATGAACCCCGTGCGAAAGCATCTGGGGCATCGGGTGTCGGTCAGATCCCGGTCGGAGCGCGTCAGGTGGCCGCAATTTCCGCAGAGCCAAGCCTGTGCTTTCTGTCCGGTCACGGATGGACTGACACGGGGGGCGATGCATCCTCCAGCCGTCACCAGGAGCGCGGCGCTTCCTGCAAGGGCCACGCCTATGGAACTCAGGAAATGTCTTCTGTCCATTCGAACCTCCGCTTTTGTTTGATGTGAATCCGTTAAAGGGTAGAACGATAGAGTTTGAACGGCGTCCTGTCAAACGGATTTGCAGCGATGAAGCGGTGAACGGCTCAAAGTGAGAAAGGCCGCAGGTCCGGCTTTCATGGCCAGCCCGTTTCTTGTATCCTATGTCGCATGGTTCAAGTGGTGTATCCTGAAACGAAAGGTGTCTCGCATGCTCAACATCCCTGTGCTGACGGTTCGCGGGCGGTCGCTCGCCGAAACCTTTGAAAAAGCTCTGATCGCCCTGTATCGCGACGGTGTGCGCTTGGGTACCCAGTACGACAAGCCGGGCGATCCGCTCAGTATCGACGCGACCATGAATATGACGATCGACGAGCCGTTCGCCGAGCCGATGATCCACAAGGCCTTTCCCGGCGGGATTGCAGACCTGCGCGAGTACGTCTATGAGCTGGAGGGCCGCAAGGACAGTTGGGTCAAGGCGGTCAACGATCCAGAGGACACGCGCTGGGAGTACACCTATCACGGCCGCCTGCAGAACTACGGGCAGTGGAAGGAGAACCGCGACGGCCAGGCGGTCTTCGCCGGGCCGTTCAAGGTTGACCAGGTCGAATACGTTATCAGCAAGCTCTGTGCGCAACCCTTCACGCGTCAGGCCCAGATGATCACGTGGATGCCGAGCCTGGATCTGACCTGCTATGATCCGCCCTGCCTGCAGTCGATCTGGTACCGCATCCTCGAGGACGAAGAAGGCGTGCAGTGGCTGAACGTCAATGTCCGCTTCCGTAGCAACGACGCCTGGGGCGCGAATTTCATGAACATGTTCGGCTTCGTCCTGTTCAACAAAGAGGTGGTCGCGGACGAGATCGCGCGGCGCACCGGCAAGACCGTCAGACTCGGGCGCATGAACTGGCAGGCCGACTCGTTCCATATCTACGGCAAGGACATCGTGCAGGCCGAGCAGCGGCTCTTTTCGCGCCTGGAGACGACGACCTTCGAAGAGCGCGTGTACGAGTTCACGGATCCGATGATCCAGGAGATGTATCACGAGGAGGAAGCCTCGATTCTCGCGAAGATCGAGGAAATGAATAAGAGGATGTGAGAAGAAGAGTCATTGGTCAGGAGTCATTGGTCATTGGGTGGGGACGGTCTCTGAAACGAAAATAGGGTGCGATCGTGAAAAGAACAATGTGGCTGGTCATGGGGTCGGTTTTGGCGGGGGCGGCCTGCGCGCAGGCGGGCGAGTGGCCCGACGTTGCGCCGAAGGCGGGGTGGGATACGCTGCCTGCGGCGAAGGCGGCGGAGGGCGACTGGCCGTGGTGGCGCGGGCCGAGGTGCGACAGTATCGCGCCCGCGGGACAGACGCCGCCGACCGCGTGGGGCGCGGGCTCGAATGTCCTGTGGCAGGTACGGCTGCCGGGCGTCGGGCATTCGTCGCCGTGCGTCGTCGGCAACCGGATCTACCTTACGTCGGGCGTTCAGGCGCAGGGCGTGGTGTGGCTCTTCTGCCTGGAGCGTGCGACGGGTAAGACCGTGTGGCAGGCCGAGGTCTACAAGGGGCCGGTCGCGAAGCTGCACGCCGACAATTCTCTGGCCTCGGCCACGCCCGCCTGCGACGGCGAGCGCGTGTTCGTGCCGTATCAGAGCGACCAGGAGGTGGGGCTGGCGGCGGTGAGCCTGGAAGGCAAGATGCTCTGGAGCAAGGCGGTCGCGCCCTACAAATCGATTCAGGGCTATTCGGCTTCCCCGGTGTTCTATAAGTCCGTTGTGATCATGCCGATCGAAGGGTCGCTCGGCTGCCGCATGGTGGCTGTACACCGGGCGACAGGCGAGGTGGTGTGGCGCGTGCCGCTGCGCACGGTCAAGGAGAGCTATGCCACGCCGCTGGTGGCAAGGGTCGCGGGGCGCGACCAGGTGCTGCTGATCGGCGGGGAGAGCACGCGCGGGTATGATCCTGAGAACGGCGCGCTGCTGTGGGAGTGCGAGGGGCCCTCGACGTTCTGCGGCGCGACGCCGGTGGTCGGCGGCGATATGATGTACGCGACTGCGGGCTGGCCCAAGCGGGCGCTGCTGGCGATCCGCGCGGACGGCAAAGGCGACGTGACGAAAAGCCACGTGGTGTGGTCCAGCGACGCCAAGGCGGGCTACATCCCGTCGCCGCTGCTGAGCGAGGGTGTGCTGTACGCGGTCAACGACCAAGGCCTGCTGCGCGGCTATGACGCGGCGGACGGGCGCGTGCTGTGGGAGCGGGACTTCAAGGCGCCGTTCTACTCGTCGCCGCTGCTGGCGGCCGGGCAGCTCTTCGTGTTCGACCGCAAGGGCAAAGGGTATGTCGTGCCTGCGGGTCGCGAGGCGGTCGCGGTAGTCACCAACGAACTGCCCTCCGGGGTCTTCGCCACGCCGGTGATTCTGGAGAACCGGATGTATCTGCGAACTTTGGGCGATTTCTACTGCATTATGGGACAAAGGTGACGTATGGGACAGAGGGGACGAATAGGACGTAGGGTGGGCGACGCTGGACATGCGTCGCATAGGTCCCCTGCGTCGCCTACGTCCCATTACCATACGGCTATCCATTCGGTTGAGGGGGGCGTGAGGTTAGGGGATTCGGGGTTGACAAGAGGGCTAAGGGAACGTGACAATGGTCAGCCAAATAACGCATAAGGTGGGAGCGCAAAGATGAGCAACAGAGAAGCGGCATTTTTGAAACAGAACGGGCTGGATGTCGAGGGGATTGACCGCGAGGCGCTGCTGGCGGTTTTCGCGGAGGAGATGGATGCCGGACTGGCGGGGAGACCCTCGTCGCTGATGATGATCCCGTCTTTCATCTCCATCGACAAGCCGGTCAAGACCGATACGCCGGTCGTGGTGCTGGATGCGGGCGGCACGAACCTGCGGGCGGCTGTCGTGAAGATCAGCGCACGGGGCAAGGCCGAGATCGGCGCGTTCTTTAAGCGTCCGATGCCTGGCACGCAGGGCGAGGTCAGCGCCGACGCTTTTTACGACGCGTTCGCAGATTTTCTGATGCCGATCATCGCCGAGTCCGAGTCGATCGGCTTCTGTTTCTCCTATCCGGCGGAGATCATGCCGGATTGCGATGCCAAGCTGCTGCGCTGGAGCAAGCAGATCCAGGTGCCGTCGGTGGTCGGGACGATGATCGGTTCGGGGCTGTTGAAGCATCTCGCGCAGCGCGGCTACCCGCGCCGCACGGTGATCCTGAACGACACGGTGGCGACGCTGCTGGCGGGCAAGAGCGCGGGCGTGGCCCGCGTCTATTCAGCCTATGTCGGCTTTATTCTGGGCACGGGCACCAACACGGCCTATGTCGAGCGCAACGCCCTCATCACCAAGCGGACGGATCTGGATCCGGCGGGCTCAATGGCGATCAATGTTGAGTCGGGCGCGTTCCGGCGTATCCGGCAGTCGCTGTTCGACACGATCTTGGACGCGGGTACGAACGACTGCGGCCACTACACGTTCGAAAAAATGATTTCCGGCGCGTATCTCGGCTGGCTGGGCTTCACGGTGCTGGGCGAGGCGGCCAAGGCGGGCTTTTTCTCGGCGGCTGCCGCGGCGAAGATCGCGACGTGGAGCAGGGTCTCGAACAAGCACATGGACGACTTTTGCGGGGGCGCGCCGACGCCGGACAATCCTTTCCTCGACGCGGCTTTCAGCGCGGCGGACCGCGAGTCGGTGGTCAGCCTCTGCACGCCGGTCTACGCGCGGGCTGCGGTGCTGACGGCGGTGAACCTGGCCTCGGCGGTTCTCAAGACCGGCGAGGGCAAGGATCCGGCGCGGCCGGTGTGCGTGAATGTGGACGGCTCCACCTATTACAAGACGCTGACCGCGGATTTCCAGAACCGTGTGCAGCGTGAGCTGAAGGCCCTGCTTGCGCCGCGCGGCATCGCGTACGAACTGATTCAGGTGGCCGAGTCGCCGGTGATCGGAGCGGCCGTGGCGGGGCTGATGTGAGGGCGTGCGCGAAACGGAGGCGTGGGATGAGCGTTTTGATGCGGGGCGGTTTGATTGTCTGTTTGGCGGGGGCGCTGCTGGCTCAGGAGCAGCCGGCTACGCAGGAGCAGCCGGCGGAGCAGGAACGGGTAGAGGCGACCGATCTGGGCGAGGTCTTCACGGAGGCTACGAGTTGGGCACAGGGTGCGGACGCCTTCATGGGCGACTTCCAAAAGTTCGGCTTCAGCCTGGTGGACGGCAAGCAGACGGCGATGTCGAACAAGAAGAAGGCGCTACGCTTCTTGGGGCAGGACGTCTGCGAGGCGCGCGTGTACTTCGATCAGACAGCGGTGCGGCGGGTCGAGCTGTCGGTCTACAACAAAGGCGATGCGGGTGTCAAAGACAAGGAGTCGTTTGAGGGGCTGGTGGCCGCGGTGAAGGCCAAGGTGGCTGCGTTCGCCAAAGAGCCGGGCATGACGGGCAAGACCTCGAACGACCGGCCGAACTATCTGGTCAAGCGCCACCAGTGGGTCAAGACGTCGCCCGGCATTCAGATGGAGTGGGCTTATGTCGAGCCGCACCGGTCCGGGGGTAAGAGCGTAGAGTATGGCGCGGAGTACGTCAAAATGCTGCTGATGCCGGTCAAGGCGGGCGGCATGACGGCCGCGCACGCCAAGAACGCACGGGCGGTGAAGGGTAACGTGACGCGCAAACCCGAGGGCGATGTGTGGATCGATAACGTGCCGATGGTCGACCAAGGGCAGAAGGGGTATTGCGCGGCGGCGTCGTCCGAACGCGTGCTGCGCTATTACGGGCTCGAGGTCGACCAGCACCAGATCGCGCAGCTTGCGAACACGGCTGCCGAGGGAGGCACCACGCTGGAGGGTATGGCCAAGGCGATCGCCAAAGTCGGGAAGCAATTCCAGCTCGACAAGAAAGACCTGATTTCGCCCGATCCGGACGGCAGCTTCGAGAAGAGCGAGCACGCCAAGCTGATCGATCAGTACAATGCGGCCGCAAAAAAGAAGAAAGCGTCCGAGATTGACTGGAAAGACTACACGAAAGATCACATCGTTGACATCCAGGGAATTTGGACGGCGATGGATCCCGAGATTCTGCTGGCTGCGCGCAGCGGTCAGAAGCAGGGGATGGCCCAGTTTATGAAGAATATCTCGGGGTACGTGGATCAGGGCGTGCCGTTGCTGTGGTCGTGCCTGGTCGGCATGTATCCCGAGGAGCCAGCCATCGGCCAGGAGGGCGCGTTCGGGCACGTGCGGCTGATCATCGGGTACAACACGAAAACCAAAGAGGTTCTGTATTCCGATTCGTGGGGGCCGAAACATGCCTTAAAGCGTCTGCCGCTGGACAAGGCCTGGGCCATGACCAAAGGGGTGATCGTATTGAAGCCGCGCGATGTGCGGTGACGGGGAGAAGGCTTTTAGACTGTTAGGTTATCTAAAAGCCTAATAGCCGCTCTCCCACCAGCAATTCTAAATTTGCTTTTCCGTTCACAAACCTGCGCGGAATCTTGCGCAGGGCGCGTCCGGAGGCCGCGCGCCACCCCTGAAAGATGCACTGCGCGAGGTGGCCCGCGATCTCCGAGCGCGGTTGCGAGCGAACGTTGAAGTCAAATTTAGAATTGCTGAATTGCTGGCTCTCCCACGGTTACGGATTGCACGAGCGGGGCGGAATGGGGTATTCTAACGCTCCTTTGGAGAAAAAATGAGCGATAAAAAAGTGTCGATGGCGGATTTCGAGTCGTTGCTGAGTGCGCAGTTGAACAGTTACCATAAAGGGTTCAACCCCGGTGACCGGGTGCGCGGGACGGTGAGCAACATCACCGGCCAGTATGTCATTTTGGACGTGAACGCCAAACGTGAGGGCCTGGTGCCCGTTGCGGACATGACCAACGAGGACGGGACGCTGCGCTGCAAGGTCGGCGAAGCCGTCGAAGTGATCTTCGCGGGCATGCAGAATGGCACGTTCCTGTTTTCCGGCAGCGTCGGCGCCAAACAGGTGATCGACCGCACGCTGGCCGACGCGTACGCGCGGCAGATGCCGGTCGAGGGCTTGGTCGAGAAGGAGATCAACGGCGGCTACGAGGTGACCGTCTCGGGCAAGCGCGCCTTCTGCCCCTTCTCGCAGATCAGCCTGTTCCGCCAGGAGGGCGCGGAGTATATCGGCCACAAGTTCAGCTTCCTGATCTCCGAATACGGCGAGGACGACCGCGGCACGAACGTGATCGTCAGCCGCCGCACGCTGCTGGAGAAGGAGCGCGAGGCGCAGCGCCAGGACCTGATCGAGGATCTGCACGTCGGCATGGTCGCCACGGGCACGGTCACGCGCATCGTGGAGTTCGGCGTGTTCGTTGATCTCGGCGGCGCGGAGGGCCTGATTCCGCTCAAGGAGATCGCCTGGGCGCGCGACGTGAAGCCCGAGGATGTGGTGAAGACCGGCGACAAGGTGGATGTGCAGATCAAAGACATCGACTGGGATCGCAACCGCATCTCGCTCAGCCTGCGCGGCGCGCAAAGCGACCCGTGGGACGCCGCCGTGGCCCGCTTTACGCAGGGCACGGTTTTCACCGGCAAGATCACCAAGCTGGAAAAGTTCGGCGCGTTCGCGCAGCTCGTTCCCGGCGTCGAGGGCCTGATCCCGATCGGCAAGCTGGGCGGCGGGCGCCGGTTGATGTCCGCGCGCGAAGTGGTGACCGAAGGGCAGGAGATCCTGCTGCAGGTGGACAGCGTGGACATCGAGCGCCGCCGCTTCAGCCTTAAGCCCGTGGACGAGCGCATCGCGGCGCTCAAGCCCGGCGAACTGGCCGAGGGCTCGAAGGTCGACGGCATTGTCGAGGCGATCCAGCCGTTCGGCATTTTCGTGCGCCTTTCCGAGACCAAGACCGGCATGCTGCACATCAGCGAGACCGACATCCCCAAGGGCGGCAATCCCGCGGCCAAACTGGAGCGCCAGTTCCCGCCGTCGAGCAAGATCGAGGTGGTGGTCAAGAGCATCGAGGGCGACCGCATCGCGCTCACGCTCCCGGCCAAATGGGAGACACGCGGCGGTGACGAGGAGGGCAACGATGTCTCCTCGTGGCTTTCGTCCAACAAGGGCGGCGGCGCGTTGGGCTCGCTCGGCGACGCCTTCTCAAAGCTGCAGCTGTGAGGCGAACCAGCCCGTCGCAGGGCGCTTGCGTTGGGCGGGCCGGTTCGGTAGAATAAAACGCATTTTTAACAAGGAGAGCGCATCATCATGTCCAAGAAAACGTACAAGATCGCATTGATTGGCGGAGACGGCACGGGCCCCGAAGTCGCGGCCGAAGGTGTAAAGGTCGTGCAGGCGGCGGCGGCCAAGTTCGGTTTCCAGCTCGAGTTCACGCCATACGATTTCGGAGCGGAGCGCTATTTGAGAACCGGCGAAACCCTGCCGGATTCGGCGATCGAGGAGATGAAGAAGTATCAGGCCATTTTCCTGGGCGCGATCGGCCATCCGGACGTGAAGCCCGGCATCCTGGAACTCGGCATCCTGCTGAAGATGCGCTTTGCCTTGGATCAGTACATCAACCACCGCCCTGTGCGCCTCTTTCCCGGAGTGGAGACGCCGCTCAAGGGCAAGGGCCCCGAGGATATCGACTTTGTCGTGGTTCGCGAGAACAGCGGCGGCATCTACACCGGCCTGGGCGGCGCGACGCGCGTGGGTACTTCGGAGGAGATCGCCACCCAGTTGATGGTCTACGACCGCCGTACGGTGGACCGCTGCCTGCGGTATGCCTTCGAGCTCAAGCGCCGGCGCAATGCCGCCAGCCCGAAGTACGCGGCCAAGCCGATCACGCTGGTTCACAAACGCAACGTCCTGACCCACTGCGGCGATCTCTGGTTCCGCGCTTTCGAGGAGATGGGCGCGGCTGAGTTCCCGGAAGTGAAGCGCGACTACAATCATGTGGACGCCGCCAACATGTGGTTCGTGAAGAACCCTGAATGGTTCGATGTGGTGGTCACCGAGAATCTGTTCGGCGACATCATCACGGACCTCGGCGCCATGATTCAGGGCGGCCTCGGGGTTGCCGCCGGCGGCAACATCAACCCGACGGGGATTTCGATGTTCGAGCCGATGGGCGGCTCCGCACCCAAGTATACCGGGCTGAATGTCATCAACCCGATCGCCGCGGTCGGCGCGGCGGGGATGATGCTGGACACGCTCGGCGAGCGCGAGGCCGCTGCGGCGGTTGAGCGGGCCATTCTGACCACGACGCCCAAGATGAAGAGTCAGGCAGCCGGCAAAATGGGCTTCGGCACGACGCAGGTCGGCGACCTGGTTGCTGCGGAGGTGTAGGCGGAGCGCTCGATGGTTTCCGGGGACGGGACAGGGACAGGAGTGTCCCTGCTCCCAGCGGGACGACCAGGACGGGCGTGTCCTTGCGTGTGCTTGAGGGCCGGGACAGGAGTGTCCCTAACCCGAGTTCGCCAGTTGGACAGCATTTGAGTTCATAACTCGTTGGAAATC
>CAYMLQ010000171.1:0-11438 GCA_964390795.1 uncultured Lentisphaeraceae bacterium
GGATGCCGACTTTCGGAAACCCGTTGTCACACCAAATCGTTTTGCTCATAAGAAATCTCCTAATTAATAACGTTTAGTATACCGCTCCTGCCCGCGCTTTGGAATAGCAAGACTTGACCTCAACCTGTCAATTCTTGACCTTATTTCAGAGTTTCCCTCCCGGTGCCATTGCGCTACACTAATGCTTTCTGAACCCCGAACCCTAAAACCCCGAACCTCTTATGGACAAAGCAGCCATCCTTTCCCGCGCCTGGGAAGTCATCGACATTGAAATCGACGGGCTTCGTACAGCCCAAGCCGCGCTCGGCGACGATTTTCTCGATACGGTGAGCCTGATCACCGGAACCCTCGACAAGGGCGGAAAAATCGTCTGCACGGGCGTCGGCAAGAACCTGCACATCGCCGAAAAACTGTCGGCTACGTTCGCCAGCACCGGCTCGACCAGTGTGGTCATGAACCCGATCCAGGCGATGCACGGCGACCTCGGCATGATCGCGGACAACGACGTGCTGCTGGCGCTTAGTTTTTCCGGAGAGTCGGACGAGGTCATCAAGCTCATCCCTGCGGTCCGCCGCCTGGGCATCCCCGTCATCGGTCTGGTTGGCAACGCCGACAGCACGCTCGCCCGCCTCAGCGACGTGGTGCTGTGCGTCCGCATCGGCAAGGAGGCCTGCCCCTTCGGCATGGCCCCCACCACCAGCACGACCGCCACGCTGGCCGTGGGCGACGCGCTGGCCATGGTGCTGATCGAGGCGCGCCACTTCGACAAGGAGAGTTACGCGAAGCTCCATCCGGCAGGCGCCATCGGGCGCGCCCTGGTGCTCCGCGTCAGGGACATCATGCGCACCGGCGAGAAGATCGCCCTGCTGCCTCTCACCGCCACGATTCAGGACGCCATCATGTCCATGACTACCGCCAAGAGCGGAGCGGCCCTGGTGGCCGACGCCAAGGGACACCTGGCCGGCATTTTCACTGACGGCGACCTGCGCCGCCACCTTTCCCAAGGCAAGGACATTCTCCGCTGTCCGCTCTGCGAGATCATGACGCGCAAACCCGTCTCCGTCACGGAGGACGCCTTTGCGGTTGACGTGCTGCGGATCTTCGAGAAGTTCAAGATCGACGATCTGCCCGTGGTCGACGCCGCGGGGCTGCTGGTGGGCTACGTGGATATTCAGGATCTGCCGAAGATGAAGGTGATGTAAGCCCGGCTCCGATGAAGGAGTTAGGAGTTAGAAGTTAGGAGTTAGGAGTCGTGAATTTCTTCTTGATCGCGCAAGCCGCGACGCCGGCGCCGCAGGGCCTGTTCGATGGCGCATTTGCGCTCTTCGACCGCGGCGGCCCCGTCATGTGGCCGATTCTGGTTTGCTCGCTGATGGGGCTCACCGTGACGCTCGAACGCCTCTTCGCCTTTTGGAAGTACAACACCGCCAATTTTTATTTCCGGCGGAAACAGACGACGCTGATCGCCCTCACGCGCGAAGGCAAGTTTGACGAAGCCGTTCAGTGCGCCAAGCAGGCCGATTCGCCGATCTGCCGCGTGCTGGTCAACGCGCTCGAAAACCGCGATACAGGCTTTCAGGAGACCCTGGAGGCCGCGTCGCAGCTCGAGCTGGACCGCCTGCGCCGCGGCCTGTCGGTGCTCGACACCACCATCACCGTGGCCCCGATGCTCGGCATCCTCGGCACGGTCACGGGCATCATCAACACCTTCAACTTGCTCAGCGCCGCAGGCATGGAAAATCCTATCGGCGCGACCGCAGGCATCGCGGAAGCGCTGATCACCACCGCCGCAGGGCTGATCGTGTCGATCGCCTGCCTCTTCCCCTTCAATTTCCTCGTCTCACAGATCAAGCGCTGCACCAACGAGCTGGAGCAGATTCTCCATCAGTTCGAACTCGCTTACAACACCGGCGTCGGCAAGCGCAGCCGCGACAAGGAGTGACCCGCCATGCGCCTGAGCTCAGGATACGAAGACCGCAAGGCGCGAATGGAAATGATCTCCCTTATGGATGTCATGTTCCTGATTCTGGTCGTCTTCGTCTATTCCCTTTTTTCGATGTCCGTCCATCGCGGATTGAAAGTGGACTTGCCTGCGGCCAAGGGCACTTTGGAGAAGGGTGAGCAGACGGTTATCACGCTGGCTGCGGACAGCAGCCTCTCCCTGAACAAGCAGCCTCTGCCGCTCGACGACCTCGTTCTCGCCACCGTCAAGATCTGGCGGGAGAAGGCTACCCCGGTTCTGATCAGCGCCGATCGGGCCGCCCCGTTGGGCACCGGCATCGAACTGCTCGGCAAACTCAAAAACGGCGGCGTCGAGCGCGTCTCTTTCCAGGTGACGGAGGAGAACGTCCGCACGCGAACCCCATGAATCTCTCCGATCACATCCTCAGCTTCCTGCTGGCCGTCCTGTTGCACGTGCTGGGGCTGTTGGTCGTGGGTAGCCGGGTTTTGCACAATGCCGAGGTCGCCGCCACGCTGCCCGAATTGCAGGTGGCTTCGGTCGAGCTGACGCTGGCAGGCATCGCGCCTGAGGCCGCCGCAGCAGGAGGGGCCGCTGCCGCGCAGCCCTCCGAACCCGAGTCCGTGCCTCCCCTCGAACTGCCCAAGCCCGACGAACCTCCCCCGCCGCCGATCCTGCCTGACAAGCCGTCCTTCACGGAGGCGCTCACGCCGCTGCCCGAGCCCGTTCCCGAGCCCGTGCCTGCGCCCGTGCCCGTTCCCGTTCCCGTTCCCGCGCCTGTGCCCGAGCCTGTGCCCACGCCCGCTCCACGTGTCGCGGCAGTCACGCCCGCCCCTGCGACGCAATCCCCAGCCGCAGCAGCGGCCGCTCGCCAGGACGCTCAGTCGCAGGAGACCGGCGCCACGATCCAGCCGGCCAGCGGCGGCAGCTTCGGACGACTGGATGCCCACCCCGCTCCCGACCGGCCGATACGTCCCAATTACCCGATCGGCGCGCGCCGCCGGGGCGAGGAGGGCACCGTGATTCTGGACGTGACGGTCACGGCTGACGGGCGCGCGGGCACGGTGGCGCAGGTCGCCTCCAGCGGCTTCGCTGAGCTTGACCGCGCTGCAGAACGCGCGGCCTCGCAGGCACGCTTCAAGCCTGGCTCGCGCAACGGGCTCCCTGTCGAGTCCGCCGCCCGACTCACGATCATCTTCCGCCTGCGTGACCCGTGACCAGCCAAGATCCCACGCCAAGCCCATGTGGGAGGCCATCAAAAGGCCGCAACCCTTCGCGGCTCAAGGCGCAGGCGGGCCCAGACGCCCCAAGGCCTCTTGCAGGTTCTTCAGCTCGCGGCGGTCGGCAACCGAAAGATCCGGGGTGCCGGCGACCGTCGCAATCGCCTTCTCGGCGGCTGCGCGTTGACCGCGTTTCACGGCGATCAGGCCCTCGACCAGAAGCAGCCGAGGATCTGCGGAGTTGAGTTCAACGGCCTTTGCCAAGGCTGCGGAAGCCTCATCCAGGCGATCCCGCGTTGCCAGAACGAAAGCCATCGTGGACCAGGCCTCATAGCGGTCAGGTGCTTGCGAAACGGCCTTTCGGGCGACGGTCTCCGCCTCCTCCAGCTTGCGGATTCGGCAGAGCACCTGGGCGAAGTTGTTGAGCGCCGCCACCGTCGGCTCGGCCGCGTTGGCGCTGCGGCGCAGGTGCTTTTCCGCCTCGCCGTACTGGCCCTGCTCCAAGCGGATCGAGCCCAAAACGAAATTCGCGAAGGGGTGATCGGGCCGCTGGCGCAGAAGCGACAGCGCATGGGCTTCCGCCGCCTTCTGTTCTTCCAGCGAGACGTCTAACATCAGGATCACATCTTGCAGAGCTTGCACATCCGGGCGGAGCGCGGCCGCACGCTGGTAACATAAACGGGCGTTCCTATTTCCGGACTTCCCTTTACTCTGCCAGATCCGGCCCTGGATCACCTGAACGAAGTAGGCGCCTTTCCCTTCGGCGACCTTGGCCAGCCGCGGCAACAGCGTGGTCTCGACGCTGGCCGTGTCGTGCTGTTCAATCATCACCATCGCCAGCATGGCTAGGGTCATGGAAGAGGCGTTGGGCTCATCTCCCAGCTCCTGCAGAATCACGCGCGCTCGCGGCAGATCGCCAGACACCAGATGGACGGCGGCCCAGTCCTGGCGGAGCATCCGCTGCGACACGCCGGCGAACGCACCGGCCTCGAGGACTTTTTGAGCCTCTCCGACCACGCTCTGCTGGAGCGCCAGCCGGACGAGACCCGAAATGGCGAAGGTGTTCTTGGGATCACGCTCGATGGTTTTTTTGTACTCCTCCTCGCTTTGCTTGATGTCGCCGCGCATTTCGTAGACGGAGGCCATCATCGCCGTTAACGCCGTACGCCGGTCCTCGTCCTGTTGGATCGAATAGGAGCTGCGCAGGCCGGCCAGAACCGAACCGGGGCTGCTTGACATCGCCCACGACCACCCCATGCGCACAAAAAGATCGAAATTGCGGACATAGCCATAATGCCGGCTCAGCGCCCACAGCGGATAGCGCTCCTTTGTGTTCTCGACCTTGCTGCGAAGCTCCAACGCGATGGCGTCCTTCATTTCCGGGTGGTGGCCGCGTGAGATCAGCTCAAAGACGTTCAGCAGCGCACTGATATTCTCGGGCGAAATGGCCCTTGCTTTAAGAAAGACGTCGAACGCCTCCTTCTCGCGTCCGGCGTCCTCCAGCGTGACGCCCAGATTGTTAGCGATAAACGCAAGGTGCCGCCGCAAGGCCAGGCGGTAACGGTACGACAGTTGTTTAGGCGAGCCCCGGCCTTCGCTCAAGAAATCTTCCCATTGTTTCCAGAACGCTCGGTGGCTGGCCAGCAAACTCTCCGCATCGAGCGTGCGGGTGTCCTTCACACCACCATAAAAGAGCAATTCCGGCACGGGAACCCACCCGGAGCCGTACCAGATATCGGGCAGCGCCATGCATACGGCCTTGAGCCCGATGGCTTCATCCGACCCAAAGAAGTCGTCGATGAACAGATGAAGGTTAAAGGCGATCAGGCTCTGCGCGCGCAGTTTGGCCGCAGGAGAAAAAGAGGCGTCGGCCAGCACGGACTGCAGAACGCGGGCAGGGTACGCACGCTCTGCGGCGCGGTAGGGGCAGAGCAGGTGCACGTTAAGCCCGCGTTCAGCGGCGCGGATCTGCACGTGCGGGTCGATCAATCCGTTCGCAACCACCCATTCCCGCCCTTTCAGGCTATCCAGAACCACATCCGCAGCCCGGTCGGCAAACGAGCCGTCGTCTGCAACAAGACGGAACCCGTTCGCGATACCGCACGCGGCGATCACCGCCAACAGCAGCGGAACAACCAGAAATCCGGTCATGCGGCTGGCGCTGAAGACGCGTGGCTGCTCCGTATCGGCGGGCTGTTCGCCGTCGTCGTCGTCAGCGGGGTTGGCCTCGCCCAGCGGATCCTTCACCACCGATAGCGCCCGCCACGAGGCCGCCAACAATCCGATGCCCATGCCGGCCAAGGCATACGTCATGGCCGGCATCACGCCTTTGGATGCCATCACCGCCCATGGGGTGATGGGCACGTTGAGCAGCATCAGCACCGCAGAGACCGTTAGCAGGCCACTCAGAAACAGCAGGCCCCAGGTTCTTCGGTTGTCGAGCGTCCGCAGCGCAGAGAGAAAAGACAGGAGTGCCGATCCGACGCCCAGGCCGATCACGGGCAGCCACAGGAAGCGCGGCAAGAAACTGGCGATCACATGGCTCTGCTCCCGTAACACCGACACAACCAGCCGCAGGATCTCGGAGGGCGTCTCCTGAAGGCCACGGGCGAGCGCAAAGTAACGCGCAGACACATAGTGGGTCACGCACAGCAGCAGGATCGCGAGGACGGCCGCGCCGAACAACCGTCCGATGGCATACCAGGAAAGTTTCCACTCCGTAAGAACGGCAAAGCACACAAGCACCGGCGCGGCAGCCATGACCAGCGGCGACTCTGCCACACCGCAGCCGAGAAGCGCTCCGAACAACAGCAGCCAGAACAGATTCTGCGACCGGGCATACACCGTCAGCAGGTGGGCGCAGCCCAGGACGACTGCGACATCAAAGATCTCAGGCGAGAAACGGGTCGCCGCCTGCCAGAACGGCAGGCTGACCGCCACCGACAGCGCCGCCACGGCTCCGCCGAAGCGGGCGTTGCGCGAGGCGTAGGTGACCGCCGACTCTTCGCGCATCGCGTCAAACACGATAAACCAAACGATCCGGTAGACCCATCCGACCGCGAGCGCGCCAGCCAGCGCCGCCAGGAGGTTCAGACGGAGGGTCAGCGGGCCATAGGGCAGTTCAGACACCGTCTGTCCCAGAAGGGTCAGGAACGGACGCGTCGGCACGTCGCGTACGTCAAGGCCGGCCACCCATGCGATCCAGTTCGCAGAATGCCCTGGAAAGGCATAGCGGACGGCCGTCAGCGAATACAGAGCCCCTGCGCCGGCGGCAATCAGCAGAAACGCCCATCGGGCTCGACGCCAGCGGCCTCGCGTGATCGTACGGAACGCAAGAAGCAACATGTTTCAATCCTCCGTAAGCCACCTAATCAAAGGCCCTGAAACAATAAAAAAAGGCGGCAACCGAAGATGCCGCCCGCTAAGGAGTCGAGGGTGCAGGTCACACCTGTTTTCTGCGCCGCAGGGCGAGCGCCGCCGCACCGACGCACAGCAGCGCCATTGAGCCCGGCTCTGGCACCGGCGACCAACCGCTAAACCCTGGGGGGTTGAAAACGCCCAGCGCAGGCGCCATCTCATCATCTGTGATGGCAACGGTGTCGTTATAAAGCAAAGCCGTGGTGCTGTAGGCATACTCGGTCGTGCCGTTGTTATCACGGAAGAGCACGACGTAATACGCGCCATTACCGCGCGTCACATCGGTTGCGCTCTGTTCGCCGATACCGGCCGGCGTGACCGCCAGACCCGAGACCTCATCGCCCACGGCTGAACCGTTCGAAAGCGCGAAATCCGTGTAGGCGGGCGTCCCGCTCGAAACGTACACGAGTTGGGCCGATTCGGTTCCCGACAACGGCGTGTCCACCGCCCAGTGAATCACTACGGCCTGCGAGGTCAGGACGCCTCCGAAAGCAAGTAGAACGGCCATGCAAAGTGCGTTTCTCATGTTCTCAAACCCCCTCTTTCTTACTCGCCATCCGGCTTAAACGTGAAGTCGCCTGAACCACGACGGATATACCAG
Source organism: uncultured Lentisphaeraceae bacterium (assembly GCA_964390795.1). GTDB lineage: Bacteria > Verrucomicrobiota > Kiritimatiellia > RFP12 > UBA1067 > CAYMLQ01. Next base: position 7,199 of record CAYMLQ010000171.1, read on the forward strand.
AAACCCCTTCCGGCGGGAATGGTTCCCGAGGCCAGCGCATAGCTCTTGGTGATCCACTTATGATCCAGCGCATCATACCCCACCGGCCAGCCGATCGGCTTCACAAAATAGAAGTATTCTGTGAAAGAGCCGTCAGCGGCCACCACCAGAATCTTGTCCGACGTGGCCGTGTTGCCGGTGCCGCCGTAAGCGCCTGTCCAATCGATCCCCGAGCCGTTCAACGTAAACGGCGTCACCGTACCATAGCCGACCAGGTTCAGGCCCGACGTGATTGTGGTGGCCTGTTTGGCCTCTGAGACCTGGCCCTTCACATAGAGGGTTGCTGTCGCGCTCGGCGCACGCTTGATCCAGAAACCCAACCCGCGCGAAACCTCGAAAGCCGTGGCGGCTGGCGGAGTCACGGCCTGCGAGCTGCCATCCGGCATCAGCTTTTCAGTGGTTACAGCGGTCCAGCCCTGACCAGTCTGATACCAGTAGTAGTAGTACACCTGGTCAACCCCGTTCGTGGTCAACACAACCAATTGGTCGGCAGAAGCAGGATTAGCCGCTGTAGACGTCAGTCCGTTGGTGGCCACCAGAGCGGCGAGCATGCCCGCCGCTCCTTCTCCAAGGCAGGCCTCGAACGGCACCGTAATGATCGTGTTGGCTTCTCCCGGCGCGGCAATGGCTTTAAACCCGACCGTGTTAGACCCTTCAATCGGGGGCATGGCTGCCTGGGCCAAGCCGACTGCGGCACATGCGGCGAAAATAACCGAAAACTTATTCATGGCTTCTTTTTCTCCTTGGCTTGGTACGCTTACTTGCTGCCCGGCACAATAACCCGGAAGAAGCGAACTTTGTCGGTCGCCTGCACCTGAACTGCCACGGGCAGCTCCAAGCTGTCCCCTGCGCCCGCGACGACATTCTGCGCGGTTGCGCGAATGCGTGTTCCGCCGGTGGCCGGCTGCCACGAACCCGACGCAAGATCCGCCGTGCTCTGCACCTCATAGAGGGCCTGATCGGTGAAGTTCTTGATGCGGACATTGACCGCACTGCCTTGGGGTTCGACCGCCGTAATCACCGGTGCCGGCGTGTTGGCGGGCGCCGCCGACGGCGTTGTTGCGGTGAGGGCCGGAGCGCCGCCGCTTTGCGCCGCCACGTTCAGCGCGCTGAGCTGGGTTGAGTCGCCCGCAGCCGCACCCGTTGCCGGGCTTGCGCCCTGCGCCGCCACCAGCCCGCCGACTGCGCCTGCCGCGTCGCGCGTATCGAGCAGGACGATCACCCAGGTTCCGCCCGCCGGAAAGAGATCCGCGGGATACTGGATGGGCTTAAACCCGCACTTTGCACCCTCAACGGCTGGGGCGCGAGTCGCGATCCGGTTGGCAACAGGATCGACCAGCGAGCCATCCGTCAGAACGCCTTGAAAGGTTGCGCCTTGCTTCACGTACACGAGCAAGTAGGTTTCGCCGACCAAAACCGGCTGACCGTCGGAGTAGAAGTCAGGGCCTTGCGTCGCTATGGACAGCGTGAGCTGGCGCGGGGTCTCCGCGAAAGCCGTTGCGCCCATCAGGAGGAGTACAGCAAGAGAAAGGATTGTTTTCATATCGGGGGCTCCTTAAGGGACGATCAGCGGTTTGAAGAACTGGTATCCGTCCGCAGGAATGGTAAAGGTGTAGGTCGCCTGACCGTTGGTGAAGTCGGCAAACGACGGCGTGATCGCACCGCTCAGAGTGGTCCACCCGTCGCCCATGTTGACTTTGCCCTGAAGCTGGAGCCTGCCGTTAATCGGGCCGTTCTTGTTACCGTTATCCGTTGTCAGCCGGGCCGTCACGACGACGGCTGTCGGCGAGATCAAATTGAAAGCGGAAATGCCGAACGTGTAGCTGACCGGATCCGCAGTCTCGCTATCGCCGCCCAGTTCATTAAGCAGGAAGGACTGGCTGAGCTGGTCTTGCGTCATACTCAGCGACGTACCAGCATTGATTCCCGCGTAGCTGTCGAGCCAAGCGTTGATCTGGGTCTGCTCCACGTCGCTCGGCGGATTGCTGCCAGGCGCGGGCAGGCTCGGAATCGTACCGGTCGGACCTGTGACGGCATACGCCGGATCGCCATGACTGATGTAGAGATTGTCGATCAGCCCTGTGCCGCAAAAGCAGGTTGCCCCCAGGGTGTTTGCCGCCCCGACATTCCGGATGAGCAGCCCTGAGAAAACCACCTGCTCGTTCAGCAACACGTCATAAACACCGTTGAGCATCTTGATGGTGAGCTGATGCCAGAGGTTGGTGTCGGTGGCGACCGAATTCGTGATCCAGCCGTTCTCGTGCACCGCAACCAATTTGGCGTCCGACGCCACGAAGACGGCCAGCTTGGAACCCGCGAGCGCTTCAGGTGTGGGGGTGTCGGTCATCACGTCAAACCGGATCCGCATGTCCACATAAATGGGCTTTGAGGCGAAAGAGACCGCCCCTTCGCTGGCCGGGTAGGCCACGGTGTTGGATACCACCGCCCCCTCGGTATCCAGACGCAACACCTTTGCGTTTGCGCCGAACCACTCGTTCGCCCGGACCGGCAGGCCCGTCATCGTTGGGTACTGGTTGGTCACCACGCTGACCCCGGCCCTGCCAGCCCAAGTGGGGGGCAGCGCCGCGTCGAAGGCTTCCAAGCAGGCGCCAGCTTGCATCGGCGCAACATTCCATGCCGAAGGAACGACCGAGTCGACCGCCTGCGCATCCCCAGTAAACGCCTGTGCACCTACGCCAAGCGCAACCGCGGCGGCAGTTCTTTTCAACCGCTTAATGGTAGACCTCATAACCATCGTCTCCAAATGAAAGTACGACACTCTAATCGGTGGATCAAAAAAAAAAGCTCTGAACTGATTTACAACACTATATAACGATTTTGTTTTCCAATGCAACTGAAATTTTCAAAAGTTGGAAATAGGCTTTTTCGCGGCTACCGTCATGGGGCTCACGACACCCTGCGAGAGCCGGGCGACCCCTCACCCTTCAACGCTGCGCACGCCGCGCGGCGGCTCGCCGAAGGTGTCCTCCATATCCGCCCAGATCAGGCCCATGCGGACGGTGACGAAGGTCATGACCACGGCGACAAGGATGGCGATCACGCCCATGAGGTAACCGGGCACGCCGAGATTCAGCATGATGAAGAGCACGCAGACCAGCGACGCCAGGTTCATCGCCTGCCCGGCGAGAATCGCGTTCGGCCGTTTGCGCCACGCCGCCAGCCCTTCGGCATGGCCGCGTAACGACTGGATGATCGGCAGCACCGAGACCAGCAGCATCGCGCGCATGGCCAGCGGAATATCGCCGGCCGGCACGTTCTGGATCGAGCCGAAATACCACGTCGCCACTGCCGGGATCTGACCCACCAGCGGGAATAGCGCGAGTAAGACGCCCGCCACCAGCGCGAACCGGAACACCGAATGGTCGCCTTTGTCGCGCGGCGGGAAGGCCAGTACCACCGCCTGCATGCGGATGGCCGCAAAACTCACCGGATTCACAACACCCATCGTGACGTAGTGGATGGGCAGCATCCGCGCGGGCTCCGCCGCCCGCGTAATGAAGGCGCCGATCATGAACCCGGAAATGGCCAGAAGCACACCGCCGAAAGAGAGCGGCACGGTGAACAGGAACTGCGTCTTGAAGCCGGCGGCAGGTGCGCCGGTCGCCGGGCCGAGTCCGCGAATATAGGGCGTGGCCAGCCACTGCGCCAGCGCCGTCTCGACCAGTACCGGCCCGGTCATGGCCAGCAGTCCCATGCGGGGGCCCACCCAGCCGTGACTCACAAATACGGGCGTCAGGAGGGCGGTCAGCGCGATGCGGCAGAGCGTCGCCCAGTTCGCCGCAGCGCTGGCCCGGGCGTTGTAGAGCGCGACGAGCCCGGGCGTCCGCAAGAAGAACAGGATCTGCAGCGGGATGCAGCAGAAGAGCACCTCGCGGGCAATCTCGTCCATCGGTGCCGCCAGCCCCAGCACCCCTCTGAATATCAGTCCGTCGAACGGGTGAACGCAGGCCAGCGCCTGAAGCAGGGCGAGCGCACCGCACATCCAGAGGTTCAGCCGCTTAAATTGGCGGAACCCCTCCGCGTCGCGCCCGAACACCATCCCGGTGGTCAGCAGGCCGCCGCCGAGCGCGCCGATCATAAACATCACCGCCTGCCCCTGCGCGAACGCCGCCAGATCCACCACGCCGTTCTTGCCGTGCGAAACGATCGACGCCACCAGCGGATAGGTCAGGCTCTGCGA
>CAYMLQ010000172.1:0-11404 GCA_964390795.1 uncultured Lentisphaeraceae bacterium
CGCGTCTAATACACAACCATTATAGTCTAATTACTTTTTGGCAGTGGTATTATGGGTGGGACGGAAGCGTTATGCCGACCCCGATATTATGAACGGCCCTTACCGCTTTTGGGGGTGCGGGCGAACTTGTAATGAGGATCAAAAATAGCACGAGCTATAGCATCCCGGCAGATGCAAACCCTCAACGGTCTCGTTGGAAATCAACAACTTAAAACGGCTTCTTGATGCTTAGCAAGGCTGATACGCCTCAAAAAGAACTCACGCCCGCAGTGCCGCGCTTCCAACATTGCACGAACAATAGCACACCCTCTATCGCTCTTCAAGCCCGCTCCCGTTTTGGTGAACATCGTTTTCTTACTCCGCGCCGCTCAGGATCAGCCTCAGCCGGTAGAAGCGCCGGGGCGAGAGCCGGGCGTCGCGCAGCGTAAGCCACCCCGCGTCGAGCCGCTCCGGATAGTCGGCCCGCGAATCGAACACCCGCTCAGCCTCGCTCCAGTCCGTGAGATTCTCGGTCGTCTCCACCACGCACGCCACATCGTCCCGGCCCGGATCGAAGGCGAAGCAATAGTCCCACCCGTCGGCCGCGCGCGCCAGCGACGGGAAGCGGCCCGACGCGGGCGACTCCAACCCCAGGCCGAACGCGTAGCGCGCGAGGTTCGCGACGCCGTCGCCCAGCGGCGCGGCCAGCGGACCAGAAACCGCCGCGTTCGTGCGGTCGGCCTCCGACGCGAACGCCAGCAGCCGCCAGGCACCGAACGACGCGGGCGCGGCCCCTAGCCGCACCTCGATCACTCGGCCCGCCACCGGCCCTCCGCCGAAATCCACCCGCGCGGGAACCGCCACCACCTGCGCGTCCGCCCGCAGGCTCCAGCGCGCCCCGTCGAACACGTTCGTGCCCGCCGTATCCGGCGCGTACACCTCGCAGGCCGACCCGCGCAGCAGGGCCGCCAGGTCGACCGCAAGCGGCGTGAACAGCGCGCCCCTGAACAGGTCGCCCGCACCCGGCAGATAGAGGCGGACCCGGCCCAGCGTGCCGGGCGCCTGGGCCACCCGCACCAGGCCGTTCGGCAGCGCGTCCTCGCCCGGCTGCCGCAGCACCGCCTCCAGCGCGACCCCCTCCGCCGACGGCACGCTGATCACGGCGCCGTCCACACGCACCGCGCCCGCGCCCGACAGCGGCCCGAGCGACACGTCGCCCGTAGCGGTCAGCGTGCCGTTGGCCACCTGCACCGCGGCCGTCAGCGCGGTGCCGTCCGGCACTGCAAGCAAGCCGCCGCCCGTCTTGACCAGCAGGCTGCCGCCCGACACGCCGCCCGACAGGTCGAGCCGGTTCTGGCTGCCGTCCACATGCAGATCCGCCGCGCCCTGCAGCAACACCGGCGTGGCCAGCACGCATACGTTGCTCTGGCTTCCGGGGTCATACCGCAGCGCGCCGAGCTTGCCCTGACCCGCGCTATCGGGGATTTCCACGCCACGCCCATACCCGCTCAACGCGACCGCGCCGCCGAACGCGTACACGCGCGATGCGCCGGGAGAGCTGGCGGACGTCAGCCGCAACTGCCCGCCGGACGCGACCGTTACGCCCGCAGCCTGCGCGGGCGCGGCCGGGCCCGTCACGATCAGCACACCCTCGTCAATCAGCACAGGCCCCACAAACGTCTTGCCCTCGCCGTTGAGCGCGGCCACGCCCGGCCCGGTCTTGCGCAGCCCGCCGGGGCCGGACCACGCCTCGCGCAGCCTCAACGCGCCGTAGTCGGGGCTCCCAGCGAGGTGCTGAACCGCGAGTTCGACGTCGGCTCTCAAAACCACGCCCGCCACGATCTCGAACTCGGCGTACCCTGCGCCGTCGCCTGCCACCGAAATCCGCGCTGGCCCCGCCCCCCCGTCAAACGTCAGCGCGTTGCCCGTGCCGCGGTCGCGCACGCGGTTGCGGTACGCGTTGCCCGCATGGCTGAACGCGATCTGCCCCACCGTCACCGGCGCGCGCAGCTCGACGTTACGGTCAGCCAACGGCGCGTTGACCCTCACGCGGCGGCCCGCCCCCTGCGGCACCACGGCGCCAAGCCAGTTGGTGGCCACGCCCCAGTCGCCGTCGCCCGGCGGCTGAAACACAGGCTCCGAGACCACCACGCCGAACGCGGCCTCGGTGAGCGCGCTCCACACGCCGTTGGTCAGCGCCCGCGCCTTGATCACGCCCGCGTTCGTCACGGCGAACGGCCCGGCGTAGGCCGCCGCGTTCGACGCGACCTCGCCGGTATACGCCACGCGCGGGTCGCTGCCGTCGAAGGTGACGTACGCCATGCCCTGCGTCGAGACAACCCCCAGCAGCGCCCCGAACTCCAGCGTGCCGCCGTGCTGGCTGAACTCCGGCGCGCTGACCGCTGGATATAGATTGGCGGCCTTGAGCTGGCTCAGCACAATGCCAGTACGGACAGGGAAATAGCTGGCCAGAAGGCGGTTGCGCTCAGCCGTCCACTCGCTCGTTCCGTAGCACGGGATCGCGCCGCCCGGCGTCACCTCCCGGCGATAGGCCCCCCACCGCGCCGCCTCGCCGTAGACCGCCATCTCGACCGTGGCAGCACGTGCCGCGTAGCGCGACGCCGCATTCGAGGGCGTCAGCGCGCCAACGTTGAAGAAGGCGCGGTGAACACGGTCGGCGAACTGCAAGCGGAACTCGGCGTTTGTGCGCAGCACCCCATACAGGTAGGCAGGACCCGTTGTGAAGCTCGTCGCCGAGACGTTGTCGTTCGCGCCTTCCAGCGTGCGTTCGGAGTCCCAACAGAAGAAACGGTATCCCGCTCCCGGCTCGCGTCGCCTCACCGCGTTCCAGTTGTGAAACGGCCAGTCCCAGTTTCCGCCGTAAACGTTGACGAGCATGTAGTCGGCGAAGTGGCTCACGTCGAGATACTGCCGAACGGCCTCGTACTGAACCGCGTTGGTAACGCCCGCTTTGACCGTGTTGAGCATCGCGTTCCACGCGACGTTGTCGCCGTCGCGGATCTGGTCTGGCGTCATGGCGTCGTAGTCCTCGCGCTCACCGCCGAAATAGTTCGCCGCGAACGCCGCGTCGGGCCGCTCGGACACATTGTAGAGACCCCAGTAGAGCCCGTTGACGAAAAGCTGCACGTGGTTGCCGTGCGAGCCGCTCCCGCTCAGCGCGAGCTGCGTGTCTCGCATCCACTGGTCGCGCATGTCACTGCCGCGCAAGCGCTGGGTTCCGTCGGTGTGGGTCCAGGCGTTGTTGTACTCGGCCCGCAGGATAAGCGTGTTGAAGTCCGCCAGCTCGGTGCCGCCGCTGGCCAGCACGGGCTTCTTCAGTCGTTCCTCCCCCAGTGCGTCTCGGAACAGCAGGCGCAGCGACTTCTTCGGCGTGTTGCTGAAGATCCGGCTGGCGCCGCCCTGTACGCGCAGGGCCGCGTCGAGCTGCACCTGGCCGGCGCCGTTGGTGAGCCATTCGGCTGAGACCACCCGCTCAAAGCCGTCGATAGTCGGATTCGCATACACGCCGCTCGTGCCGAACATGTCCTCTTTAGACAGGGACAGGGCGAGCACGGGCACGGCCTTCAGCGCGGCCCTCAGCGCGTCGGCATAGCCCGGCTGCGCGGCCACGTTGGTGCTGATCCCGTAGCTCGTGTGGACGTAGCCGTTCCAGTCCGCCGGATAGTCCGCCGGACGCGCGGCTTGTCCGAGCACGTTATCCAGAAACAGGTAGGTGTGCGTGGCGATGGCGCGGTGCGGCAGCGCGTTCGACAGATAAGCCATGGCGCGCACCACGGTCGTCGTCGCGATCTGAAGGGGCGAGGCATAGAGCGAGCCGTTCGTGGGCGCCGGCTCGGAGCCGTCGAGCGTGTAATAGATCGGGGCGGCCACCTCGTCGGGGCTCAGCGTCAGCTCAAAGGGCGCGTCGCAGAAGCCGCGCTTGCGCGAGAAGTCCGGCTTCTTGAGCGGGGCTCCGAACCCGCTCGCGGAGTTGGCCGCGCCCGGCGTGGGCTGCGCGAGGAAGGCGAAAGCGCCCGCGCCGTCCGGGCAGCGCCCGTATGAGGCGTCCTCCGGCACGTCAGGGAGCGCGACGCTGTCGACCACGTTCGAACCCGGCCGGGACAGCACCAGCGTCTCACCTTCGGCGTCGAGGCTGAAACTCGCGTGCAGTTCCGGCACGGCTGCGCCCCCTTGAAACGGCAGGCCGTAACGGTCAGCCAGGTAGCGCTCCACCGCCTCGCGGTCCGCCGCCGACAGGCCGCGGCTGAAGATCAGCACCTCGGCCATGTCGCCGTCAAAGAAGCGCGCGTTGCTGTCGGAGTTGCCGAGAAACACGTGAGAGTAGCTCGATAACAGGGCCGCGCCCGGATCTTTCTCAAACGAACCGCAGAACAGGCCATCCCGAAACACGCGGGCAACGGGGGTGTCGCCGGAACTGTGCATCACGCCCGACACTTGGCACCAGGCATTCGCCGTCATGACGCCATTGCTGCGCACACTGTCGAGCGCGGCGATCCGCAAGCGGATCTGCCCGCCGCTGCTGATTTCAAAGTGCGTGTTCAGTGCGCCGGACCTCCAGCCGCCGAACAGACCTGACACGGCGACCCCTCCCCACCGGCAAACGACCATAACGGTCACGTCGCGCAGGCTGTCAAGCCCGCTGAAATTGTTTGTGGGCAGGAGAAACTGCTGCTGCGCCAGTCTTGTAAAGCGCATGGCCGCGTGACCGTTGACCGCGTTTGTGCGGTAGGTGGGGCAGGCCGCGCCGTTGGTCGTGAACGCGTGGTTGCCGAGGCCGCTCAGGTCGGCCCAGCCCGTCACCTGCTCGCCGTTGGTGCGCGACTCCGAGTCGGCCTGGAGCCACAGCACCAGGCCGGGCACCTCCAGCGGCGAGGCGATCAGCGCGGTCTCGAACGCGTTGGTCCGGTCCTTACCCGAGGCGAAAACGAGCTGCCGCTCGCCCGGCGCGAGCTGTCGGGGCGGAAAGACCCACTTCATCGGACTGTTCGTCCGGTCAGAGAGCCCCCAGCCAGCCAGGTTCACCATCTCCGGCCCGCGGTTCAGCAGTTCGACCCAGTCGGCGTACTCGTCGTCCTCGTCCAGCAGCGTGCTGCCGTTCGAAACTTGCACCTCGTTGATGACCACGTCGTCAACGGCAAAGGAACAGAGAGCCAGACTCAGCAGTCCGACCGCACGCAACAACCCATTCCAACTAATCGTCCAACCGGTGCTCATTTTTACCATTGTATCAAGAAGACCGCTGAGCGTCCAACGCTCAGCCATCGTGCGCTGTAATCGGTTGGTGGTGGTAGGGGGATCGAGGAACGCGCGTAGCGCTGGGAGCGGGGACACTCCTGTCCCCGTTGTGAACGGTTGTGCAACACCGAGCCGCAGGATACAACGCGACAACCGCCTGCGGATCGACGCTTGACCGACGCTTCGGGGACAGGAGTGTCCCCGCTCCCGAACTTGCGACACAGGTGCGCCAGCAACGCTCACGACTCGAACACCCCTGCCACCAACCGATTACCGTGCGCCTCCCCGTTTCACGGGCTTGTGTTGCTAATCGCTAGCCTTTCGGGCGCTATTGCTCGACTCGTCACCTGCTCGAGGAACACCTGGAGGCCGAGCGTCCTCGCGAGCCGCATACGGTGCGCCGCGCGTTGCGTACGGCTCACCGGGACGGTCCGCCCTACCCGCATCGCGAACAGCTTTCACCCCGTTCGGCGTTTGGCGTTCTTGTCATCAGCGTTCGCTCTCGTGAGCGTTGAACGTTCTGCGTTGATGTCGGCCGAACTTCCACACTTCATGAAGTATGGAATTCCGCTGGCCAGAAGTGCTATGCCTCATCGCCAGACACTTAACCCCCGCACTTAATCGGTTACGCTTCGTCGGCTCATTTCGTCGGGGGCGAAAAGGATCATAGGAGTCGAGCCACACACTCCGGGCCGCAGCACGGTACGAACAGGTGCCGCACCCTGCGCCACATAACAAGAGACCTAACAGAATCAGAGCCCTGAGTTTCATCCTCTCGCCACCGTACCGGTCACTCATTGTCAAAACACGACTCTCGTCGATTAACTTCGCCCCCGCCCACCTCGATCACCCGCGTGTCGGGGTCGTCGGTCAGTGAAAAGCGCACACGCAGCGCATCCGGCGGGATCAGGTCGCCGGCCCGCTCGGGCCACTCGACCGCCACGACCGCGCCGGTTTCTAAATATTCGGGATAGCCGATGGTCAGCAGGTCGTCCGGGCCGCTCAACCGGTAGAGATCCATGTGGACGAGCTTGAAGCGGGGCGTCGCGTACTCCGTACAGACCGTGAAGGTCGGGCTCGTCACCGGGCGGTGCAGGCCCAAGGCAAACCCGAGACCTTGCACAAAGGTCGTCTTACCCGCGCCGAGATCGCCCTGCAGGGCGATCACGGTACCGGGTTTCAGCAGCCTCGCGACCTCCGCGGCCACCTGCCACGTCTCTTCGACGGAATGTACTGTGTAGGTATTAATCACTTGTTATCCAGCCACGCGATCACCTCGTCGAGGAAGCGATCGATGTAGTCCTCGGTGAACGCCGACGCATGTGGCACACGCACCAGCCCGGGAAGATTCCGCGCGAGCGGCGAGTCCGACGGCAGCGGCTCCTGGGCGAACACGTCCAGGCAGGCGCCGCGCAAGGCGCCCGTCTCCAGTGCCTTCGCCAGCGCCTCCTCGTCTATGCAGTTGCCGCGCCCCACGTTGTAAACCACCGCATGGCGCGGCAGCCGCGCCAGCCGCGTGGCGTCGAGCAGCCGATCCGTGCCGGTGTCGGAAGGCAGCACAAGGATCAGGTGATCGGCCAACGACAGCAGCTCGTCCAGCCGCTCGACCGGCACGACCGCGTCGCCCTCGCGGAACCACGCGGGCTTGCGCGCCGGCACGTTGCGCCGCACGCCCGTCACACGCACGCCGAAGGGCTTCAGCATCCGCCCGACCGTCTCGCCGATGTGGCCGAACCCCACGATCACCACGTGCGAACCCGCCAGCAGCCGGATGTCGAACAGCGCCTCGCGCGGCCACACCTCGCCCTTGAGCTGACGCCCGTAAGCATCGAACAGTCCGCGGTTGAACGCCAACATCAGTCCGAGCACCGTCTCGGCCATGACCGGCCCGTGGAACGTGCTGTAGCGCACCTTCACGTTCGGCGGCGGCGCAAGCGTGTAGAAATCGCGCCCGGCGGCCGGCGTGGCGATGCGCCGCAGTTCTGGCGCGCGATCAAACCACTCCTGCCTGAAAGCCCAGGTCAGCGCCACCTGCGCGTGCGGCAGCGCCCGGAGAAACGATCCTTTCGTGCGGCACCACGTCACCTTCGCTGAAGGGTAGGTCGCACGCAACCGCGCGACGTGCCTCGCCCGAACGCAGAAGCAGGGCACCTGGCTTTCTTGGAAGATAACGATAGAGTGAACGTTCATGTGATTAGAAACGGTACAAGGCAAACGGCAAATGTAAACGCTCAACGCCCAACTTTCAACGCTCAACGCTGAAGTGAGCACCCGTTAACCGTTCAGTGTTCGGTTTTCTGCGTTGAGGGTTTCGGCTGCCCCTTCTTTTCTGTCTTCATCAGCGTCCCGCCCATGTTGTAGGTCTGCGGCGGCTGTTCTTTGCCGAGGCCGACGCCTTGGGCCATCAGCGCCTTCAGCTCGTCCAAGTGGCTGGCGTAGATATCGCGCGGCAGGGCGTTGTTCTTCTTGCACAGCGCCGCCGCCATCCCCACCACCTCGCCCATCATGCCTCCCGTTCGCATCACGCGAATCGTCCCCAAGGCCACATGTGTCACACTGATGTTACGTCCGGCCATGAAGAGGTTGCCGACGTTTTTGGAGTAGAGGCAGCGGTACGGGATCGGGTACGGGTAGATCGTCTTGTGCTTGGCGATCGACTTGAACTCGTCGCCGGGGAAGTGCGCCGTGTTCTTGGGATCCGGATAGTGCAGGTCAATCGTCCAGGTCGTGCAGGCCGTGGCATCGGGATAGACGACCTTATCGACGAGATCCTGCTCCTTGAGCACCAGGTCGCCGATCAGGCGGCGCGACTCGCGCTTGCCCGCGACATAGGCGACCCACTCCAGGCGGCTCTTGGCGTAACCCTCCTTATGCTGCGACCTGTTCTTGAGGAACGACCAGTTGGAGAACACCACCAGCAGTCCATAGTCGCGCACACGCTCGAACTCGTCCACCTGATGGCGGTTCATGCCGTTCTCCCACGTCCACTCGCCCATCTTGACCCGCTCGCAGTTGGTGTCGTTGAACGCCAGCCCCCACGCGATCTCGGGGAACGCTACCGGCTCCTGGGCCTCGCGCGAATACCACTGCACCGAGGACCCCATGGTGACGCTGTCCGCCTTCTCGACAGCCGTCGCCTCGCCCGTCTCCTCGCGGCTTTCGCGCCCGTAGCGGGACTCCGCGCCGGCGAGGGCGCCGATGACGCCGTCGCCCGTGTTGTCGAGCACCAGCGGCGCGACGAAGCGCGTCTCCTTGCCCGTCTCGATATGGCGCCCGATCACAGCCGCGATCTTCGAGCCGTTCATCTCCACCTTGATGCCGCGCGTGTTCAGAAAGAGCGCGATGTTCTTTTCCGCCTTCACCGCGTCGAGCTTGCGCTGGTCCTCATAATACGAGGCGGGCTGGGCGTTGCCTCCCTTTGCCGGGCCGATCTCGTTCACCACATCGCCCAGCTTCGGAAACGGCGGCAGATTCAGCCGGCCGGCCAAGTGTACGCGCACCTCCGAGCTGTTATTGCCGCCCAGTACCGGACGGTCCTGAACGAGTGCGACCTTCAGCCCCAACCGCGCGGCGGTGACTGCCGCGCAGATGCCGGGGATGCCTCCGCCCACCACGACCAGGTCGGCCGTGACGCTCTCCTGCGGCGCTTGGATCGTCCCCATCTGGCGGCGGAACGCCTCCAGTTTGGCGAGATCCGCCTCCGGCTTGAGCGCAGCGTCGGTGGTCAGCACAATCGCGTCGCAGCGCCCGTTGAACCCGGTGAGGTCGCGGAGCGCCAGCGTCGCCTGGCCGCTGCCGAGCGCCACGGTGCCGGCCTCCTGCCAGTCCCACGCGACGCCCTGCGTGCCGAGCACGGCCGCCAGAGGCGCGCCGTTCACCACGATCTGAAACTTGCCCGGCGCGTCCCTCTGCGTCCAGTGCGCAGCCCAGTTACGCGTGCGCGCCAGCACGCGATAGGTTCCGGCCTCCGTGACCTTCAGGACGGTCGAGGCGTCCGCGACCGGCGTCCCCATGCCGTGCGCCATCAGATACGGCGAGCCCATCTGATCCATAAACTGCTGATCGACCACCCACCCGCCCTTCTCGGCGAACGATTCGGTCTCAACCAGCAGCGTGGCCGCCTGCAGCACGCCCGCGCACACCGCCACGCCAACTCCACAGAACGCCTTTTTCAACTTCATGTCTCACGCCCCTTTATTGTCATTAAAACGGGGCTCAATATACCATATCGCGACCCCGCCGAAAACACTCAAAACGAGTCGTGGATAAGGTTCAAGCACCCGCATCAAGTCCCCGGCACTAACCGGAGATTGCCGCGCCGTGAGATCCCGCGCCGCCGCCGCGCCTTTCGCCTGCTGGACGTTGCATTTGATTACACCCGGCCTCCAAGCCTCCAAACAAATGTGAATCACACCCTTGTCAAGTACCCGAAACCGTGCTATTTTAAAGACATCTTTTTTCAATCATTCAGGATGGAGAGCTATGCCGAGCGATGATGCCATTGAAGTTATTGGGACCGTAGTGAAGGTTCTGCCCGCCACCATGTACAAAGTGAAGCTGGAGAACGGCCACGAAGTCTTGGCCCACATTTCGGGGAAGATGCGCAAGTTCTTCATCAAGATCGCCGCCGGCGACAAGGTGACGCTGGAGATCTCGCCGTACGACCTGACCAAAGGCCGTATCATCTACCGCCATAAGACCTGAGCGAGGTTTTGCTTCAATTCGGAAATGGACCGGTCGCCCTGCGGCGCCCGGTCTTTTTCATTTGTGGCGTGAAACGGCAGCACCCCCTGACCGTCACCTCACCGCAGCAGCGCCCGCGCCTGTGCGATTTGCTCGTCGTCCCCCAGCAGCAGGACAACGTCGCTTTCCGCCAGTTTCTCGCCCGCCGCAGGGTTGACCATCAGGCGTCCGTCACGCTCGATACCGATCACGCTCGCCCCTGTCCGAGCGCGCACGTCGAGTTCTCGCAAGGATCTCCCGCAGACCGTTGCAGCGTGCTTTAGCGGCATTCGCTCGGTATGAATGTCCAACAGGTCGGCCGCCGGAAGGGTCGCATCCGCATCCGTCTCTTTGGCCAACACGCTCCTGAACGTTTCCAGCGCTTCCGCCCCCAGCGCCCGGAAACGCTTCCACCCCAAGGCGCCGCAGGCGAGAAAAGTGACCAGCACCAGGCCGCGCGACCACCCCGGTTCCGGCATGATCGAACCGCTCAGCATCGCGAGCTCCGCAAAAAGGAAAACAACGCCCGCGATCGCAAACAGGATGCCGACGAAACGCCTGAAGGCCTGCGCCCACGACGCGGCTACGCGGGCAGGTGTCAGTCCGTCCGCCACGGCTTCGCCCAAAGAACGCGAGCGGAAAAATACAAAAACAAAATTGGGCACCGCCAACAGGCAGGCCGCACCCCACAGCAGCGCCTTCTTGTTCGCCTCCACAAACGGCGTGAACCGCGTGAGATCAAGCTGGGCAAGCATGCTGGCTGCCAGAAAGATCACCGCCACCAGCGCCAATTGCAGCACCAGCAGAATCAGGTTGATGCGGATCTCCCGCTGTGTCTCTCCGCTCATGGAGGAGTGACGCACGCGTTCAACCCAGTTCCCGTAGGTCTCCAGATAGGCCAGCGCGCGCGGCGGCAAGCGCCGCTCGAGCCAGACCGAGAAAGGCTCGGACGCGCGCAGCAGAAACGGGTTCAGCAGCGTGGTCACCAGCGACACGCCCACCGCAATCTGGTAGAGCGAGGTGTCCACCGCTTTCAGGCTCACCCCGATCAGCGCGACCAGATAGGCGAATTCGCCGATCTGCGCCAACCCCAACCCCGTCTGCACCGCGCTTTTGAGATCCTGACCCGTCAGCAGCGAGCCGACCGTACAGTTGACGCTCTTGGCCACGATCACCACGGCCGACAGGCAGAGAATCAGCGGCCCGTGGTGCAGCATCTGCACCGGATCGACCAGCAGGCCGATCGTCACAAAAAAGATCGCGCTGAACAAAGTGCGCAACGGCACGCACTGCTGATAGATGCGCCGCACCGGTTCGGACTCCGCACCCACCACCCCCATGAGAAAGGCGCCCAGCGCCAAACTGAAGTTGAGTTTCGCAGCGATAAAAGAAACACTAGCATCCCATAGGCGGGGCACGGACGGCATGCTGAAGCCGTGGCCCCTTG
>CAYMLQ010000173.1:0-11400 GCA_964390795.1 uncultured Lentisphaeraceae bacterium
GACTACTGCCGCCCGGCCATGCGCGTCGCCGCGCTCATGGGCCTGCCGGTCATCTTCGTCTACACGCACGACAGCTTCTACGTCGGCGAAGACGGGCCCACCCACGAGCCGGTCGAGCAGCTCGCAGCGCTGCGCTGCATGCCCAACATCACGGTCATCCGCCCGGCGGATCCGACCGAAACCTCCGCGGCCTGGGTCACGGCCCTCAAGAACAAGAAGGGGCCGACCGCCCTGCTCCTCACGCGCCAGAACATGAAGGTCATCGACCGCAGCAAGCACCCCTCCGCCGCCAACGTGGAGAAGGGCGCCTACACCCTCTGGCAAAGCGGCGAAGGCACGCCCGACCTGCTGATCATCGCGACCGGCTCTGAGGTGGAAATCGCCCTCGACGCCGCCAAGCAGATCGAAGGCAAGAACGTGCGCGTGGTCAGCATGCCCTCGTGGGAGCTGTTCGAGAAGCAGAACAAGACCTACCGCGACCGCATCATCGACCCCGACTGCACGCGCCGCCTGGTCGTCGAAGCCGGCAGCTCGTTCGGCTGGGAGCGCTACGCAGGACGCTGCGGCACGATGATCACGCTCAACACCTTCGGCGCTTCGGGATCGTTCAAGGACCTCGCCCAGCATTTCGGCTTCACCACCGAGAACGTTCTGGCCAAGGCCAAGGAAGCGCTCGCCAAGTAGCGGAGAAGTTACACGTTCAAGACACGTTAACGTGAGAGGCCGGACAACACCCCGTCCGGCCTCTCGTTTTCAGGGGACGATTTCCCAAATGAGTATGTCCCCCGCAGCGAGCGACGCTTTGCCGGGCCAGAAGACGCGCGTTTCGACCGGCCCGCCGGGGTGTTTGAATTCCAGCGGATAGGCCCGCCAGACATCCAGCGGGGCGTCTTTGATTGCAATCGACAGCGCGGCCGCTTCGTCCTTGACGCCTTCGGCGTACACGTCAATGCGCGCCAGCCCTCCGCTCCCTTCACCGAGGCGCTTGATCCGGAAGAGCGCGACGTAGCGCCCTGCGGGCAAGGGTTTGTAAGGGCCGAACACGATATGACCCGCTTCGGTCTCGCCCGCCTTGGCCACCCACACCCGGCCGCCCGGCACCGCCACGTCTAGCTGCTCCAAGCCGGAACGGTGCGAAAGTCCCGCCGCTTCGAAGCGCTCCGTAAAGCGCCAGGGGCCGCCGACAGGCAGCGCCCCGGCCAGTTCGCCCGCAGGGATCGTTTGCAGCGCAACGGCTTTCGCACGTTCGCCCCACGGGCCCTTCAGCGCGAACCGCAGCGACGAACCCGCAGGTTTGCCGTGAAAGGCGATCTTCACAGATTGAAGCGCGGGAATCTCGCCTGTCTCCGGTGCCGCGGTGACGCCGTCGAGCCCCGCGGTCACAACGGCTTGGAAAGGCAGCGGCGAGCGCGTCGCATTGTAGGCTTCCGCTTGAAAATGGATGGGCTGCCCTTCCATCGCCGCCACCCCGGGAACGCAGCGGATCACCACCTTTTGCTGCGCGAGGGCTTGCGTCGCCAGTGACGCCAAATGATCCGGCCCGACCGCGACATAGTGCGGCCCAAGCCGTTCCATGACCTCCGGCAGGACGGACAGATCCGCACCCCAATTCCAAATGAAGGCGTGCAGAAAAGCTGGGCGCTCAGCCGGCGAGACCGCGCGAATCTGCTCGACGAGCCGTTCGATCTTGCGCGAGCGCGTCGCACCCTCCTCCCAATGCGTCACGGCATGAAACACGGGAATGCCGCGTGCGGCGGGGTAGAAGACCTCATCGTAGCGGTCAAGCCGCTTGCCATAGTCAGGAAAGAGCGCGTCAATCGACGGGATCTCCGCCGCGAACCGGTTGATCATTTCCGGCTGCGAAACCCCCATGACCCACAGCTGCTTCAAATCAGCGCGCGGCAGGTACTCGCATGTGAGCGCGAGGAAATCACCGAAGAGACGCTTGCGCGCTTCCGCGTCGAAGCGCTGCGCGTAATCGTCGGGATAGGTGTACCCCACGCCCGAAACCGCGCCCACAAACGTATCCCCGGCCGTGGCCGCCTCATAATAGTAATCAACAACCGCAGGGATCATCAGCGAGGCGCACGGCGACAGGCTCCACGCGATCGGAACGCGTCCGCGCGACGTGTCTTTCCAGAGCTGGGGGAAGTTGCCGCGGCTGAGGACCGGCAGATTGTCGCCGTCCGACATCAGCCAGGTCAGATAGACTTTATCCGGCTGCAACTCGGGCGCGGGTGTGCGGCGCTGCTTGAACGCCGGCGCGGAATATCCGGATTGTACGCTGAGATTGGCAACCCCCACCGCGCCGACCAGAAATTTGCCGTACTGCGCAAACAGCCGGACGCCGCCGCCCTCGCCGATGCCGACATCGTCGCCTGCCCATGGGAAACCCATCACAGGAATGCTCGCCGGCGCTTGGGCGAGAACCTCCTCCATCACGCGCGCCTCGGCGGTCGGATCGCCGCCCGGCAGAGCGCCGTCGATCGGCCCCGTGATCCAGAAGGTGAAGACGCGCTGCTGATAAAGGTAGTCGCGCAGGCCGTTCGCATCATCAGGATAAAGGCAGGCCAGCACGAAATGATTGAGCTGCGGCCAGAGGTTGTCGAAGGCCCAGCGATAGGCCTCGGCGTGCGTCTTCCAGCGCCCGCGCAGATCCGCCAGCACCGGCAAGCCCAGTTCGCGTGCGAGGCGCGGCGACGCGACAACTCCGTCCTTGAGGCTTGCGATCATCATGGCCACATTCTTCGTTGACGCCAGACGCGGATCGTAGATGACGGCGCCTTTGACCTTTTCCCGATAGCGCGCCATCAGCGTCATGGGATCAGCGACGGTCTCGTCGCTCTCAACCCAGCCGCGCTTCTTCATCCACGCCAGCCACTGCCGGTCGGTCTCGTCCAGGATGGCGTAAAGCGAAGGCCGCTCGCGATTGACGAGTCCCTGCAAACAGAGCAATAGCATGCGCCTGTCATATGGCTGCGCCTCGAGATCGAAGACGATCTGGTGCGGCGAAGGCTTCAACGCACGCGGAAACACGTCTGGGAATGGGCGCTTTTCGGAACGGTAGGGCAAGTTGAAGGGCTTGCCGCTGGGCGCGGCGCTCGTCGCTCTCAGCGAGCCTGCCGCCGCCGTGCCGCCCTCGAGCGCAAACAGCGTCACTTTATCCAGACGCAAGCCCGCATAGCCGTTCCAGAAGAGCCGGCACTCGAGCTTCCCCCCCGGCGCGTGAAAAGCAAAAGGAATCTGGGCGTAACGGTCAAGCGCAAGATCGCCGGCCCACACGTCCCGCGCCGAAAGGATTTTCACGCCCGGCCCCACGGACGCATCCGCATGCGCAGCGATGTCATCCTCGGAAGCATCCAGAAGTTTGAGCCTGAAAAAAGCGATGTAGTTTCCCGCGGGCACATCCAGATAGGGGCCGAAAATCAGATGCCTGTTCGGGGTGTCCGCACCGAGGCGCGCCTCCCATGCTTTTCCGCCCGACGCGGACGGATCTTCGACGGCGCGGCCGACCGTGTGATTCGCGGGAGTCTCCGCTTCCCACGAGCGAATCAGGCGATAGTTCCCCGGCAGCACGCGTTCGTGTTCAGGCACCTCGCGGGACACATCATCCGGCGGCATCTGCGCGAAGGCACCGGCGACAACCAGCAGTTGGACTGCGAAAAAGAAGCAATTTGCATTCATAGCTTCTGCCTGCGCTATTTCAATAATAAGGCCTAACTGCTACTTAATCCCGGTCGGAACGACCGTATACGCGTGCGGCACCGGCGTGCGGCTCGCGAGCAGGGCCTTCTCATGCTCCGCCATCTGCTTAAGGTACTCGCCGTACTTGGACCCGCTCTTGATGTAGTTGAGCGCCATCGCCGCGCTGTACTCAGTCTTGTCCTTGAAGCTGTCGTAGTGCGCCTGCACCGCGGCCGGATCTTCCACGTTGACCTTGTAGTGGCTCTGCATCCAGCGCCGCGTGTTCAGCAGGCTGCGCGCCTGCACCTCGGCATTCCGCCGCTGCTCGTTGAGCCGCGCCACGGCCTGCGCCTGCTTGAACTGCGGCGTCTTCTCGTTGAAGGCGAGGTTGACTCCCCGCGCCAGTTCCGCCGCCGTATGCCCCCCCACCGGCACGCCGTCGATCCGCACGTCGTAGAGCCCGTCCGCAAGTCCGGCGATGGCCAGCAGTTCCTGGTTCAGATCCTTTTCGACCGGCAGCAAGCCCAGCATCGCTTTCGCCGCAGGGTCGGTCGGAAACGGCAGCGCCTTTTCAAGCACCGTGAAGGTCACGCCGCCGTCCTTTTTCGCCACCGCCGTCACCTCCGCGTTGACGCACTCCGTCGCCCGGGCCGACGCCGCGTCCACCGTCACTTTCGACACCACCGGCGACACGCCCTGCGCCTTCAGGAACAGCCAAGCCATCATCAGCATGCCCTGAGCGCCCGGGTGTACGCGGTCTCCGCCCACGATGGTGTACTTCGGGTCTTGCTTCTGCTGCTCCAGATTGAACGCCGTCATCGGCCCGTGGAAGTCCACGACCGCGCCTTTGTTCTTCGCCGCCAGCTCACGCACAATCTCGGCGCACTTTCCCAGTCCGTCGTTGCATCCCGGCTGGTTGTTCTCCTTCTCGAGCACCACGGTCTGGTCGAAGGGCGACGGCGTGATAAAGAACAGCTTGGGCTCCCCAGCCTCGGCGCGGATGCGGCCGACGAGTTTCTCCATGTTCGCCTTGTACCCGTTCAGGCTGCTTTGTTGCGCTGCCTTTTTTCTCTCATCCGGGTTCGCCACATAGCTGCCCCGTCCCACATCGTTCATGCCGAACATCACGGCCACCGAGGTCGGCCGCCTATCGATGACGTCCTCCTGCAACCGGCCGAGCGAGCCGCCGGCCGAGTCGCCGGAGCGTCCCGCGTTGACGAAACGGAGCGTCCACCCCGGGAACCGCGTCAGGTAATAGTCGTAAACCGTGTTCTGGAACTGCCCGCGGTTGGTGATGCTGTCTCCGAGGAAACAGACCGTCTCGCCATCCTTGAACAGCTCGCCTCGCACGACACTTCCGACGGCCATGGCCGCCACAGCCAGAACCGCAACTGACAATCTGCTTTTCATCATGACTCTCCTTTGATCTCGACTGAATCGATTCAATCGAATGTTTCGATTCTATCGATTCACTCGCCTCCATTGAACTCATTTCCCCGATTTTTTGAGCGCTCTCTCGATCTCCTTGATGATCGCCCCGGCAAACAGGCGGGAGACGTCCACGTTCCAGTGCACGGAGTCCTTCGAGCCCGCCGCCACGGTGTCGAGCTTGGTCTCGCAAAGCGCGTAGAGGTTCACTTCCGGAATTCCGCATTTCGCCATAAGCTCATCGGTCATCTTGTTGAACCGTATGATACGCTCGTTCTCCACGGTGTTCAACGTCGGTTTTCCTGCGTCCGGCGTGGTCCGCCAAGGGGTTGTTCTGACCCAGATGAATTTCGTGCCTGGCGCGGCCTTCGTGATGAACGCGACGGCCTGCGTCATGCGGGCGACATACGTATCCTCCGGGCACCGCTCGGGCTTGGGCCAGGAGTGCAGCGACATGGAGTTCCACGTAACCACGTCATAGGGACCGTTGGAGAGCACGCCCTGCCACGCGCGTTTGCCTATAGCACGCTCACCCTCCATGTTATCCATTCCTCCGCCCACCCAGTAGTCGACGTACGCCCGGCCCTTGAAGTGCTCCGCGATGAAGCCCCGGTATCCCATGGAGATGGAATCGCCGATCACGAGGATGCGCGGCAGCGCGGGATCTTTGATCTCGGCGCGCTGCATGAAATACTGGTCGCCGCTGAAGTTGCGCATCCGCTCGGCGCTCTGGTCAAAGCCGGTCGGGAAAATCGCCTGGTCATAGATTTTGACGCTGCGCAGCTCATAAGGCGCGATCGGAGTCGCGCGCAGCTCGCCGAACGTAAGCGGCAGAGGACTGGGCTTGACCTCGTCGGTCACCGCGAGAAGCAATCCGTTTCTGAACAACGAAAGCCGCCTATCCTTGACCACCAAGGTGACCTTGTTGAACGCGCCGTTCAAAAAGCCCCTCTGCTCGACGGTCTGATAGCCGTTGCAGAAAAGCCAGATGGCGTTATAGTCGGGCGGAAAGTACTTGAGCCCGAGCCCGGCATTGCCCTTGTCGTCGGTGTTCGACACGAGCATGAGCCCATGGCCCTGCTTCGCGTCAGCGGGACGCTTCACCTCGAACTCGACCGTGTAGTCTTTCTGGGCTCCGAGAACGCCCGCTGGCAACGAGAACGCGTTCGCGCCGTCCAGCATGACCGATCCGTTGACGACCTCGACTTTGCCCGTGGTCAGTTTTGCATCGATGGCGCTCTTGCCCAGCTCCCAAACAGGGGCGGGCGTTTGTGCCTGCACAGTGGACACCAACAGAACGAGAGCAAATAAATATCTTTCCATTTTTCTCCTCGTGCTCAACTGAACAGACAAGTTACTGAACTTGCGACACTTCGTACATATGGGGGATAGGCTGGCACATCTCGAAAAGCTGAGCGGTCAGCGCAGCCGCTTCTTTCTTGATGTCCTCCACGCGGCTCCAGTTCTCAAGATAGTTCCTCATCATGTACGCGCCGTAATTGTTTGTCTTGTTCGGCATGGCGTCATAGCGCGCTTGGATCTCCTTCATGTCTTCCACATTCCAATGCTCGTGGTTCTTCCACCACCAGCGGGAAGCGAAGAGGCTGCGCAGCATGCTCTTGGTTCCCCACAGCTTCTCGTTCGTCCATAGCGCCTTTCCCGCCTGCTTGTACTGCGGGGTTTTATCGTTCATCGCAAGGTTAATGCCCTTGGCCAATTCCTGCGCGGCAAAACGCCCGACCTCCGTGCCGTCGATCTTTACCGCATAAGTGCCTTCCGGCAGTCCGCCGACCGACAGGATCTCCTGATTCATCTCCGCTTCAATCGGAAGATACGGAGCGATCTGCGCGGCGCGTGGGTGGACCGGATAAGGCAGCGCCTTTTCAAGCGCGGTGAAGGTCACGCCGTCTGCCTTCTTTGCAACGTCTGAGACTGTGGCGTTATCACTCGTCGTCACACGACCGTTCCCGGCGTCCACCGCCATACGCGACACGGCCGACAGCGCTCCCTGGGCCTTCAGGAATAGCCACGCCATCATCAGGTGGCCGGGCTCCCCGGGATGGATCCGGTCGTTTCCGACGATGGTGTAAGCCGGATCCGCTTTCTGGCGCTCTAAATTAAAGGCCGTCATCGGCTTATGAAAATCCACCAGTAGCGCCTCGTCCTTCGCCGCCATCTCACGGACGATTTCCGCGCAGCGGGTCAGTCCGTCGTTGCAGGTCACAAGGTCATTGCTGCGATTGGTGAACATCACGGTCTGGTCATACGGCGACGGCGTGATGTAGATGAACTTCTGAACGCCCGCGTCCGCTTTCAGATGCTTGACCAGCTCTGCCATGTTTTTTGCGTACCCGTCCAGCGCGCTCTTCTGATCCGTCAGATTCTTTTCGGTCGGGCTCAGAGGATAAGCCCCGCGGTTGACATCGTTCATGCCGAACATGACGGTGGCCGTAGTCGGCTTATAGGGAACAACATCTTCCGGCATGCGCGCCAGCCCGCCGCGGGCGGTTTCCCCCGAGGTGCCGGCATTCACGAAGCGGATGCGCCGGTCCGGAAAGCGCGTCTGATAATACAGCGC
Organism: uncultured Lentisphaeraceae bacterium; assembly: GCA_964390795.1. Taxonomy (GTDB): domain Bacteria; phylum Verrucomicrobiota; class Kiritimatiellia; order RFP12; family UBA1067; genus CAYMLQ01. The sequence continues at coordinate 7,691 of CAYMLQ010000173.1, forward strand.
GATGAATTCGTGATAGTGTCCGCCATGCGTAATGCTATCGCCCACGAAACAGACGGTCTCGCCGTCCTTGAACGGCTCGCCCATCAAGACACTTCCCGCAACCAAGAGCGCCCCTAACAGAAGCGCAACTGAACCTCTTCTTTTCATCGGATATCCCCCCCTTTGATCTCGACCGAATCGATTGAATCGAATCCGTCGATTCACTCGCCCCCCTCCAAACACCTCATCCCTGCCGCCGCGCCCTCTTCAATCGCAATCTCTGACCGCACGCTGGGCGCGGGCGAGCAGGGCATATTGGAGGATCCATTTATGAGCGCATCATACAGAAGACGGCGTTGCCCTGTCAGGGCAACGCCGTATTTGCCATCCAGCTTCTCGCGCCTCAGAGGAGCAGAAGGATCGTTCCCTTGGGTGCCGCGTACAGCGCCCCTGGTCCTGACACGAACGTCGGATACGTTCTCTGGCAGATCACGCCAGAAACAAGGCGACCGGCGTATGAAACCTGGCCGACGGTTTGCGTGCCGATATAAGACAACTGGAGCTGCGCGCCGCTTGCCACGTCGAGCGAAAGCGCTTTGGGCAACGCAAAACCGGTGCCGCCCAGATTGGCCACGGGCTCGATGGCTACGCCGTCGATGAGCGCGTTCTGATCGGTTCCCGGGAACTGCGCGGAGTTGTCGGTCATGCCTTGCAGACCGAAGCGGTACGTTCCCGCAGCGGATACGGAGAAGAGGAACTCGCGGCGCACCAGAGCGCTGTCATCCACGCGCGTCCAGCCGATGACGTTGGTCGCGCCGTTCTGCGCCAGCCAGGCCCGCACCGGATTATGCCCGTAGGTGTTGTTGTATGTCGGCGTCCGCTGGGCCGCATGGAACACGAGCCGGTAGAGCCCCGGCGCAGGGATCTGGATGTCTTGGACGGCCGCGCCGGTCTGAACCAGCAACAGCCGCTGCGAGCCGTCGTAGAGGGCGGTTCCGTAATCGTTCGAGGACGCGAGACTGTTGTAAGCTGCGGCGTCTTTCGGTTGGCTATTTGTGTTGTAGACAAACGTCCAGTTCGCGCCCACCTCGAAGCTGCCGTTCTGAACGATGACGGCGTTTGTTTGTGGGACGAGCGCGAGATTGTCGATCAGCCCGGCCCCAGACGTGGACTGTCCCACCAGCGACAGCTTGACGGTTTCGTTGTCGGTGACGGTAAAGGCCGTGGGCCACACTGTCGTTGTCAGGACACTCGCAGCGGTTGATGCCGTGGTACCCAACGTGACAACCACGCCCGAACTGCGCGTGATCGTAGCTTTCGTCGTCTGGACGCCTTGGAGGGCCTTGCTGAGGTAGCAGGGCCAGTTACAGACATCCCCTTGCAGCTTGTACGTGCCGGCAGGCAGGGTGAAAGAGGTCCAGGCGCAGCCGTTACTGACGAGGCCGAGCATCACCGCACCGTAGGGGGTCGAGGGCGTATAAAGGTACGAAGTGGAAGCCGCCGTCGTAATCCCGGCAGACACTTCGTTGTTTGTGGAGGCCGTGAACGTCCAGCCAGAGGCCAGGTTCGAGGTGGTGAACGCGGTCGGATTTCGGGGGTACGCGGTCAGTTCGAAGTCGCCGTTGAAAAGGCTCACCGCGCTCGGCTTCGTCTCGAAGACGAGCGTCGCCTTGACGTCGTCGATGGTGCCGCAGGTATCGACGCCGAGGACGGTGCGTTTGAAAAGCAGCGTGTGGTTGCCCGCCTCCAGCCAAGGTAGACGGAAGTTCTGTCGGACATAGGCCTGATTGATCGTTTGAACCGTCGCGACCGCACTGGTCGTCGCGCCCTCGACCAGACAGAGGTCGATTTCATGCCTGTTGGCGTAGATGGAGCGTGCGGAGGTGAAGAATGAAACGTCATAGATGCCGGCGACGGGAAGCGACAGCGTGGTGGACGCGGACGCGTCCTGCTTCAGGGCGAGAACCTGCTTGCCTTCGGGCGCGTCATACGGACTAGCCCAGTTGTCACCGGGTGACGCAAGAGAACGGTTGAAGATGAACACCGCGTTGTCGGCGGCACCGGTCGGCGCCGGGAAGTAGGCGGTCCAGCCGTAATAGGTCTCCCCGTTGGCAAAGCTGCGGCGATACGAGGAGAGCTGTTCCGCTTCGAACGTAGCGTTGGGGACGCTGCCGCTGAGGACGGAGACGACCGAGGTGGAGACGGCGGGCGGCGTAAGGACCAGCACGCCGTTGTTGACGGTCAGACGCGCGAGGTCTGCCGGCAGAGAGGTCACCGTCACGGTGCCCGTCCCCTCTTTCACGATTTGTCCGGCTCCCGCATTCTGCGTCACGGTAATCGCGGTGTTCGACGTGGTCACGCGGCTCCCCGCTGTGAGGGACAGCGGCACAGGGACGCGCGCGTCGAGAATCCCGCCCTGTACGGCGGCTGAGCGGAAGAGGTTGGACACGGCCGATACGTCGTCCAGAACAGCCTTGCCGTCGCCCTGTTTCTGGAGAGCGCCCTCACCGTTCAGGCGAAGAGTCAGCGTGCTGTTTGCGGCCACGTTGGCCGCCACCGTGGCCGACACGCTGGCGCGGGCCGCGAAGGGCGTGGTTGTTTTCGCGCCCAGCCACTTCTGCATGAGGTAGTGCTGGACGCGCAGGCGATCCGTCTCGGAGAGACGGTTGGTGAAGACCGCCACCTCGCACAGGTTGTCGCCGCCGATGCGCTTGCCGTAGGCCGTGATGTTACGGTCGTTGAAGAAGTTGGCGGCGTGCGGCAGCTTAGTGGCCATGGCCACCTCGAGTAACTGCCAGCCGGGTTTGGGCCAAGCCAGCGTGCCGTCGATCCGTTCGCCGTCCAGATAGGTCCGGCCCTGCCTGACCGCTGTGGTGGTCCATTCGGTCTGATGCCAGAGCGAGGCATTTGTGCTGCCGCCGTTGTATTCCTGAATATGGAAGTCGGGATCGCCGCCCATTGCGCCAAAAATGTAGCCATAGGATTGAAATACGCCGTGGAGGGCGAAGACGTGGCAGATTTTGGTGATGTCCGCCGTGGTATTGGCAGGCGTGGTCCACGTCATCGTGCGGAGCGAGTTATAGCGGCCGAACCAGATGGACGGCAGCGTGCCGCTGACACCGGCGTTCAACATGAGTTGGGGTGCGACGTTCGTGAAGGCCCAGTTAACCACGGCACGCGTGTGCCGGAACGGCGCGACGGAATTGGTCTCGCGCGCATCCAGCCAGGCGTCAACATAGGTGTTGCCGTTCGACGACACGGTGACGACATTCGTGGTGGCGTCGACCCAAAAGGCGGCGCTGGCGAGGACGTCCAACGGGAATGCGATGGGTGCGATCGCCGTGCTGGCGTCGCTGCGGACGAGCAGGGAACCCTCGCGGACGACGAGGCCGCCGCCCGCCTGCACGGTGAGGTTGGTGGTCGCCAGCGTCAGCGTTCCCGCTCCGGTCTTGTTGTACGTGCCTTCTGAGATCAGAAGACGGTCGACGAGATTCGAGGTCTCTCCGACGGGAACAAACGCGCTGAGGGCTTCGCGGTAACCCGCGCCCGAGGGCGCGGCACCTGCATCGGAGGGTGAAAGAACGAAAGACCAGCAGCAGAGGCCTAGAGCCGCAAAAGTGTTCCAAGTCATGTCAACGGGTCGTTTGTTCATCGAAGTCGCCTCCTGATTGATTGCATTTCACTAGCATCCCATAGGCTTGGCCGGCGACATGCCGATTCCCATGATTGGC
>CAYMLQ010000174.1:0-11367 GCA_964390795.1 uncultured Lentisphaeraceae bacterium
CAGCGACCAACGACGTGTTCATCGTGACGGCGTCCGGCGCCAAGCTCGACCTGCCCGCCGCGGGAACCACCGTGATCCGGCGACTCTACGTGAACGGCGTGCTGAAGCTCAAGGATAAGGCTTACGGGCCCGCCAATCTGCCTGCGGCCCTCAGCGGCTCCGCGGCCGCGTTTCTGCTGACCACCGACGGCGAGGCCGTCAGCGGTACCATGATCCAAGTCAGGTGATGGGGTGGCGGGGTATGGAACTGTCGGAACATGAAACGAAACGCTTACATGCGCCGCGCGGCGGCGGGACTGTTGCTCGCCGCCGCAGTGACGAGCGCCGGAGACGTGGCGGACGTCTCGTCGCCCGCCGCGCTCATTCCCGTGACCTCCCAGGAGATCGACGTGGGCGACGATCCGGAGACCCGGTACTCCGGTGCGCCGCCGTTCGACCGGGCGTTCTTCGGCGGGCAGACCCGGCTGATCGCCAAGTACGCCCACACGATGCCCGCGCACCGGCACCGGCTCGGGATCGACTACCGCTTTTACATGCTTGAGCTGGGCGACTTCAAAGTTCCTCCGGTCTGGTACGTGAAAGACGCGCTGGAGGACCCGCCGCCGGTTCCGACCCTTGTCTTCGCCAGGGTCGGCAAGAGCAACTGCACGGCGGAGGATAACGAACAAGCCCACGCGTACGACCTGAGCACGATCGAGCGGTTTCTCGGCCAGTACCCGCACGCGGTCTTCGGCGGGGGCGAGGTCGCCGAAGTGGACGGTATCTTCAACTGGCAATACAAGCAGTACTACGGCCGGTTGCCTGCGGGCGCCGGGGGCGCCGTGTTTCCCGCCGCCTACTTCGACTTCCTCGAATCCAACCTGAAGCGCAGTCCAGCGCCCTACCTGTCGCAACAGCACAACGGCGCCTGGGGCATGCACTATGTGGCCCGGGAGCGCATGATGAGCCTGGGCAGCGCGCAGTTGTTCTACCGGCACAACCAGGTCATCGTGCCCTCGTTGGTCACGCTGCGGTCCGCGGCGCGGGCGTGCCCGTTCCCCTATTACGTCCAGTTCTCGGGGCAGATCAACCTTGCCGTGTCGAACGAGGAAGCTGTGGTGAAGCATGCGGCCGAGCCGGTCTACGAACTGAAGGTCGGCCGGCTGGGCGCCAATTACGAGAAGAGCTACGCCCTGTGCCGGCAGGTGCTGTATCTCGCCTGGCTGAACGGCGCGCGTTTCTTCAACTGGGAAACGGGGGAGCTGATCGGGCACAAGAAGGAGACGATGATACCCTCGCCGTTGGGAACCTTCACGGCGCGGGCGGCCGAGCTGATCGAGCGCTTCGGGCCGACGGGTCCGGTCCAGACCCCCATCGCGCTGGTCAGCGAGTTCTCCCACGCCTGGCGATCCCCGTCGCCGGAAGGGGACAAGCGTATCCGCTTCACGATCCTTGGAGACGTGCCTTACGTGCCCGGCGATTACCAGGCGCACGGGATCAGGGATCTCTTTTATCCCCGCTGCCTGCAGTCGGAGCTGATCTACGCCGACACCTTGGGCGAGGATGACGCGCTCTGCCCCACGCCCTATGGCGAGAGCGTGGATTTTCTTCTGAGCGACGTGCGTCCTGAGGCGCTTCCGCGCTACGGCCTCGTCATCTGGACCGGCGTGCCACCGCTGGCGCCGGCCCTGGTCAGGGAGAAGCTCGCGCGGTACCGGAAGGCGAACGGAGGTCGCGTCGTGCTCTTCGGGGCAGCGGCGCGCAGCCTGTTCCCCGAGTGGTTCGCCGCTGACAAGGCAGAGGTGCTCGCGCCCGGGGCCGAGGTGGTCTATCGCGGCAAAAGCTTCGCCGAAACGGCCGCGTTCACGCTGGAGCGGCTGCGGGACAGTGCGCGCGAGAAGATACCCGCCATGAACGTGCTCGCCACCGTCAACGGCAAGCCGCTCGTCGTGGAGTGCGCGGGCGGGCTGGTTCTGGCGCTTAGCGAGTACGGCATCAACAGCACGCCGAGCCTCGATCCGTCCGAGGCTCGGTGGACCCCGGGAGAGCTGGTCACACAGATCCCGCACACGCTGCTCAACCACGCGCGCGTGCTGCTGGACGACGAGGCCCGGCGGCAGACCCTCTTCTCCGTCGGCAACGAGAAACTCCACTACGTTGTGACGCGGCCCAAGGACGGCGAGTACGTCCTGGGCCTCTTCAACGACAGTCTGACAAGCGAGCCCTTTACGATCACGTCGCGCATCGGAACCCTAACAGCCGTGGAGGAAACGGCCCTCAAGGATGACAAAGAGAAACTCAAGGCCGTGTTGAACGGCGCCGCCTACGCGCCGCCGGGGTTGCGCCATTCCCCCGCGTTGCCACTGGACTACGGTCTGTCCGACGCCTCGCACATCGAGGGGCGGGATTTCCGCCTGTTCCGCCTCAAGGTCACGGAGCGCGGCGTTCGCCCGCTCCCGGCGATCCGGTATCCGGAACGGCCTTCGGGGCGGGTTCTGGCGGTGGACGGACTCGAGGATATCCGCCACTATCTACAAGGTTTTTCCATGTTCTTCTCCTGGTTCGACGGCGTCAAGGTCGAGGCCGGGGCGCTGTTCTCGCTGGAGGAGCGCTGGCTGGAGGAACAGGGTCGCTACCTGGACCGGCGGGGCGTGCGCGTCGTCGTGAACGGGACGGGCCTCGACGAGGCGCAGGCGCGCCTCGCCATCGGCAAGCTGCGGCTGCTGAAGAAGGCGCCCAAGGATCTGCTCATCGCTGCCCCGTCCCCCGCGCTCCGGGCCGATGCGCAGCGCGCGGGCGTGCGCCTGGTCGAGCCCGGCGCGGCGAACTGGCTCGTGAAAGGCGGGGACCGCTTCAGGCCGGACGCGGCCCTAAACATTGTGGACCTCCACTATCGGAGCGAGGACGACCTCTTCCGGGACCTGACGCGCTTCGCCTCCGGCGCGGGCGCCGGCGAGCTGCGCGGGCGGCGCGACCCGGCCAGCCTGTACCCCGCGCCGCAAGCCGCAGGCGCGCCGGGCCGGGACTTCTTCTACGCGGGCCCGCACCTCTCAGACCTCTCCGCCGTCCTGACGCGCTACCGGGCCGACTTCGGAAAGTTCGCGGGCCTCAAGATCGATTCCACCTATCTCCTGTCCAAGACCCGCGCGGCGCTGGCGCGGGACCGCGCGGCGCTCACGAAAGCGGGGCTCGGCGTGCTCGTGGACCTGCGCCGCGACCAGATGCACTTCGACCGGCTCACGTTCTATCCGCACATGCCCCACTACCAGGCGGGCCTGGCGCTCTATGCCCAGATCATCGACAAGATGAAGGCGCTCGGCGCGACGGACCTCATCGTGCAGATCTACGATTCGGGAGAGATGCGGGGCAAGGCCAAGTATGCGGAACAGCGCGACCAGACCTGGCGCGCATTTGCGGAAACCGCGGCCCAGCAAGGCGTCAAGCTGCACCTGGTCTGCACCCCCGGCCTCACGTTCAGCCCGGCGGCCGCGTTCGACAGCCCCAATGTTCTGGTCATCTCGGGGCACAAGGGTAACCCCTCGCCGTACCGGCTGACGCTGGCCTCCGGCTCTACGGGCAAGGGCCCCATCACCATCCACGACACGGACTGGAGCTTCTTCCCCTGACAGATACCATGAACGGCCCTATCCTATGAAACGACACACGACACTCTTCCTCACCGGCCTGGTTCTGGCCGGAACCGCCGAGGCACAGGAACCGATGCAGGGCGCCGAACAGGCGTCAAAGCACAAAAGCTCCGTCGTCTTCAAGAGCAAGGACTCGCTCAAAGACCCGGACCTCAAACTGTCCGCGGAGAACCTGAGCTGGTGGCGTAACGCGAAGTTCGGGATGTTCATCCACTGGGGCCTCTATGCCATTCCCGCACAGGGCGAATGGTTCATGCACAATCAGAAGATACCCGCCGCCGAGTACGCGAAGCTCGCCGACCAGTTCGTTCCGAAGCGTTTCGACGCCGCAACGTGGGCGCAGGCCGCCAAGGATGCGGGCATGAAGTACATGGTCCTCACGGCCCGGCATCACGACGGCTTCGCGCTGTGGGACAGCCCGGCGAGTGACGGCGGCTTCTGCAGCGCGAAGACCGCGGCCAAACGCGATTTCGTGAAGGAGTACGTCGAGGCCTGCCGTGGCGCGGGCTTGGCGGTGGGACTCTACTACTCGCCGATGGACTGGCGTTTTCCCGGCTATTTCGACCCCAAGGGGCTTCCCGACAGCGCCGCACGCATGAAGGCCCAGGGCTACGGCCAACTGAGGGAACTGATGGGCAACTACGGCAAGATCGACGTCCTGTGGTACGACGGCGGCTGGCTGGCCCACCGGGGAACCGATGCGGAGGCGGCCTGGTTCTGGGAGCCGCTCAAGCTCAACCGACTGGTCCGTGATCTCCAGCCGGGGGCAGTGATCAACCCGCGGTCGGGCTGGGAAGGGGACTTCCAGTGCGACGAGGGCGGCCATGACGTGAGCGGGCCCATCATCGACGCCCCGTGGGAGAAATGCCTGAACCTCAACAAGCCGAGCTGGGGCTATAACACCAAGCAGAAGCTCATGACGCCGCAGGACATCGTCCGCATGCTCGTGAACGTGGTGGGCCGCGGCGGCAACGTGCTGCTCAATGTGGGGCCGGACGCCGACGGGGTGATCCCGCCGGATCATGTGGAGATCCTCCGGCAAGTCGGCCAATGGCTCGCGGTGAACGGCAAGGGCGTCTACGGCACCAGGCCCGGGCCGCTACAGCCGCTTGACCGCCGCTACTGCGCCACCTCTCATGAGCGAAGCCTGTTCGTGCATGTTCTGGATTGGGGCCCGGAGCAGAAGCTCGCGTTGCCCGCCCTCGGGCAGACCGTCCTGTCGGCGCGCATACTCGGCGGGCAGCCCGTCGCTTATACCCAAAGTCCGGAGGGCGTCACCTTGACCGCCGGCAGCGTGTACCCCGGCAGTGGCTTCCCTGAGGTTGTGGAACTTACGTTCGAGCGCGAGCTAGCCGCCGTCCAGGCCGCCGCAGCGCCGGTCGCGAAACCCAACATCGTCTACATCCTCTGCGACGATCTGGGCTACGGCGACGTCCGCTGCCTGAATCCGCAAGGGAAGATACCCACGCCCAACATGGATCGGCTGGCTAAGGAGGGGATGGCCTTCACCGACGCGCACTCCAGCTCGTCCGTCTGCACGCCCAGCCGCTACAGCATTCTGACCGGCCGCTACAACTGGCGCTCGCGCCTAAAAAGAGGCGTGCTGGGCGGCTACTCGCGGCGCCTGCTCGAGCCCGACCGCGTAACGGTTGCCGCGTTCCTCAGGCAGCAGGGCTACGCCACGGCGTGCGTGGGCAAATGGCACCTGGGGATGGACTGGCCGCAAAAGGACGGCCAGCCTCCGGGCAGCTCTGAAAACCCGGCCAAGATCGATTTCGCCGGGCGGATCAGCGGCGGCCCCACGGAGCTGGGCTTCGATTCCTTCTACGGCATCAGCGCCTCCCTGGACATGCCGCCCTATGTCTACATCGAGAATGACCGCGTGACCCGCGTGCCGACGAAGACCGCCGCCGCCAGCCCGGCCCCCGGCTTCTACCGGGCGGGTCCGCTGGCCGAGGACTTCGTCTTTGAGGACGTGTTGCCCACGCTCGCGAACAAGGCCTCTGACTACATCGCCGAGCGCGCCGGCGAGGCGAAGAAGGGGCGTCCGTTCTTCCTCTATCTCGCCCTGGCCTCCCCGCACACGCCCATCCTGCCCACGAAGGAGTGGCAGGGCAGGAGCGGGTTGAACGCCTACGCCGATTTTGTCATGCAGACCGATGCCATGCTCGGGCGCGTGCTCGAGGCCCTTGACCGGCAGGGCCTCGCACAAGACACGCTGGTCATCTTCACCAGCGACAACGGCTGCTCGCCCATGGCGGACTACCCCGCGCTGCTGCCCAAGGGCCACAACCCGAGCCACCTCTTCCGCGGCACGAAGTCGGACGTCTGGGAGGGCGGCCACAGGATCCCGTTTCTGGTGCGCTGGCCGGCGCGGGTCAAGGCGGGCGTGACGAGCGACCGCACCATCTGCCAGAGCGATCTGTTCGCGACTTGCGGCGACCTGCTCGGCCAGAAACCTGCGGACACCATGGCCGAGGACAGCGTGAGCTTCCTGCCCACCCTGCTGGGCGCGGCGCAGACCCCGCGCGAGGAGATCCTGCACAGCGCCATCTTCGGGGCCTTCGCCATACGCCAGGGCGCCTGGAAACTCGTGCTCTGCCCCGATTCGGGAGGCTGGAGCGAGCCGACGCCCGGCAGCCCGGAGGCGCTCAAGCTGCCGCCCGTGCAGCTCTACGATCTTTCCAACGACCCCGGCGAGACAACCAACGTGCAGGCCGGACACCCCGACCTCGTGGCCAGCCTGACGAAAATCCTCGAGCGGCGGATCGCCGAAGGTCGGAGCACGCCGGGTAAACCGCAGCCCAACACCGGGGCGGTCGACCTCTATCCCCAAGCCAAGCGCGTCAAACCCAAAGCCAAGTAGATGAGAACGCGGTTATTCCTCACGGCTGCGCTTCTCGGCGGCCTCTGCTCACAGGCTGCCGTCCTCATGGACTACGACGACGGCCTCTCGAACGGCGTGCATGATGCGCAGCTCAACGACGGCGATTTTTCCAGCCATACCAACTACTCCGGCGCGGGCATTTCGAGTCCCTTCAGCGCCATGACGGAGTGGTTCGATCTGGCTCATCCGAGCAATCAGGGCTATCAGGGCTTTCGAAAGGACTACGACGCGGACGGCTCGGGAGGCAAGCAGAGCCTTGCCGCCGAACTCGTGCTGGGTGGCGCGTGCCCGGTTTTCGCGCAAGACCTCGCTTACACCATCCAGACGAACGACCAGTATGTGGGGAGATTCCTGCTCCGGGGAAGCGGGCTCGAGGCGGGCGATGATTTCGTTCTCACCCTGTTCTACACCGACAACGACACCCTGACCGGAACCCCGGTCACGGTCTTCAGCTACACGGTTCCCGCAGCGGAAATAACGAACGCCTACGCCGCCACTGTCTACACCACGGGAGAGGTAGCCGCTCACGCGGTCGGCAGAAAACTGATGTGCCGGTTCCAGGGTTTCGGAGGAAGCGGCGATTGGATGTTTTCCGACAACCACTACCTCGGCCATCCGACCTCACCCGCCCCGGGTGATATCCCGGACACGTCCCACCTGCTCGACGTCACGGCCGACCCCGAGAACCTCTATTCCGGCGCCCCGCTGTTCGACTGGCCCTTCTTCGGCGGGCGGACCCGGATCATGGCCAAGTACGCCTCGGACATGCCGAACCACCGGCATGTGCTCGGGGTCGCCTATGCGAACTACGCGGTCGTGAACAGGACCTTCAACTACCCGCCGGACACCTCTACGGCGAATGCGATCACCGACCTGCCGCTGCTCCCAACCATCCAGTATGCCCAGCTCGGCAAGATCAACGCGACCGCCGAGGATGGCGAAAGGCCGCTGGCGCAAGACCCGGCCGCGGTTCAGGCCTATGCGGCCCACTATCCGAACCTGCTCCTGGGGGGCGGTCAGGTGGCGGAACTCGACGGCATTTTCTGGTGGGTCTTCCCTCAGTACTACGGGCGCACGCCGCTCGGCCCCGGCGGGAGGATCTTCCCGACCGCCTGGTACGACGATCTCGAAGCCGTCCTGAAACGCTCCCCAACCCCTTATCTGACGATGCAGCACAACCAATCCTGGAGCGCGGTCTATTGGGCGGCGGAACACGCGCTGTCCATGGGCGGACCGCAATTGTTCTACCGCAGTAACAACAGTATTGCGGAGAGCATGACCGCCTACCGCTCCGCCTACCGCCAGTATCCCCATCCCTTTTCGATCCAGTTTTCCGGGCAGCCCGGGTTAACCGTCTCGAACCTCACCGAGGTGCTCAACAGCGGTGCGGAACCCGTGTATACCCTTGCAGAAAGTTATTTGGGGCCGAGCTACGGAAAGAGCTACGCCCTGGCCCGCCAGATGCTCTACTACGCCTGGCTACAGGGCGCGCGGTCGTTCAACTTTGAAGGCGGCGAGTGGGTCACGGCGATCGCAGCCCACTATCCCTCGCCGCTGGGCACCTTCGGCAAGAAGGCGGACGACTTCATCGCCGGCATCGGGCCCGCCGGACCGGTGGACACCCCAGTCGCCGTCCTCAGCGAGTTCTCCAACACCTGGAAGCCGCCCCTCGTAGACTTTCCCTCCAACAAAAGCGTCCAGTTTCTAATCACCGGCAAAGAACCTTACGCCCTCGGCGACTACCAGCTTCACGGCCTGCACGACTTTTTCATGCCGGGCTATCTGCAATGCGAGTGGATCTACGATAATGAAATGATGGAAGATTACGCCCTTCCGCCCACCCCCTACGGCGACTGTGCGGACTACGTGCTGAGCAACGTGCGCGAAGAGGCCCTCTCCAGGTACCGTTTGTTGCTCTGGGGCGGCGTGCCGCCCCAGGCCCCTTCCGTGGTGCGCGAGAAGCTCGTCCGCCACATCGCAGTGCGGCAGGGCCGCGTCGTCCTGTTCGCCGCAGCAGCCCGCAGCCTGTTCCCGGAACTCTTCTCGGACGCGGCGGCTACGACCGTGGCCGCCGGAACCCTGATTGAATATGGCACGAACACCTTCGCCGAAGCCGCCTCCTTCACCCTCGAACACCTGGCCGGCACCTCGGGCATGCAGGTGCTGGCGACCGCCGGCGGCGCCCCGCTCATCGTCGAGACCCTGGGCGGCCTCGTGCTCGTACTCAGCGACTATGGCATGAACAAGAACCAGTATGTCGATCCCGACGCGGCCCGCTGGAGCTACGGCCAGCTCGTCACGCAGATTCCCTACAAGCTCCTGACGCACGCCAAGCGACTGCTCGAAGCCGAGGTCTCCGCCTGCGTCCCGTTCACTGCGGGCAACACCAACCTGCACTACCTCGTGACGCGACCCCGGGAGGGCGAATACTTAGTCGGCCTCTTCAACGACAAGATGACCAGCGAGCCCTTCGACCTTACCTCCCGGATCGGCCTGATCACCTCGCTGGTGGAGGTGGCCCTGAATGACAATCAGGACGAGCTCAAAGCGACGGCAGGCGGGGCCGCCTACGCCCCGCCCGGCCTGCGCGCGTCGCCGGCCCTTCCGCTCGACTACGGGCTCTCGGACGCCTCGCACATCGAGGGGCGCGACTTCCGCCTCTTCCGCCTCCTCGTGGCTGAAACCGAACCGCGGCCCTTCCCTTCGATCCAGTTCCCCGCCCGCCCCGCCGGACGCGTGCTGGCCGTCCCCGGGCTCGGGCAGATCCGCCCGTACCTCCAGGCCATGCCCTCGTTCTTCCAGTGGTTCGACGGCGTCGAGGTCGAGGCCCGCGAGCTGCTGTCCACGGACGACGGCTGGCTCGCCGAGCAGGCGCACTGGCTGGACCGGCGCGGCGTGCGCGTGGTGGCGGACGCCGACGGACTCAACGAGACCAACACGCTGGCCGCAGTCGCCAAACTGGCGCTGATCGGCAGCGGGCTGAAGAACCTCGTTGTCGCGGCGCCTTCCCCGGCAGTCCAGTCTGCTGCCGCCGCGGCAGACGTGGCGCTCACCAACCCCGCTGACGTGCATCGCGTGTGCCTCGCGGGCGAACGGTTCGCGCCGTCCGCCGCCCTCAACATCCTGGGCCGCTACTATGGCAGCGAGGAGAACCTGTTCGCGGACGTGCGGCACTTCCGGGATGGTGTGGCGGTCACGGAACTTCGCGGCGCGACGACACCGGTCGGTCTCTACGCCCCCCTGGCGGTCGGGACGTATCTGGGCAACGACTTCCTGTACGTCGGCCCCTCTCTCGACAACCTCGGCGACCGCCTGCTTGCGGACACAGCGGGGTTCGGCAAGTTTCGTGGGGTGAAGATCGACTCGACTTACCTGCTGGCCAGGTCCGAGGATGCCCTGCTCGCGGACAAAGCCGCGCTTGCCCAACTGGGCCTTGAACTGCTTATCGATCTGCGGCGGGACCAGATGCACTTTGACCGGATCGCGTGGTATCCGCACATCCCCAACTACGCGAGCGGAACCAACCTCTACGCGGAAGTGCTCCGTAGAATGCAGCTCCTGGGCTCAACCGAACTCATCCTGACGGTGCAGGATGTCGGCGACATGCGCGGCAAGGCCGCCTACATCGCGCAGCGCGACGCGACCCTGGGCCTGTTCGCGGATCTGGCCGCGGGCCGGAACATCAACCTGCATCTCATCGTCTACCCCGGCCATTCCACGTCCGTCACAGGCAGGCCCAACGTTTTCGTGCTGCAAGGCGCGGGCACCGCCTCTCCGTTTAAGCTGGCGCTTTCAAGCGGAAACATCGGCACCGGAGCCGCCAAGATCTACGACGATGACGGCGGGCTTTACGCAACCGCCTACGCGCAGCCCCTGAGCGAATGGACCCGGCTGGTCGGCGGCAGCGCCGGCGGCCTCTGGGGAACCTCCGCCAACTGGTCGGGCGGCGTCCCGAACGCGGCGCAAGCCATCGCGGATTTCAGCGCCCTAGACCTCTCCGCGCCGTCAACTGTCACCAACGAGGCAACCCGCACGGTGGGCGCGCTCCGCTTCGGCGACACGTCGGCGAGCCACGACTGGACGCTGACCAACGCCTCGCTGACGCTGACGGCGAGCGTGGGGCTGCCGTGCATCACCGTGAACAACCGCACGGCCACGCTCCACACGGTTCTGACCGGCACCCAAGGCCTCGTCAAGAGCGGCGCGGGCACGCTCGCGCTGGCTGCGGTCAACACGTTCACCGGCGGGACGACGGTGGACAGCGGCACGCTGCGTCTCATCGCGGGAAAGCCGGCCGTGCGCGGGGCCGTCACCGTCAACAGCGGCGCTACGCTCAGCATCGGCGGCAACGCTTGGGAGGGCTTCGGCTCAACAGCCGGCCAGAAGATCGACACGCTCAACCTCAACGGCGGGACGCTGAGCAACACGCTGAGCACCGCCATGATCGTCGACGCCGCGGTGAACCTGACGGCCGGCGCGTGGGTCGGCAGCCAGTGCTGGTGGAGAAACACGCGGCTGACCAGCTTGGCCAGCGCCGGTCTCTCCGCCTTCGCCGGAGATATCATTTTTTACTTGGCCTATACGGACGCGCCGTTGATCGTCACGGTCGCGGACGGTCCGGCGGCGGCCGACCTGACGGTCAACGGCGTCATCAAGGAGAACGCATCGGCCGGCAGGTCCGGCCAAGTCGTCAAGCAGGGCGCGGGCACGCTGGTTCTCACCGGCGCGAACAGCTACACGGGGCCGACGACGATCAACGCGGGCGCGCTGCAGCTCGGCAACGGCGGCACCGCCGGCTCGCTGTCAGCGGTCGGCGCGATCACCAACCACGGGACTCTGGTCTTCAACCGCTCG
>CAYMLQ010000175.1:0-11361 GCA_964390795.1 uncultured Lentisphaeraceae bacterium
GGCGCGGGACGCAGACGCGTGTTGCGCCCCCACTTCTCCGGCGCGGGGGCGCCGATGTAATCCGTGATGCCGCTGCGCTGCGGCCACTGGCCGGTCATGATGCTCGCGCGGGAGGGCGAACAGACCGGGCAGGCTGCGTAGGCATCGGTGAAGCGCGCACCCTCCTTGGCCAGGCGGTCGAGGTTGGGCGTCTCGTAAAAGGTGCTGCCGTAACAGCCGAGGTCGCGCTGACCGAGATCGTCGACCAGGAAAAAGATGATGTTGGGTTTCTGCGCGGAGGGCTCCGCGCCGACCAGCGAGATTGCGGCCAGCAGCAGAACAATCAAGGGGAATCTGATGGTGTTCATATTGATCTCACTTTTTTCTTAATGGGTTTTGCCGGAGGAGAATCGCTAGGGTCATCCATTCAAATTTTGGAGCAATAGACATAGTAGCCGCCTGCAATCACTTTTCCTGCAGCGTCCAATAGTTCAGCTTTCACGCCGTAGGGTTGGCCAGGCTCCAACTCCACATCAAACGAAATACCCTTGGCGTCCTTTGTCGCGGGGAGTGTCTGCGTCTTCCCTGCGACGGTCAGACGAACTGCGGCCACGGGCAATGCCGCAAACTTTGTCTTACTGCCGCCATAGAGCAGATCAACCTTAGGACCGTCCGTATCCCAGGCATCAACCGTCTTGTTGATGGGGGGGCGGCCGGCGAGCGGGGCATCCGCCTCGCGCGGCCAGCGCCGGACTTCAAAGCGATAGCTACCAGCCCGGGCTGCCCGGATCTGCCAATCGCCTGCAGCCTTCGCCCCAGCGGCGACGGAGGCATGATTCCAAGGGGGGGAGGGCAGATACCAATCCGAGGCGTGGAGGAAGGTCTCGGGATCGCGCTCGTCACCGACAATGACTTCGACACGGTCACGGTCGCCCGGCGTGACCGCTGCCCAGTAGGCCTCGAAATCCTTTCGGATCGTTTCGGCGACCTCCTGGTGCTCGGCAATGATGTTGTTCGCTTGCCCGGGGTCTTTCTGGATATCATAGAGTTCCGTATTGTCGACCAGTCGCCAACGTGACGTCATGCCCACAGCTCCGTGCCACTTACTCGGCGTGAAGGTCCTCTGGCGCTCGACAAAGAGCGTCCGTTCGGGAACAGTCGCCTTGGCATCACGCAACTGTGCACAAAGGCTCTGTCCATCAAACTCCACCTTACGCGGAAGCGTGAGCCCGCAGAGGTCAATCAGCGTCGGCAGCAGGTCAATATGCGCATTGAGCGAGGAAACCTCCTCGCCATGACGCAGTCCGCCTGCGGGCCAGCGGATGAAGCAGGGCACGCGGTGCCCGCCGTCATAGACAGACCCTTTCTGTCCGCGCATGCCCGCATTGAAGACCTTTACGCCGCCCGTGCCGCCGTTGTCGGTCATGAAGATCAGGATTGTGTCTTGGTCAAGACCCTCCTCGACCAGCGCCGTGCGCAACCTGCCGATCAACCCGTCTATCTTCTCAATCGCCGCGAAGAAGAACGCCGTCTTGACATCCACCTTCTTCTTGTACTCAGCGGCCCACTCCGAATCCGGCAGCGTGTGCGGGTGGTGCGGCAGATAGGTGCAGAGGTAAGTGAAAAAGGGCTTCTTGTCCTTTTTGCTCTTCCGCATAAAGTCAAGCGCGGAGCTAAAGAAGATTTCCGGCGCCCAGCCGTCAATCTGTTTCCACTCGCCATTGTGCAGATAGTGATCGTTGACGCGGTCGTTGAGAAAATGGTCGTCGGTGGTGCCGGTGCCGCCGTCACCCTGGCCGAGCCACTCATCAAAGCCGCGATCCATCGGACGGTAGGGGAGGTTCGCCCCCAGGTGCCACTTGCCGAACATCCCCGTGCGAAAGCCATTCGCACGGAAGACGTCAGCCATGGTCAGCTCACTCGCACGGAGGTGGTTCCCGCCGGCGATCGTATGCCACACTTTCACATGATGGGAATATTTTCCAGTCATCAACGCGCTTCGGGTGGGCGAACAGGTGGGATCGACATGGAAGTTGGTCAGTCGCACGGCTTCCGCGTGGAGCTTGTCGAGCTGGGGCGTCCTGATGACCGGGTTGCCGTGCGCGGCGACATCGCCATAGCCCATATCATCCAGGAGGATGACGATTACGTTGGGTTTCCGTGCAGATGTCTCTGCGGCACGCGTAACGGGAGCAACAGCAATATAGGCTGCGATTATGGCTAATGCTATTCTTTTCATGGTTGTCTTTAGGGTTTGACTGTGACCGGCCAGCCGGGGAATTGTTTGGCGCCGGGCCGGGTGACGTCGGCGAAGCGCGGCCAGCATTCGAAGGTGACCTCGCCGGATGTCGTGTGGAAGCGGACCAGGCCCCAGCCATCGGCCCAGCCATCCAGCGGTACGGGCTGATTCTTCGAACCTTTGTTCCGGCCGGGCATATGGCTGTTATCCGGGTTCGCATAGGCGACCAGGGTGATTTTGTTGCCGAAACCGTCGAGGTAATCGCCGGTCCACGGCAGGGGCGAGCCGGGTACCGGATTGGCGCCGGGCTTCTCATCCTCGGGCCACCACCAGCGTCCGTAGTACGTGTTGACGATGGCTGGCATGACGAAAGCCCACGGCCCGTCACGATGTTCGCGAATACCGTGGCGGATGAGGGTGGCGATATGCTGGTCACCTGCGATGTGCACGGCGCGCGCCTGGCGGATGAGCTCCAGCGCCCGGTTGCGCCCGCTCTGCGGCCAGCCGTTGGAGTCGAGGTCGGCATGCAGACGGTTGTCGCGCGAACCGTGGAGGTGCGCGCCTCCGCAGAAGCCGGTCTGCGAGAGCACGGCCTTGAGGGATACGCCCTCGCGCTGGGCGGCCCAGTCGGCGAGGAATTTCTCCTGTCGCGCGCCGAGCAGCTCCAGGCCGGGGGTGTCGATCACCTTCGGGTCATACGTGGGGTCGAGGATGTGGTCCGGACGCGGGCCCTTCATCGGATGCCGTCCGAGCGGCCCGGTCTTGAACTTGCGGTCCTCGAGGATGGCGAAATCGATGCCCCCCAGCACCAGGCGGGTGTAGTACACGCCGATGCCTTGAGCGATGGGCGTCGGGTCGTCGGGATCGGGGAGGTGGGCGCACTGCTGGCGCTCGACCATTTTGATGTATTCGGGATGGAAGAAATAACCGCCGTCATGGCCGGCCGACGTATTGGAGACCTTGCCGCCCTCGCCCCAGAGGTTGCCCTGGCCGATGTCGTGGTCGTCGGGGATGGTGACGCAGGGGCGCCTGCGGAAGAGTTCCCGGAACGCGAGGCCGAACTTGAGCCAGGCGGCGGTGTGCTCCTTGTGATCGTAAGATTGGTCCCCGGCGAAGAAGACGAGGTCAGGGTCCTGATGATTGATGTTGGTCGTGTATTCCGGTCGCAGGCCGCGGTCCTTGTTCGAGTTGCAGGAGAGGGCCGCGAGCACGATCTCCTCCTTGGCCGTAGGAGCTTTGCGGACGAGCCCCTCGAACGAGGCCTTTTCGCCATGCAGCAGGCGGTACTTGATATCCCGGGCATCATCCCAGCCGGTGACGCGGAAGGTGGTTGACCAGCCGAGGTCGCTGACCTTCTGCCGCCCGACCTCGCTCCAAACGCCGTCCTTCTGGATTTCCAGGCGGACGTCGCGGGTCTCCTCCGGGTAGAGCGGATAGAGCTGGGCGGAGAGCTTGAGGATGCGGTTGTGGACCGTATAGATGCCGAAGCAGACGACTTGGTCGCGCGGCACCTTAAGCTCGATGATCGGATTGGTCGGGCAGGTCCACCACGCGTTCACGCAAAGCGCGTCCTCGCCCTTGACGAAGGGCGCTCGAACAGGCGGCTCAGCGGCATGAAGGCCGGCTGAAAGTGCCAAGCCTATGGTCAGGACGCGTGTCAACTCATGCGTTGCTTGTATTCTCATGTTGCTCCTCTAACTCCAACGGAACCTACCAGCTTCACCGTAGGCGTTTGATAATATCAGAAACGAAGGATGGCTTCTATTATTGCGTTTTTGTTGTTCGTTCTTGGACTGGCTCACCCGCTGACCGGAGGAACGGTCCGTTCTCGTTCCAAAACACCTCCACATTCGAAAGCCACCACGTATTCCCCTTGTCCGGGTTGCCCTGAAAGAAGAGGTAGCTGCGCGCGCCATCATCGAAGATGCCAGGATGCCCTGATTCGCTGGAGTTCCATTCTCCGGGCCGGCCGTTGCGCAGGAAAGGCTCTTGGAACAGCCGCGTCCACTTCACGCCGTCCGTGCTGGAGGCGACGCCGATTTGCTGCGGCGTATTGTCGTAGGAGCCGGCGTAGAACATGTAGAGTTGCCCGTTCCTGCGGATAATCGAGGCCGCCTCAATACATTCGCCTTCCCACGGCAACTCGGGCTTCAAGATCGGGCCGTCCTTGGAAAGGTGCGTCCATTCGCTGCGGCTGAAGGTCGTGTCGGCCGGCGCAGCGGCCACGCCCTGTAGCTGGACTTTGTAGCCGGGATCGCGCGTGGCGTAATACATTAGATACCGGCCCTCGTGAAAGAAGACCTCGGCGTCAATCGCGCGACCGCAGTTCCAGGCTCCCTCCGGACGGAAGATGGGATTGGTGGGGTTGCGTTTGAAGTTCGTGATGCCGTCGTCCGAGATCGCGTGGCAGATGGCGTCGTTTGTGCCGTTGCCGTAGGTCTGATAGAACAGGTGCACCTTGCCGTCCTTTATCAGCGCGCACGGGGCGCTGATGCCGTTCTTCTCATAGGGCTCTTGCACGCGGATCACGCCCACGTTCTTCCACTGAATCAGATCGCGGCTCTCGGTGATCTCGATTTCGCGCGCCGCGCTGCCCGGCACGGGCAGAATCGAGGAGTACATCAGGTAGCGGCCTCCGAGGCGGAGCACGAACGGGTTCTTCGACCACGGCTTGCCGCGCCGCGTGGTGTCGGCATACATCATGCCGCCCTTCGCGAACGAGGGCTTCAGGGACTTTTCTTTGTAAGCCTTCAAGAGCGGCGGGATCACCGTCTCCCGATAGGTGCCGGCGCGAACGAGAACCGTATCTCCCGGGGAAGCGGCTGCGACCGCGTTCTGAATGGTCCTGAAGGGCCGCTCCAACGTGCCGGGATCCGTGTCTACGCCATGGGTCGCGACGTAGAACTCGGCGGCAGGCAGCGTGGCCAGCGGCGCGAGCAGCAGGGCGGCAAACATCACGAAGCATCGAATCATGGCTTATTCTCCTCCACAACAGGCCAGCTTGCGCGCAGGTCGTCGCGGTAGCAACCGATCTTCTCGACCGGGATGCGCTGAAAACCAAGCGTGAATGCCGGCGACTCTCGCTTGAGCTGGTAGTCGTCTTTGTCGGCGTTGACGAACAGCGGCTCGGCGACGAGCGAGTGGCGGTCCATGCCGAGCGCCTGCCATGCGGCCCATTCGTCCATCGCCTCGGCGGCGTGCAGTTCCACATCATCGACGCAGACCGCGCCGTCACCGTCGGGCAACCGGATGCGGACGTAACAGCTTTTCATCTCCGGCGGTTGAGCGGGGAAGCGGGCAATCAATTCGTGCTGCGACCACTCCTTGCCCACGCTGACCGTCTTCACCGATTGCCAACTGTACACGTTGGCTCGGTAGGCTTGCAGGCCGATCTCGACGCGCGTGTTCGGCTGGTCGGCGCGGAACCACGCGGCGAGGCGATAGACTTGGCCGGTCTGGACGGGAACCTCGGCGCTCTTTACGCTCGGAATGCGTGCCCACGATTCCTTGTCCTTGTTGGCTGGAATCGGTTTCCCCATCAGCCGCAGGCAGCCGCGACCGCCGTGCGGCGAGTCGGCGCAAAGCGCGACGTGGTCGTTCGTGCTCGGCCGGATGTGCCACTTCCAAATTTCTGGCGCCTCGAAATCGGCGTTGGGCGGCGCGACGTTCGGGCCGGCAACGGCCTTGAGCTTGAACTGGCCGGTCTTGAGCGGCTGGTCGAAATGCCAGACGAGGTTGGAGTCGGAGAGGTTGTGCTCGAACGGGACATTGCGGAAACTGAACGGCTGCGGCTGCGGGTCGCGCCAGTAGAGAATGTTCCGGCGAGCGACGTTGCGCTGCATCGTGCGCCCATCGGGCAACGCCACGGTGCGCGGGTCGCGCAGGCTGGCGACGTTGTGCCACGCCGGCAGGTTGGCGACGGCATCGTATTGCTTGCTCCAGTTCTCGATCTCGCGTTTCCACCAGCCGTAGCTCGTGTCCCAACCGTTGAACTCGATCTGGCTGGTCGATCCTTGCTCGTGCTGGCCGGTGCCGCACTCGATGAGGATGTTGTTCTCGATCACGTTGTCGCGTCCGTCGTGGACGTGGATGCCGGAGCGGGGCGTGCGCGCGACGATGTTGCCGGTGACCGTGACGCCCATCGCCGTCCAGTCGAGATAGATGCCCCACGCGAAATACGGCGCGAGCCATTTGCCGGCTTTGCCGCTGCGGCCGACGACGTCGTGGATGAAATTGTGGCGGATGACGCAGCCGTGGGCCGAGAGCCAGTTCAACGAGCCGCCGTAGATCGCGCTGGTATCCATCGTTTCGAGGCTGACGTGGTGGATGTCGTTCAACTCGATGACGTGGTTCTGTCCGCCGAACATGACGCCGAAGCGCGGCAGATGGTGGAGCGTGTTGCGCGCGGCACGGTTGCCGGTGCCGCTGAGGTTGATGCCGCTGCCCTGCTTGTGGAAGATGCCGGTGCGGGTGATGTGGTTGTTCTCCGCGTAGTTGCCGGCGGGCGCGAGCGTCTTCTCGTCGCCGCCACTGATGTTGATGCCGTGGCTGCCGGTGTCGCTGATGTCGCAGCCGACCACGCCGCTGCGCGCGCCGCCGGCCACGCTGATGCCGCTTCCGCTGTAGTCGCCGACGTTGCGGATGACGCAACCGGCGATGAGGCAGTTGGTCGTGTTGTTCAGAGTAACGGCGGTGCCTTCGCAGCACTCGAAGGTGAACCCGCGGAACGTGACGTTCGCCGCGCCCGCGCCGAGTTCGAGAATCGAACGCAGCCGCGGCGCGTAAGCGGATCGTCCATCCAGCGCCGCCGGAGGCCAGAAGTAGAGCGTGCCGGTTTGGCGATCCAGATACCACTCGCCCGGCGCGTCGAGTTCTTCCAGCAAGCCGCGCACGAAATAGCGGTCGCCGGCTGCGATGTCGTACGAACAGTCGCGACACAGCGCGATGGTCCTTTGCTCGCGGTCAATCGCGGCGATGGGGGCGCTGTTGTTCCACCATTCGTGGCTTGGGAAGATGGAGACTTCTCCGTCGGTGGGCCGTGCCCACTGATGGAGGTCGGTAGCGGCCGCTTGGAACGCGCGTTTGGAAAGTCCCTTCTCCACAAACGTCCAACCGCTGGTGTACGGATCTTTCGGGTCGAGGTTTGGGTAGCGCGCCAACTCCTGTCGCCGGCCATCGAAGAAGAGCTGGCGGAGCTGGTTGGTACCGACGTTTGCTTTCAGAATCTGTCCTGAGTGCGCTACGAACCCGGTGATCTTTGCGCCGCCGACCAGAATCGGTTTCTCGTTCCCGTAAGCGCGCCAGATCACGCCGGAATCTTTTGCGTCGAGCTTGAGCGTCTTCGTCAGATGGTAATAGCCGCCACGCACCAAAACGGTTGTCTCACCGCGACGCTCCAGCGTGCGCACGATGTCGCGCGCACGCTCCACGGTCGCGAACGGCTTCGCCCGCGTGCCGGGATTGGCATCGTCTCCGGTGGCGGCCACGTAGAACTCGGCGGCATGCCCCGACGCCACCAGCAGGGCGGAGAGAAGCGTGAAATGGATGTTCATTCTCATTTTCCTGTGTGGCGCTCATTTCAAAGTTGTCATTTCGCCGTGGGGCTGGCCTTAAATTCTGCCACGCTCACGACCATGGGCGTGTCGGTGCTTGCTTCGATGGCGGCGATGCAGGTGTCCAGTTGATCCACGTGTTCGCTTTTCGCCTTCTTACCTGCGGCTGCGACGAGCTGCGCCCGGATTTCCCGCAGCTGCGGCAGGACGGCCTTGGCGTGGGTGCCGTAGCGCGGGAGGTATTCGAGGCAGCTTTTCACGCGGTTACCCGCGCCCCACCGCGCGGGCTCCATGACAGACACGCACAGGGCCAGGCCTTCGCGGATGTGCAGGCGCGACAGGAGGTCGAGCCCGGCGAGGCGGATGCCGTCGCCGAACATCTCGTTGCTGGGCGCGAGGCGCTCAGTCGCCTGGGTGATGGCGGGCAGCAGCTCCACCAGGTCGCGGTCGGACAGCCCGGAGAAGACTTTCCTCACCGCGGCGCGCGCCACGCTGTCTTCGTTCTGCAGGAGCGATTGAACCGCGGGGTAGAGCAGCTGGCGGTCAACGCCCTCGATTGATTCGGCGAGGATGCTCTTGGGCTCGCGGCGACCGGGGTAGGGCGAGAAGAGCGCGACGGCGGCCGAGCGCTGAGCCATGCGGCGCGGGTCGGCCGGGTTCGGGCGCAGCGTCATCGCAAGCAGGTCGCTCACGCTGGCCTTGCGCGCCTCTGCCCCGAGATTGGGCAGGGCCTCGGCAGCCAAGCATTGCAGCCAGGGATCCGGGTCTTTGAGCAAGGTGCGCAGCTGCGGCGCGGCGGCATCGGCGCGCGGGCCGAGCGCGCCGAGGGCTTCGCAGGCGCCGTAGCGGGCGTCGCGGCTGGAGCTGGCGAGCAGCTTGAGCACAGCGGGGAGGAAATCCTCCTGCCGCCGGCCCAGCGCGGCGGCGGAGCGCAGGCGCACCGAGGGCGACCAGCTCGACAGCCCGGCGAGCAGCTGTTCGGCCGTGCGCCGGTCGTAAGGGTTCTCCGCATTTTTGTATGCGAAGTCGCGCCCGGCAGCGACGACCGCCTCCACCTGCGCGGCGCTGAGGGCCGGCACGGAGAAGGGCTTCCTGCCTGTGAGGCGCAGGCTTCTCAGCGGCAGCGCATAGGCCAGCAGATAGCCGCCCGAGCAATCCCAGCCCGTGTATTTGCCGTGCTCCTCCTCGCCGACCGGCGAGCCTTGGTAGAGGAAGCGCGCGTCCCAGCCGCGCGCGAGGTCGTAGTACCACGCCTGCTCCTTCAAATAGGCGCCCGTGGCCAGCGGGCCGCAGCGCGCCACGCCGGGCAGCGCCCAGAGCACGTTGAAATAGTTGCCCGTGTGCCCGCGCTCGCGCTCGCTGTAGGCGGCGGTGGACATTTTCGCGAAGAACTCCGCCGCCGCGCGGTCGCCCAGCAGGTCGTAGAGCACCGCCGCGCTGGAGCACTTGCCGTTGTCCTCGTGCGCGGGAAACGGCTGGTGGTCGCCGTAGGGCACCGCGCCCTTGTTCACAAACCAGCGCACAAAGCCCGCCGCCTTGGCGATGGCGCGGTCCAGCGCGGGATCTTTCACGCCGGCGTCGCGGGCCAGCACCATGCCGATACAAAGGCTGAGTCCCGGCTGGTTCATGCAGCCGTAGCCGTTCAGGTTTCCGTCGGGCAGCGCGAATTTGTGGCCCCAGGTGCCGACCGCGCTCTGGCCGCGCGCCGCCTCCCGCGCGAGACGCTTGAGGCCGGGCATCACGGACGGGTCGCCGGTCGCGCTGACATACTCCGCAAGGAAGGCGAGCACGTAGCCGTAATACCACGTCGCGAAACCGTCCGCCGAGAAGTCCGCGGCCCAGCGCGCCTCTTTCTGGAGCAGCGGGAGATACGCCTTGTTTCCGCTGGCCAGCAGCGCGAGCGCATTGAGCGCGCGCGGAATCGGGTTGAGGGTGCGCGCGTAATCCGGCCCGGCCATCCGCCGGCCGAGCGACTGGCAGCCGAGTTCGAAGACGCGCCTGGATTTCGGGCAGTCATACGGCGCGGTGGCGCTGTAGCTGCCGAGCACCGGCAGCGGCACCACGACCTCGTCCGACCGCCCTGCGCGCCAGCGCAGCAGGCGCAGCTTCCCGCCGCCTTTCTCCGTCTCCGCCACTCCGATGGCGCTGGCAAACTGGATGCGCGCGTCGCCGGAAAAGCGCTTCCCGTCCAAGCCGAGAATGACATCGCCGGCGCTCAGTACGGCAGCCGCCGGAGAGCCTTTCTCCACCGCGGTCACGAGAATCTGACGCGCATCGGCCGAGCGGCCGTTGCTGGTGAAGATCCAGCCGCGCGCCCCGGTCGGCCCGAGCGTCCAGTCATGCGGCCCGTCCTTGGCAACGGTGTCGCCCGTGGTGAAATCGGGCGTCGTCATCGCCTGCCCTTTGGCCGCCGCAAAAGCCGGAACGGGTGTGGCAAGAATGGCCGCGAATGCGAGGGCACAAAGGGAGTTGTTCATCACTTGGCCCTCTTGAGCTGCTTGAGTTCCGCCATGGCTTCGGCCAAGCCTTTGCCGATGCCGCCGAGGATCTTTGCCGAGCCGAGGTAGTGAAACTCGAAATTGGAGATGCCTTTCTCCAGCACCTGCCGCTCCCGCTCCGTGAGGCCCTCGGTGCGCAGCTTCTCATACGCGGCCTTTTCTTCGGCGGGCTTCCATTTTCCCTCGGTCGCGAGCTTCTTCGCCCGTTGTTTGATCTCATTATCCTTCGCTTTGGCCACAGTCAGCTCGCGATCCCAATACCTCTCCGTCAGCACCGCCGCGACGTTGCCCTTGAACTCCGGCCGCTGCGCTGGCGCAGCCATCGCATCGCGGAAGTTTTGGTGCGTCGCCTGGTAGCGCTGCTGGTCGGGAGCATATTCTGCGGTCGGCCCGCCGACGCCGAGCACGCCGATGACGAAAGGCAGCTTCGGCGCGTTCAAATCTTTCCGCACATCGCGAATGAAGTGCGCCAGCGCCTCGCTGTAGGCATCGTAGCCGCCGGGCTTGTCGCGGTTCGGATAGGTGCCGCTATCCACCATGTCGTTCCAGCCTTGGAACCAGACAAAGCCCGCCAGCTCGTAGCCCTGCGCCGCATCGTAACCAGGAACCACGCGCTTGATGTCACCGAGTACCTTCTTCACATGCTCGACCATGAGCCGGTAGCTCACGCCCGTTTCCTTTTCCTTCGCGGCTTTGAGGGCTGCGAGATCCTTGCCTTGTTTTTGAAAGGCGGCGAGCTGCGTTTCATTGAACACATACTGTCCGGCGCTCGGCGGACGGAAATCGGTGTTCAGGCTCTTGCCGCCCCACGCGGTCTTAATGAGCAGAACGGGCGCGTCCGTGACCTTCTGCAGGCAGAGGCCAAAGGTGAACTCCGGCCCGATCTTCGGCCCGCCCTGACTCGCGCCAAAGCCGGCGGTCAGCTTTCCCGTCTGTTCCGCGTCGGCGCAGCCAATCGAGGAGATCCACACCCGCTCGCAAACCTTCGGCGTGCCGTCCGCGTTCTGCATGTCCGCCAGCAGCGGCTTCGTGTCCGGGTCCATGCCGATGTGCTCGAACGTGGTCACTTTCGCGTGGCCCTGCATGTTCGACT
>CAYMLQ010000176.1:0-11283 GCA_964390795.1 uncultured Lentisphaeraceae bacterium
CCGGTACGGGGTATGTCGAGTTGGAGGTGGCGGCCGAAACAGTCCTGGCTTCGGACCTGCGCGTGGAGGTGAACAGCACGGCGGGCAGCGCGGAGTACGGGGCGCTAAGGCTGCGCGCGGTCTGGCGGGGGCCGGGCGGGTTGATCAAGGAGGGCGACGGCGTCGCCACGCTCACCGGCGACGGCAAGACGTACACCGGCGCGACCGCGGTCAACCAGGGCGTGCTCGCGCTCACGGAGTCCGCCGTGCCCCTGCAGAGCGCGGCCGTATCCGTCACTTCCGGCGGGCAGCTGAGGCTGACCTCGTCCAGTACGGACGGTGTGCCTCGCGTTTACGGTTTCAACGGCCCGCTCACGCTCGACAGCTTGGGGCGGGGCGGCACGCTGCCCCCGAGCGGGCAGGGCGTCTCTGGCGGGCTGCGCTACCAGCCCGAAACGGACGACAGCACCGCGGTGGTCACCGGCGGCGTCCAGTTCGCCGGACTCTCGGCGGTGCATGTCGAGGGCTCTCGGAACACGCTGGAGCTGGCCGGGCCGCTCGCCGGGACGGCCGGCTTCGTCAAGACGGGCGGGGGCAACCTCGTGCTCTCCGCGCAGAGCCGGCGCTACCTCGCCCCGGTGACGGTCAGCAACGGCACGGTGACCGTCAGCGGCCGCCTTCTTTCCGCAGTCGAGGTTGCGCCCGCCGGCGCGCTCTCCGGCGCGGGCCGCGCCGGGCCGCTCTCCGGCTCCGGTACGCTCGCGCTCGACAGGACGGTGTTCTCGGCGCCTTTCGCGACCGGGCTCAACTACGCGTTCTCGTTCTCCAGCCGCGGCTCGCCCGCCTACGCGACGCCCGCAGCGTGCGGCAACGGGGTGCTGCGCACGCTGGCGCTTTATCTCGCGGGAACGCCTTCGGTGATCGACCTCTATCTGGACGTTCCGGCTCTCGTTGAGGGCGACCGCCTGCGGGGCGGTTTCTTCGTGGAGGGCGAACTCGGGCTGGGCGCCTTCCTCGACGCAGCGGCGGTGCGCTTCTTTGAGCCGGACGTGAACGGCACGGTGAAGTTCGCGGGCCGGACCTACGCCCCGTACGCGGGCGCTCTGACGCTCGCCGTGACGGCCATGCCCGAGGCCGCGGATTTCGGTGACGGGCCGCGCAGCGGGCAGGTGCTGGAGGTCCGCGCGGGCGGCGCTCCGGTCAGCTACGGCCAGTGGCTGGCGGGTTACTATGCGACCTCCACGGACCCGTCCGGGCCGCTCGTCACGAGCCCGACCGCCGACCCCTCCGGCATGGGCGTGCCGAACCTGCTCAGGTACGCCCTCGGCGTCGGGCCGGGCGTCTCCGCCGCGAACCGCATGCCGCGCGTCGCGATGGAGCGTGGCAGGCCCGTGTACCGGTTCAGCTTCGACCCTGGCAAGCGCGACATCGTCTACCGCGTCGAGGCGTCGCCCGATCTGCGCGAGTGGGGCCGCGTGCTGTTCGACTCCGCCGTGGACCGGCCCGCCGCCTGGGACGGCGAAACGCTCACGCTGACCGACGAGGCGGGCACGCAGGATGCACCCCCAAAACAGTTCTATCGGCTGCGCGTGCTGCTCGACGAGCCGTGAGGTCTGCAGGGCGCGTTAGAGCGGTTTTGCTAAAAGTGTAGCCGTTTTGGTAGGGACGCCTCCCCGAGGCGTCCGCGGCGGGTTCGGGGAACCTGCCCTACCCTGACGACAGGCAACGGCTATACTTTATCTTATCCGCTCTAGAACGTCAGCAGCACTTTGACGGCCTGGCCGCTGCGGACAGCGGCGAGCGCGTCGCCGATTTGCTCAATGGGGAACGTGTGAGTCACGAATTCTGCGGCGCTGAGTTTGCCCTGCCTGATCCAGTCGCACAGCGGTCCCTGCGCGGCGTGTTCGCGTGCGCGGGTTGGCCACTGGTGGATGTAGAGGTTGAAGTTGTAGGGCCCCTTGCCTTTTTCCAGGGAGATCACAGGGTCGGAGATGACGCCGTAGACGCAGACCGAGCCGCCCAGCTTGACCAGCGGCAGGGCGCGGTTGATGATCTTCGGGCTGCCCACCGCATCCACCACGGCGTCGAGTCCCTTCAGCGCGTCCAGATCAGCGCTTTCTGGTGCGAAGACCGCGTCTGCGCCCATGGCGAGCGCGGCGGCGCGTTTGTTTGCGAGCGGGTCAACCAGGCCGATCCAGCCCAGGCCGAGCAGTTTGCCGAACTTGACGAAGCTGAGGCCCACCGGCCCCGCGCCGAAGATCAGGATACGGTCGCCCGCCTTGAGGTTGAAGTCGCCGAACCCGCCGTAGACCTCGCGCCAGGTGCAGAGCAGTGCGCCCTCTTGGGGCGGGATGTCCGCGTCCAGCGGGCGCTGGATCTCGCAGCTTTCGAACCAGCCGTGCGCCGCATCCGCCACGCCGTCCTCAACCATGGCGTCATGGTCGTGTACGAGCGTATACTCGCAAAAGCCGCCCCAGCCGCACGCAAGGCCGGGATCGCCGAATTCGCCCAGCATGCCGCCGATCGCGCGTCCGCCGACCTTGAAAGCGCAAACCTTCGCGCCGATCGCTTCGACCACGCCCGCGCCCTCGTGTCCCAGAACCAGCGGGTAGGTCTCCACGCCGGGGAAGTGTCCGGCGATCAATTTGGCGTCCGTGGCGTTGCAGAGCGCCGCGACCTCTGTGCGCACAAGGGCCTGATAGGGGCCGGGCACCGGTTTCTTCACATTGCGGATTTCAAATTTGCCGGGTTCGGAAACAACGACTGCTCTCATGGGGGGCTCCTTAAGAATAGGGGGTCAGAGTTCAGAGGTCAGGGGTCAGTGGTTCGTGTGTAATGCGGCGAGATCGTCGTAGACGCCGACGAGTCCGAGATAGGCTTTCTCGAAGATCGGCATCAGCTTCTGGTACACGGCGCGCTGCGCAGGGTCGGGTTCGGCGGTGTGCGCCACGCGGATGAAGCGGTTGATCACAGCGAAGTCGGCGAAGAGTCCGCAGGCGACGCCGCCGATGACGGCCGCGCCCATTGACGTGGCCTCCTCGAGGTCGCGGAGCGCCTCGATGCGGCAGCCGTAGATATCCGCCATCATCTGCCGCCACAGCGCGCCTTTGGCGCCGCCGCCGATCACCGTGATGCGGTCGATAGGCACATGCTGGCGGAAGAGGTTCACGATGATCCCGAGGTTCAGCGTGATGCCTTCGAGCACGGCGCGCATCATCTCCTCGCGCGTCGAGGCGAGGTTGAGTCCGATGAAAGCGCCGCGCGCTTTTGGATTCCACCACGGGGTGCGCTCGCCCAGCATGTAAGGTAGGAACAGCAGCCCGTTTGAGCCGGCGGGCACGCGCTCGATGACACGGTCCATCAGGGCGTAGACGCTCTCGCCGGTCTCAGCGGCCTGACGCTTCTCCGCGTCGCAAAGCTGGTTCTTGAGCCAGGTGTGGGCTGAGCCCGCGGTCTGCACTGAGCCTGAAGGGTGCAGGTAGCCCGGCACGCAGTGCGCCCAGTTCATGGTGCGCATCTGCGGATCCACGATCGGCTTTTCGACGGTGAGCGCCACCCAGCTCGATGAGCCGAGATAGTTGTAGACGGTGCCGGGCTTGATGCAGCCCACACCGACACCGGCGCAACTGCCGTCGCCGCCGCCGGCCGCGACCGGCGTGCCCGCCTTGAGGCCGGTCTCCGCTGCGGCCTTCTCCGTAATACCGCCCAAAATCGCGGTTGAGGGCAACGCTTCAGGAAAGAGCTCCAAGCTAATGCCGGCCAGGGCGAGCAGCTTGTCCGACCAAGTGAACGTGTTGAGGTCAAAGGCATTGGTGCCGCTGGCGTCCGAATAATCGGTGGCCATGCGCCCGCAAAGATGGAAGTTCACATAGTCTTTGGCGCAGAGCGTCTTATAGGTCTTGGCGTAGACCTCGGGCTCGTTGGCCTTGAGCCACATGAGTTTCTGGAGCACATAGACGGCGGCGCAGCGGTGGCCTGTGATGGCGTAGAAAGACGGCATGTCGATCCGGGTCAGCAACGCCTCAGCCTCTTTTGTGGCGCGCTGGTCGCAGTAGAGGATAGAGGGTCGCAGCGCACGGCCTTCCCGGTCTACGGGCGTGCAGCCCATCATCTGCCCGCTCAGCGAGACGGCGGCGATGTCGGCGGGGTCGGTCCGCGTGTGGGCCAGCAGGGCACGGGTGGAATCGCAGATCGCACGCCACCAGTCGGCTGGCTCCTGTTCGGCCCAGTTGCCGTTGAAATAGCGGGTGGGGTAGGCGTGGGTGCGGCTGGCCACGAGGGTGCCGTCCTCGGCGTAGAGCGTCGCCTTGTTACCGCTGGTTCCGAGGTCGTGTGCGAGAATGAAACGCATGAGTCAATTCTCCCTCTCAATAGCCGAATAAATTCGCGCCGGTCCAGCCGATCAGCCCCGTGATTGCGCCGCCGGCCACGCCGCCGGCAAGCGCGACAAGGATGCGCGGGACGCTTTCCGCCGCCAATGTGGCGCGCTCACCGCGTTTGGCCGCAAGCAGGCTGTTGAACCAGAATCCGAAAGCGATCGCCGTGCCCATGTCCACCCAAGGGCAGGCGCCTTTGTACGCCTGATAAATGAGGCCGAACTGCTTCCAGCCGCCGTTCGGGTCGGCGATGCCCTCGGGATGGATCCCGAAGCCGGGCAGCTTGTGGTTGAGTAGCCAGAAGGT
Organism: uncultured Lentisphaeraceae bacterium; assembly: GCA_964390795.1. Lineage (GTDB taxonomy): Bacteria > Verrucomicrobiota > Kiritimatiellia > RFP12 > UBA1067 > CAYMLQ01. The sequence goes on from CAYMLQ010000176.1 coordinate 4,662, forward strand.
TCCGACCAGAATCGAGGCGCTCATGAAACCGCCGATGGGGCCGAAATCGCGAAGCAGTTTGGGCCAGCAGACGATGATCGCGAATGTTGCGCTGAAGGCGCCGAAAATAGTGGTGATAACGCTGACGGGCGGCATGCCGAGCGCGGCGTTGTAGGTGGACAGCCAGGCGATCATACCTCGTCCTCCCGCTTGTCCTGGGTGTGCCAGCCCGGCGCCACTTGCTTCACATGGTGTGCGGCCCAACCCGCGAGGAGACCGCCGATGACGCAACAAATGAGGGTGGGCAAAATGTGGTAAAACTTCGCGTCCGGGTAGAAGCGCACCAGCCCCCAGGCGATGCCTGCGCCCATGATCGGGAACCCCTGGTCGACCCAGAGCTTGCCTGTCGCGTTCTCGATCACGCCCAGCCAGTGGTTCATGTACCACATCGTGCCGATGACCAAGGTCGCAGTGAGAAAGCCTCCCATGATGCCGTAACTTTTCCACATCTCCGGCCAGATGCCAAAGGAGAGCGAACCGGCGATCGCTCCGCCGATAAAGGTTGAGATGTGTTTCTTGGTTCGGGTTGAAGCCATAGTGCCCAGCCTTTCGTGTGACTCACGGAATGTTACTTCAGCGGCAAGAGCGAGAGCGTTGACGGCAGATCGTGTTTCGTGTTCACCTTGTCCGTGTGGTCCGGGCCGAACACCGCATCGAAATTGGAGACCGCCAGCTTACCGTTCCAAACGATCGGCTCGCCCGGCTCGTTCAGCCAGCCGTTGCGGCCGTCGCAGTCGCCGTTTTGCCAAAGCACGGTGATGACGCCGCCGGGCGCCACCTTCACGACCGCGTTGTTGGAAAAATCGGCCACGTAGATGTTGTCCTGCGCGTCGATGCAGATACCGTCCGTCGTGCGCATTTTGGCGCGTGTGGCTTTGGCGAGGAAGCCGGGCTGCTTGGGATCGAGGCTGGTGTCGTGATCGGTCTTCGCGAAGACGGTATTGCCGGTGACCTTGCCGGAGGCGTCTAAGGTGACCTTGTGGAGCGCGCCGTCGCCGAAGTTGCCGACGAAGAGATTACCTTTGCTGTCGAAGACCAGACCGTCAACGCCATATTGGCAGAAGCGGTGTTCCGTGACAAACGTCGTGAGAATGTTCGGATCGCTGAGCGTATTCCCGACCTTGACACCGGTGTCGTCCGTACGGAAGCGATAGACCGCGCTGACCATCAGCCCCGACGGGTGCTTGACGCGGGTCATCAGGCTCTGAGTGACATAGAGGGCTTCGTTATGCACGCGCACGCCGTTGGGATGTTCCATGCCTTCGGCGACAACCGTCGTACGAACCACCTGGCCGCCCTCTAGCTTCAGGCGCAGGATGCGGCCCTTGAACTGGCCTTGGGGCGTACCTTTCCAGCCTTGGTTGTCGCACACATAGAGGTCGCCGTCCGTGCCGAAGTCGATGCCCATGGGGCAGGCCACGCCGGTCTCAGGCAAGACGGGCACGTCGACCCAGTGGGTCACGGCGTGAGTTGCCTGATCGATCTTGATCAGGCAGGCGGGTTTCGACTGATCCGCGTAGTTGGGGCAGGCAACCACGAGACTGCCGTCTACAGCGATCGCCAGACCGTCAGGCGTGGGGCAGCTGGGCGGCAGGGTGGCCAACAGCGCAGGAGGCTTAGCGCCGGGGCGCGCGTGCGCTTCGCGCGGTCCTTCGGTGGTCGTGCAGGCGCTCTGCGAGAACAGAAATAGGGTCAGGGCGGCGCCCAGCGTCAGTCGCGGAATCAGAGGTCTCATCGGTATCCTTTCAAGCCAATCTCAGCTCTCACGTTATAATGTACGTACAATTAACCATAATGGCGTTGCCGGGTCAACCGCGAAATATTTAAAATGAATCTGGCGGCAAGCGGTCTTGACAGAACCAGCCGATTTTGCGACGTTATGACATGTTAAAAAACGGGAGTCAACACATGCGGAAAGCGCTTGGTTGGGGATGTGCGGCGGTGATGGTTGCCTCGGGCTCGGTTGTCGCGCAGGAACGTCGCGAGGCTGAACTGGAAGGAAGCGGCGCGTCGGTGGGTTATTTCGGTGCGGCCGAGGTCGATGCTCTCCGCCCCGGAGCGGTGCTGTTTACGGACCGCGCGTACACGGTCAAGGAGTGTCCGCCGTGGCTGGCCGACCGCTCCTTCATACGGGGCAGCATCGAATCGGGCAGCCTGCGCGTGACCGGGGACGGCGTGCTGACCGTGCTCACGCCCGAGCCGGTTCACCCGCGCGCCTCCACGCAGGCCAAGGCGCTGGCCGCTCGCGGCTTTGTCTGGATCGCCAGCCCAGAACGCTTCCAGCTCTTCGGCGCTCAGCCCTTCGATCTGACGCGCGTCTACCAGAAGCAGGTCAAGAAAGGCGAGCGTGTTCGCCTGGGGAAATGGGGAGTGGTCGCGGGGTTTGCGAAGGCCGAGGCGCTGGTGACGCCGTCGCAGTCGTGGGCTGAGAACACAGGCGAGCGACTCTATAACGGCATTGTCCTGCCCGCGGAGTGGCCGCCGCAAGACCTCGACCCGCGCGACACCGCGCCGATGGCCGTGCCGTATCTGGCTTGCCCGCCGAAGGTCATTGCGATCGATGTCGGACGCCAGCTTTTTGTGGACGATTTTCTGGTCGCGACCAGCACCCTTAAGCGGGTGTTCCATCTTCCCAAGAAATTTGCGGGGAACCCGCTCCTCAAGCCTGAGTCCTCGCTTGAGCTGAACGGCGAAAAGAACGACGCGGCGGTTCCCAAGAGCGGAGGCGTGTGGTGGGATCCGGCTGAGAAGGTTTTCAAGATGTGGTATGAGGCGGGGTGGATCGGCACCATCTGCTACGCCACGAGTAAGGACGGGCTGGCGTGGGAGCGCCCGTCGCTGGATGTCGTGACCGGCTCAAACCAGGTGTTGCCGCCGGACCTGACGCCCGACTCGTGGACCGTCGTGCCCGACTGGGAGGCGGCTGATCCGCAGCAGCGCTACAAGATGTACATGCGGCCGCCGGGCGGGCAGATACCAGGCGTGAGCATGACTTCGCCGGATGGACTCCACTGGACCAACCGCGTGACGAGTGGCGACACGGGCGACCGCAGCACGATGTTCTATAACCCCTTTCGCAAGAAGTGGGTCTACAGCCTGCGCTCCGGGTTCCGGGGCCGCTCGCGCCACTACTGGGAGTGTGACGACTTTCTCGCCGGGGCCAAATGGAACGCGGACGGGCCCGTGGTGTGGGCCGCCGCGGACCGCGACGATCCGAAGGACGTTGTGACGCAGCGCATACCGCAGCTCTACAACCTCGATGCCGTGGCATACGAGAGCATCATGCTCGGCGCCTATCAAATCCACCACGGCCCCGAGAATGACGTGTGCGAGAGGTCCGGCATTCCGAAGATCACGGAGCTGAATTTCGCCTACAGCCGCGACGGGTTCCACTGGTCGCGGCCGGACCGGCGCATCCACATCCCGTCCGAGCGTCGCGATGTGTGGGACCGCGGCTACGTGCAGTCCATCGGCAACCTCTGCTGCGTGCGCGGCGACACGCTCTGGTTCTATTACACCGGCTTTCAGGGCGACACCTCCAAGACCAACCGGAATTGGATGAAGAACGGCATGTATGATCGCGGGGCGACCGGCGTGGCCTTCTTGCGCCGCGACGGGTTCGCTTCGCTGGAGGCTGGTCCGGAACCGGCGACGCTAACCACGCGGCCGGTCACGTTCAGTGGGCGCCGCGTGTTCGCGAACGCTGCGGCTGCGGGCGGCGAGCTGCGCGTCGAAATTCTGGACGAGGCCGGACAGCCGATCCAGCCGTTCACCCTAGACAACTGCAAGCCAGTGAAGGCGGACAGCACGCTGCAGCCGATCGAGTGGAGCGGCGCTGAGGACGTCTCGGCGCTGCGCGGCAAGCCGGTGCGCTTCCGCTTCTCCCTGCGTGACGGCGCGCTCTACGCCTTCTGGGTGAGCCGCGACGCGACGGGCCGTAGCGACGGCTACGTGGCGGGCGGCGGGCCGGGCTTCACCGGCCTGCGCGACACGGTCGGACGGGCGGAACTGGAGTCCGAAAAGGGCGTCTTCACAGAGGCCGCGCGTAGCCTGTTGCCGGCCGGCTGGGATGCGAGGGCGGCGGCCGACCAGGTGCTGGCGGGGTTGGTTCCCGTCACCGCGCCTCATGTGAAGGGTGCGCACGATGCGGAGATGACGCTGGTCGGCGACCGGGCCTATATCGTGGCTGAGGTCAATGACGAGCAGGCGGGCGAGAGCGCAGGCTGGCCCGGCATCTACGCGGCGCTGTCCGTTGTGAACATCAAGACGCTGGCCGTCGAGAAGATCATTCCTTTCGCGCGTTCCGAGCAAACCTTTGGTAACGAGACGCTGCCTGTCGGCGCGTGCTTCGTGCCGCGGGTTCTTCAGAAGGACGAGGACACGCTGCGCTGCTTCTTCGCCAGCGAACAGCCGGGCCAGCGGCAGGCGCAGACGTGGTACCTGGATTTCGATCTCGCCTCTCAGGCCTTTGAGAAACGGATTCACCGCGCGAAGCTCAAGACCGCGGCGGGCGTGTTCGACCTGCAGCCCGCGCCTTTTCACGCCGACGCGGCGGCGCAGGGTTTCGCGCGCAAACCGGTCGATTTCGGACTCTACCTGTTCGACTCGTTCAAGGTGTTCGACGGCAAGACTTATGTGGCGCTCAACAACTATCCGGGCGGGCAGAACGCGCTGGCTGTGGTGAACGATGCGAAAGATACCTTCGAAGTGGTGGGGCACTACAACGGAGCACCGGAGACGAAGCTGACGGAGTCTGCGGTGAACCGCCTGCCCGACGGCACCTGGCTGGCGATCTGCCGGCAGGAGGGAGGTTCGCGCAACTACGTCTTCACGCAGAGCGCGGACGGGCGGACGTGGTCGACGGGCGAATATCGAAACGTGGTGCCAAACGGCACGTCGTCGAAGCCCACCTTCGACCGCATCGGCGGCCTGTACTGGCTCGGGTGGCAGGAGGCGTCCGGAACGGGCACGGTAAACCGCTCGGTGTTCAATGTCGAGGTGTCGCGCGATGGCGCGAACTGGGAGCGCAAGTACCGGTTCGTGACGGACCGGTCGTTCCAGTACCCGACCTTCCGCGAGCAAGGCGGGAGCGTGTACGTGTGCGTGACCCAGGGTGACACGTCCCCGAGCCGCAAGGAGCGCATCATGTTCGGCAAGCTGCGGTAGGGATTGACCGCCATCCGCGAAAAGGGTTTAATGGGAACCGTTTTGTGCGGAGGTAGACATGCGTTTTCGTCGATTGGGTCAAGGGGTTGTTGTTCTGGGTGTGCTGCTGTCGGCCGGGTGCTCGCACCTGCGCATGCCGAGGCCTGCTGCGGGGTGGCCGTGGGCGCACCGCGAGGTTTCGGCAGCGGACGAGTTGCGCGACAAGGCGGAGGGGGGCGATGCGGCGTCGCAGTATGCGCTCGGCTTCTCGCTGCTCTACGGCGAGGGGCTGCCGCGCGATGCGGCGGCGGGCTTGGAGTGGCTGCGCAAGTCGGCCGAGGGCGGCTATGTCAAGGCGCAGTCGGCACTGGGGCTGCTCTTCCTGAAGGGCGTGGCGGATGTTCCCAAGAATGAGGCCGAGGCCGCGAAGTGGCTGGAGAAGGCCGCGCAGCAGGGGAGCGTGTCGGCCCAGTCAAGCCTCGGTGCGCTCTACCTCGCGCAGTCGAGCGCGGTACGCGATCCCGAGGCGGGCGTGGTCTGGCTGAGGCGTGCGGCGGGAGCGGGAGACGTGACGGCGCAGGTGGCCCTCGGCCTCATGTACCGCAAGGGTTACGTGGTGGCGCAGAACGACGAGGAGAGCGTGCGCTGGTATCGTCAGGCTGCGGACCTGGGTCACGCGGATGCTCAAACCCAGCTCGGGATCGCATATTACCGCGGTAAAGGGGTCGCGCAGTCGTTCGACGAGGCCAAGCGGCTCTTTGAGCGCGCGGCGGAAAAAAGCGACGCGCTGGCGCTTGCGAATCTCGGCGTGATGGCCGGTCGCGGCGAGGGCGATCCGAAGGACGAGGCGGCCGCAGCGTCGTGGTTTCGGAAATCGGCAGAACTCGGCAACGACGACGGCCAGAGCAACCTCGGTACGGCCTACTACAAAGGCAGCGGAGTCAAGCAGGACTTCGCCGAGGCGCTGAAGTGGTTCTTGGCCGCGGCAGCGCAGGGAAACGCAACCGCTCAGTTCCGTGCCGGCTACATGTACGCGCAGGGACAGGGCGTGGCGTCGGACGAGGCGAAAGCCTCCGAGTGGATCGGCAAGGCCGCAGCGCAGGGCCAGCCGCTGGCTGTCAAATGGCTGCAGGAGAAGGAGGGCCGGCGTCAGCTCGAACAGTGAGCGTCGAACGCCGAAGTTAGGGTGAAAGATTAGGGAGATCGAATAAGGGCAAGGCACCCCTCATCTTTCACCCTTATCTTTTCCCTTAATCTGTCACTTTTCTGACACACACCCACCATCAAGTTGTTTGTCAGCAATGCTAATTTTGTTTCTCCGTTCATTCGCATCCGCGCCCGGAGCAATGGCTACCTTGCGCGGCGCGTCTTTCAGGGGTGGCGCGCGACCTTGTCTCTTTGAAAAGTGCTATTGTACGGGTGTCTTTACGGGCGATCG
>CAYMLQ010000177.1:0-11252 GCA_964390795.1 uncultured Lentisphaeraceae bacterium
AAAAGCTGCCACACAAAGAGGAGTCTCTCCAGATGACGCACAGTTCAAGGTGGTTGTTAGTGTTGAGTATTTCTGTCGTTGCGTGCGGCGCGATGACATATTTGTACGCGCAAGACGATCTCGAGGCGCTGTTGAAGGACTTAGGCGGGCAGCAAAAGCCTGCGGTTGAGGCACCTAAGAAAGATGCCGAGGCGCCTGCTGCTGCCGTTGAAAAGCCAGCTGAGGTGCCGGTCGAAAAGCCTGCCGAGGCAGCTCCGGCTCCGGTTGAGAAGCCGGCTGAGGCTGTTCCGGCCCCGGCTGAAAAGCCCGCCGAAGCTGCGCCGGCCCCGGCGGAGAAGCCCGCCGAAGCTGCGCCGACCGCCCAGCCTGCGGCCGAGCCGGCTCCCGCAATGGCCGAGCCTGCCCCTGCGGCCGAGCCTGCGCCCGCAGTGGCCGCCCCGGCTGCGGCTGAGAAGCCCGCCGAGGCTGCGCCAGCTGCCGCTGAGGCCGCCGCCGAGCCTGTCGATCAGAGCAGCTTGGTATCTGAATTGCTGACGCTGGAGACGATCCGTCGGAAGTCGCTGGACGACCATGGGTTTGCCTCACTGGAGACCGCACGCAAAGCGCTGCGTGATGGGGACTATCCGTTGGCCCGCGATCAGTTCAAGCAGGCGCTCGACTTCATCGGCAACCGTCCGGCGAACGAGGGCGCGCGTCAGGAGGCGACTGCCGGTATGGCTGAGGCGTACTATCGGGAAGCCAAGCTGGCCATGAAACAGGGCGATATCGAAAAGGCGCTCCCGTTGGCGGGTCAGGCCCAGGAGCGTGGCCACCCGCAGGCCGCCCGTCTGTTGGAGACGCTGAGGAAGGAGCCGCTCAAGGCAGAACTCGATGCGTCAAGCATTACGCATCGGGTCAACGATGAGGAATATAAAGGGACGCGCGACGAAATCCGCAAGCGCCTGCGCCGTTCCCGCCAGTTCTATATGACGGCCGAGTACGACAAGGCCCAGGAGGAGTGCGAGCTGGTGCTTCGTGACAATCCGTTCAACACGGAAGCCATGGAGCTGCGTGATCGCATCGCCGACCGCATGTTGACCGTGGCGGATGTCGAGTTTGAGGCCACCCGCAGCATGATGATCAAAGACGTTCGTAAAACGTGGACGCCTGAACGTTATGCGATCGAGAGTTCTCAGATGCCCAAGGGCAAAGCCGAGATGACCTCGAAGCAGCCTGTCTCGCAGATTAGCGACACCAAGACGGCAGAGCAGATCATCTCCAAGAAGCTCCGCGAGATCGTGATCCCGGAAGTCACCTTCCGCCCGCCCGCCACCATCATCGACGCCGTCGATTTCTTCAAGCAGGCCAGCCGCGACTATGACAACCCGGAGATCCCCATCGAGCAGCGCGGTGTGAACCTTGTGCTCAAGTTGGCAACGGGAGCTTCGGCGCCTGCTGCGGCTGCGGCGCCTGCAGAGAACGCGGATCCCTTCGCAACAGCGGCCCCGTCTGCCAGCGCAGGCGGCGTGCCGGTGATTCAGGCGTTGAGCGCGCGCTTCATCAACCTGTATGACGCACTCAAGCTGGTGTGCGACGTGACCGGCATGAAGTTCCGCATCCGCGGCAACATCGTCATGATCGTTCCGACCAATGATCCGGACGCGGAGCTGATGACGCGCTCCTACAACGTGTTGTCTTCGCTGACCGAGCGCCTCGGAGCGGCCTCAAGCGAGATGGCGGGCGCAGGCGGTGGGGCTGCGGGTGGCGGAGATAACGCCTTCATGACCACGTCGAATATGGGCGAGAAGCAGGATTGGAAAGACTTCTTCTCGAAGATGGGCGTGAATTGGCCTGAGGGATCGTCGATCTCCTACATGGCGTCGATTGGCAAGCTGCGTGTCACCAACACGGCTGATCAGCTCGCGGTTTTCGAGCAGGTGTTGGAGGATCTGAACGTGACGCCGCGCCTGATCGAGATCGAAGCCCGGTTCGTGGAGGTTTCGCAAAAGGATCTCAACTCGCTGGGCTTCGAGTGGCTTCTGAACAGCGACTTCAGCTTCGATGCCGGCGGCTTTCTTGATAAGGCGCTCGATATGCAAGAGCACAGCAATGTGCAGCAGCCCTTGACCGACGCCAGCGGTCGGCCGTTGGTCGATATCAACAATCAGCCTCTTATGGGGTATAAGCCCTATCAGAAGCCAGGAGCGGCAACGGGCAGCGGATGGTATACGGATCCTGCGTCCGGTGTGGGTCAGGTGCCTATAGCAGCTGGTCAAACCACCTTGGTTGACGCCCTCAACCATAACGCGAGCGTGAATGCGATCGACGGCACCGCCTACACCACGGGCAGCCGTTATCTCAGTACGGCGGGTAATCCGATCTCGGGAGCTGAAAACAGCACGAACGACAAGTTCATGCGGATCAACGCCTTTCTGGGCAACGCGGATCTCTCCATGATTCTCCACATGCTTAGCCAGCGTTCCGATACGGATCTGCTCTCGGCGCCGAAAGTCGTGACCAAGTCCGGAATCGAGGCGGTCATGAAGGTCGTGACCGAGTATATCTACCCGACGGAGTTTGAGGTTCAGATTTCTCAAATCTCCGGCGGCGGTGGCGGCACGGGTAGTACCGTTAACGCTGATCCGCTGGCGATGGTCGAGCCTCAGAACTTCGAGATGCGTGAGGTGGGTGTTATTCTTCAGGTGGTGCCTGAGGTCTCGGCGGAAGGCCAGATGATCAACCTCATGCTGAACCCTCAGGTTGTGTCGGAGCCTGTTTGGAAAAACTACGGGACAAGAATTCCGAAGACGTCGCCTGGAAATATTGTCCTCGATGTGCTGGGGAATCCGATCGGGCAAGCTTCGACCACTACGTACATGGAATTGCCGATGGAGCAGCCTTTCTTCAGCGTGCGCTCGGTGCAGACCCAGCTTTCGATCTACAACGGCGCGACCGTTGTGATGGGCGGTCTGATCACGGAGAGCCGCAAGACGATGGAGGACAAGATTCCTTTCCTGGGGGATCTGCCTTATGTGGGGCGTCTGTTCCGGAGCCGCTCGGAGGAGTCCGACAAGCGCAACCTGTTGATTTTCGTAACGGCACGCCTGGTTGATCCGGCTGGACGCGCTGTGCGCATGAGTGGCGGCGAGTCACCGCTTATGTCCGGTGGTGGCGCGAGCGGCGGCGGCGGTGCGACACCGTTGCCGGCGGCTGCAGCAACCGCTCCGGCACAGGCGGATGCGCCTGCTGCGCCGTAAGGCGCGAGTGCTCTAGAGGTTGTTTCATCGGCGGTCTGGCCGTTGTGTTTCGGCATTGCCGTAACGCGGCCAGACGCCAGGTAAATCCCGGCATACCCCTGAGTCATCCGTATGTGAGGATGCGTGTTTGAGCGGGTTTCTTTCTGGGTGTATCGTCCGGCTGGTTGACGTGAGTCTGCATGTGTTTGCGCGTGGCCATAACGGGCGGCATCGCATGCGGCAAGAGTCTGTTCTCCCACTATCTCGGTCAGTTGGGAGTGGATGTCCTTGACGCAGATGATGTGGTGCATCGCTTGGAAGCGCCGGGAGGCGCCGCTGTGGCTGCGATCCGATCCCTCTTTGGGGAGCAGGTGGTGCGGCCCGACGGTGGCATAGACCGCGCCGCTCTGGGTGATATCGTGTTCCACCATGAGGCGGCCCGCGATCAATTGAACCGCCTGATTCACCCGCTGGTCAAGGAGGTCATTCACGAGTGGCTTGAGCTTCCCGGTGGAAGGCTAAAGGCCGTCGTGATTCCGCTCCTGTTTGAGGTGGGATGGGACAGGGATTGGGATGTGATCATCTGCTTGGCATGCAGCGAGGCCGTGCAGATCGACCGGCTGATACGTGTCAGGGGGCTTTCTGCCGAGCAGGCCCGCAAACGTGTGGCCGCGCAGATGCCAGTTGCGGAAAAAGCCGCACGTTCGCATCGCGTAGTGAACAATGATGCCGATGCCGAGGCGTTGGCGCGGGAAGCGTCTGAAGTGTATCGCTTCCTTATAGAGAGGTCCGAATGAGTACAGAGCAAGATGCTCCTGATGCGACTGGGCAGCAGAGTCAACCCGCGAACAAGGAGCCGGGCGGCGCTCCGCCTGCAAAATGGGCGCGTTTCACGCCGAGGCCGCCGACGAATCCCGTGGCGCGGCCCTCTTCCGACCGTGGCGAGCGCCGGGATCCCGCACACGGCGGTCATGCCGGGCGGGGCCGTCCGCGCCCGCAGAAGCAGCAGCATCACTCCCGCGGCGGCGCTCCGCGCGGCATGCCGAAGCAGGCTGGGCCTCACGGGATGATGGACTATGACCAGCCCCCCGTGAATAGCGGTGCGGCCCACGGGGCGCCCTACACGCCGAGCGCGTCGCAACCGGGGGAGGATCCTTCGCAGGCGCCACGGGGGTCGGCCGGGGAGGCCTCCTATCATCCGCCGACCGCCGAAAATCTGCCGGACATTTATCTGACCGACCTTCAGAAAATGGAAGTGGCGGATTTGCAGACGTTGCTGCCCAACGCGAATCCTGAAGATCTCGCCGCGATGCGCAAGCACGATATCATTTTTGAGATCATCCGCAGCTACCTGCGGCGCGGCGGAACGGTGATTACCAGCGGCGTGTTGGAAATCCTGCCGGACGGTTACGGATTTCTGCGCGCACCCAAAAGCAACTATTTGCAGTGCCCGGAGGACGTTTACGCCTCGCCTTCGCAGGTGCGGCGCTTCGCCTTGAGGACGGGCGACCAGGTGGAGGGGCCGGTGCGCGACCCGAAGGAGAAGGAGCGTTTCTTCGCTCTCGGCCGGGTCGATATCGTCAATGGCAAGCCGGCGGCCGAAGCCCGCCGCATCGTGCATTTCGAGAACTTGACTCCGCTATTCCCGGATCGCCGCATCCGGCTCGAGACGTCGCCCGACGAGATTTCGATGCGCGTCATGGATATCTTCACGCCGATCGGGTTCGGACAGCGCGGGCTGATCGTTGCGCCGCCGCGCACGGGCAAGACCGTGCTGCTTCAGAAGGTCGCGAACGCCATCTCTGAGAATCATCCCGATGCGATGCTGATCATCTTGCTGATCGACGAGCGCCCGGAGGAGGTCACGGACATGCAGCGTCACACCAAGGCGCAGGTGTTGAGTTCGACCTTCGACGAGGCTCCGGAACGGCACGTCCAGGTGGCTGAGATGGTGATCGAGGTTGCTAAGCGTCAGGTCGAGAACGGACGGGACGTGGTCATTCTGCTGGACAGTATCACACGTCTGGCGCGTGCCTACAATACGGTGCAGCCGCACAGCGGCAAGATTCTCTCGGGCGGCGTGGACGCCAACGCCCTGCACAAGCCCAAGCGCTTTTTCGGTGCGGCACGTAACATTGAGAACGGCGGCAGCCTGACGATCATCGCGACGGCGCTGGTGGACACGGGCAGCCGCATGGACGATGTGATCTTCGAGGAATTCAAGGGTACGGGCAACATGGAGCTGTGCCTGGACCGCCAATTGGTAGACAAGCGTATCTTCCCTGCCATCAACATGGAGAAGTCCGGAACCCGCAAGGAGGAGCTGTTGCTCTATCCCGAGGAGCTGAACCGTACGTGGATCTTGCGCCGTGCGCTCAACGGCGTGCCGCCGGTCGAGGCGATGGAGATGATCGTCAAGCGCATCAAGAACACCAAGAGTAACGCCGAGTTCCTCGTCAGCATCAAAGACGCATAGGCTTGGACGGGTGGATCGGACGTGGGTGCGTACAGCAATTCTAAATTTGGCGTCTAAGCCACGGGAATGCAGGCTAAAGCCTGTACTACGAACGGCTTCTTACACGGAAAGAAGCGTTTGTAGTGCAGCCTTCAGGCTGTCTTAAGCCAAATTTAGAATTGCTGGGGTGCGTAAGTTTTTACGTGAAGTGTAACTGCGGGCGTGTTATCCTAACGCCCCTTTTTTTATGCGAAAGAATGTGAAAGGTTCTCAGGATGAAAGTCGATACGCAGAATGCCGGCCCTTGCAAGGTCAAAGTGATTGTGAAGGCGGAGGCGGATGAAACACGGCCCGATTACGAGGAGGTAGTCAAATCCTTCCTGCAGCATGGACGCGTTCCCGGGTTCCGCCAGGGCAAGGTTCCTCGCGAAATCATCAAGCGGGATTTCCATAAGGAGATCACCGAAGAGGTTCACGGGCGCCTGATCCGGTCGCTCTACAAGAAGGCGGTCGAACAGGAAAAGATCAAGATGGTCGCGCTGCTGGATATCAACGACGTGCTCTTTTCGCCCGAGACCGGTATCACGTTCGCGATGACGCTTGAAGTTCAGCCCGAGTTTGATCTGCCGAAGTATAAGAAGATACCTGTACCCTTCGAAGAGCCCGTGGTGACGGAAGACCAGGTGGTCGGCCACATCGACCGCCTGCGCAAAGCGTTCGCCAAGTTCGAAGAGGCGCCTGCCGACTACGGCATCGAGGCGGAAGATCTGGTGAGCATCGATTTTGCGGGCCTGATCGACGGGCAGCCCGTCAAGGATCTGGCGCCGGAAGCCAAAGCCATCTCTGAGGGCACCGACTTCTGGATTCAGGTGGATGAGGACCGTTTCCTGCCTGAAATCGTCGAAGCCATTAAAGGCCTGAAGGCGGGCGCCTCCAAGGAAATCAAATTCAAGTTCGACAAGGAGCAGCCGATCGAGGCGCTTCGCGGCCGGAAGGCCGTCTACAGCGTGACCGTCAAGACGGTGCGGAAGCGCGTGCTGCCGACGGACGCGGATCTGCTCCAGCAGGTCAAGATGGAGTCCATGGAGAAACTGCGCGAGCAGACCCTGACGAACCTGACGGAGTCGTCGCAACAGGCTGAGAAGCAGCGCCGCGAACAGGCGGTCATCGAGTTTCTGCTGAAAAAAGCCGAGTTCGATTTGCCCGAGTCGCAGGTTTCGGACGAGATCAGCGCCACGCTGGATCGGATGGCGAACGAGGCCCACTATCGCGGCCTGAAGCGCGAGGACTTGGAGAAGAACCGCGAGGCGATCATCGAGAACGCCACCGCGAGCGCCAAGCGCCAGCTGCGGATGCGCTACGTGCTTGGGTGCATTGCCGATCAGGAGAAGATCGATCTGACGGAGGCCGAGGTGGACCAGAAGATCGCCGACCTGTCGGTGGACTTCCGTATGAAGCCGGATCAGCTCCGTGCGCAGATCGAGAAGAACGAGCGCATGGGCACGCTGCGCAAGCAGATCCGCGACGAGAAGACCATGCAGTTCCTGTTGGCTGAAGCGAAGCATTAAGGAGGACTATGTATCCCACCCAAGCAAATATGCTGGTGCCGATTGTTGTTGAACAGACGGGGCGCGGCGAGCGTGCCTACGACATCTATTCGCGCCTGCTGCAAGACCGGATCGTGTTCATCGGAAGCGGGATCAACGATGACGTCAGCAACGTGATTATCGCGCAGTTGCTCTTTCTGCAGTCGCAGGACGCGACCAAGGACATCTCGGTGTACATCAATTCGCCCGGAGGTTCGGTCACGGCCGGGCTTGCCATTTACGACACCATGCAGTACATCACGTGCGACGTGGCCACCTACTGCGTGGGGCAGGCGGCCAGCATGGGCGCCGTGCTGCTGGCGGCGGGCCGCAAGGGCAAGCGCTTCGCGCTGCCCAACGCTCGCATCATGATCCACCAGCCGTGGGGCGGCGCGGAGGGTAAGGCCTCGGACATCAGCATCGCGGCGAAGGAAATCCTGCGCCTCAAGGACCGGCTGAACGAGATCCTCGCCTTCCATACCGGCAAGACGGCCGAGGCGGTGTGCAACGACACGGAGCGCGACTTTTTCATGTCATCCGAGGAGGCCAAGGCGTATGGTCTCGTAGACGAGGTTCTCGTCAAACGCCTTCCGGAGAAATAAGGCATGGCGCGTCGACCCCCCACAACACAAGAACTGGTCTGCTCCTTCTGCGGCAAGGACGAACGGGCCGGCGCCGTGATCATCCCCGGCCCGGGCGCGAACATCTGCAGCGACTGCGTGGATATCTGCGCACGGATCGTGGCGGATAACGCGCCGGGTAAAAAGAAGGCTGCCGGCGTGCTGCCGCAGTTGAAGGTGCCGCCGCCCGGCGAGATCAAAAGCTTCCTCGACCAGTACATCATCGGACATGACCGCACCAAGAAGATGCTCTCGGTGGCGGTGCATAACCACTATAAGCGGCTGACCCAGCCGACCGGCGGCAAGGATGACGAGTTCGCCGACGTGGAGATCGAGAAGAGCAACATCCTGATGATCGGCCCGACGGGCTGCGGCAAGACGCTCTTCGCGCGGACGCTCGCCCGCCTGCTCGACGTGCCCTTCGCCATCGCCGACGCGACCACGATCACCGAGGCCGGTTATGTGGGCGAGGACGTCGAGAACATCCTGCTTTACCTGCTCCAGGCCGCGGACATGGATGTGGCGAAGGCCGAACGGGGCATCATCTACATCGACGAGATCGACAAGATCGCCCGCAAGACCGAGAACGTGTCGATCACGCGCGACGTCTCCGGCGAGGGCGTGCAGCAGGCGCTGCTCAAGATCCTCGAGGGGTCGGTTTCCCGCGTGCCGCCGCAGGGCGGCCGCAAGCATCCGCAGCAAGAGTACATTGCGATCAACACGCGCAATATCCTGTTCATCTGCGGCGGCGCGTTCGTCGGGCTGGACTCCATCGTGCGCCAGCGCGAGGGCCGCAGGACGATCGGCTACGTGGACTCCGCCTCCAGCTCTCGCAAACAGCAGGCGAAGGGCGCCCGGCCCGCGCCGCTGGCGGTGCAGCCGGAAGACCTCATCCGCTTCGGCCTGATCCCCGAGTTCGCCGGCCGCCTGCCGGTGCTGGCCTCTATGGCGGAGATGACCGAGGACGATCTCGTCTGTATCCTGACCGAGCCGAAGAACTGCCTCGTGCGGCAGTATCAGAAACTGCTGGCGATGGAGGGCGTGAAGCTGACGTTCGAGGAGACGGCCCTGCGCGAGATGGCCAAGCTGGCCATGAAGCGCAAGGCCGGCGCGCGCGGGCTGCGGGCGGTCATGGAGGATCTCATGATGGAGATCATGTACGAGGCACCCGGCAACCCGAAGCTCAAGACCGTGTGCATCACGGCCGAGATGGTCTTGGCGCAGGCCGAGGGCGGCGACGCCGCCTCGCACTTGCTGGCATAGTAGTCTATACAGACCCAATCCATCGATTAAGCAGTTGGACTAAGGGTAGCCGACCAGTGTGGGACAAAGTGTAACCAGTATTCCCCACACTTAGTCTCACACTTAGCCGGCTACGTTTAGTCGAGCTGCTTTGTCGCTTCCGTTCCGCTCCCGATCACGCTTAACTCTTCAAGTGCTCACCCTTTTTTGCTATCTTTAAGCCATGTCTATCCCTCTGCCCAGATTGCCTCTTGGAATTAGCGATTTTGCGGTGCTCCGCGAAGAAGGGGCAAACTATCTCTACGTGGACAAGACACGCGTGTTGTTCAATCTCCTCGACGCAGCCAAATATCTCTTTCTCGCCCGCCCGCGCCGCTTCGGAAAATCCCTGCTCTGCTCCACTATCAAATATCTTTACGAAGGCCGAAGAGAACTGTATGCCGGCCTCGCCATCGCCCCGCGCTGGGACTGGAGCAAGACGAACCCGGTCATTCACTTCAGCTTAACGGACATCGGCTCGTCCACGCCGGAGAAGCTCGATTGCAGCCTCCGCCGCATGCTGAATGACGTTGCGCTTCGGCATGCCCTAGTAATTGATCAGGATGACACGCCGAGAGCCTTCACGATGTTGCTTCGCGGCCTCTATGACAAGACCGGCCGCCGCGTGGTGGTGATCGTCGACGAATACGAGAAGCCGGTGCACGACCACCTCACGGAGCTGCCCATGGCGCGTAAAATGCGCGATGTGCTCTCTGCTTTTTATGGCTCGCTCAAAGGGTGCGACGCGTATCTTGAAAAACTCTTTATTACCGGCATTGGCCGCATGGTGCGCACGAGCATCTTCTCCGAGTTGAACCAGATGAAGGATGTGACGCTTCTCCCTGATGCGGCGGAACTCTGCGGCTACACCGAGGCGGAACTGCATCGAGACTTCGTCCCGTTCGTCCAGCGCTTGGCGCAGGCCAATGCCCTGACGGAGGAGCAGACGTGGAATATTTTAAGGGAGCGCTACAACGGCTACTGGTGGGGAACAGGCGAGAAGGTCTATAATCCGTGGGCAATCCTCAATTGCATGGCCGACCGCACGTTCGGCAGTTACTGGTGGGCCAGCGGCACGCCGGGAATGCTGGTCGACATGGCCGACACCCTAAAACGCCCAGATGGCAATCTGGAGGGCGTCAAAGCCACGAATCTTTCTTTGCTCTTCGACATCACCCAACCGACGGCCGAGCCTCTGCTCTGGCAGTCCGGCTATCTAACGGTCAAGTCGGTCAGCGGCCAAGTCTATACCCTGGGTTTCCCTAACGCCGAAGTGCGCGAGGCCTGGTTCGGCATGATGCTGGGACATTTCTGCGGATCGAATGGAGCAGCGGGGCAGACCTCAGCAGCCATCATGCTTGACGCCTTGCGCAAGGGTGACCGCCCTCAATTTGAGCAAGCCTTGGTCGCGCTTTTCGCGGCGATTCCGTATGACCTGCACGTCAACCGCGAAGCGTACTACCATTCCATTTTTTTCGCCGCACTGCAAGCAACCGGCGGGGAGATTCTCGCCGAGCCTCACAGCGACAAAGGCCGCGCGGATGCCGTGATCAAGACGCCCGACGCCATCTATGTGATCGAGTTCAAACTTGGCGCTGCGTCCGAGGCGCTGGCGCAGCTCAAGGCGCGGCGTTACGACGAGCCTTATCTCGCCGATCCCCGGCCGGTCATTCTGCTCGGCGCGGGTGGCTTCGAAGGCCGCGCCGTCCACTGCCTCTGGGAAGCCGTCACTAAGTAGCTTCGCACAGGCCGCTTGTTTCCCCCTGTCAGCAAAGTAAATCCACGCTTGCAGCCGCCAGTCACACCGCCGCCGCGACGATGCGGTTGCTGGCGTCGAGCCGCACGATCTTCGGGTGGTGGTGCGGCCGCTCGGCGTCGTCGAGCTGGCACCACGCCATGACGATCAGCCGGTCGCCGATCTCGCCTTTGTAGGCCGCCGCGCCGTTCAGGCACGCCACACCGCTGCCGCGGGGGCCGCGGATCGCGTAGGTCTCGAGACGTTTGCCGTTGTCCAGATTCGCGATGAGCAGCTTCTCGAAATTGAGGATGCCGACGGCGTCCATCAGATCCTCGTCGATGGTCAGGCTGCCTTCGT
>CAYMLQ010000178.1:0-11241 GCA_964390795.1 uncultured Lentisphaeraceae bacterium
CCACGCTCTGGGAAGGCTGGGGCATCGGCTCGGAAGGTTTTGGCGGCGGCACCATTAACCACGCCTGGAGCGGGGGCCCGCTTACCATCATGTCTCAATATTTCGCCGGCATCGCCCCGACAGCGGCAGGCTTTTCTTCTTACAGCGTTTTGCCGCAGATGGGGACGCTGAAGAAGATCACCACCAAGGTCGTCACGGCAAAAGGCGACATCGCGCTGAAACTGTCCAACACGAAGGAGCTGTTCGCTCTCGACTTGACCTCTCCTTCCGGCACGCAGGCGATTGTGGGCATTCCAGTGTTGGCGGGTGAGACGATCACTGACGTGACGGCCAACGGCAAGGTGCTCTGGAAAGCAGGCAAGGCCAACGGGGCCCTGCCGGGCGCTCGTTTCAGCGCAGCCACTTCGCGCTATCTGCTGTTTGCCGTAGAGCCAGGTTCATGGACCTTCAGCGCGAACAAAATTGTAAAATAGTAGCGAGGGAGTTCTGTCATGCTGAAAAGAGCACTGTTGATCGCAACATCCGCAGCCGCCATTTCCTATGCGGGTGATCCCATCGAGATCGGCGCGGGCCGCGTGGTCTTGAAATTTGCCTCGGACGGAAGGCCGAAATCCTTCAAGGCGGACAACAAGGAACTGCTCAACGAGCAGGACCCCGGACCCGGCTTCGAAATCAAAGGCTTTGCGTTCAACTATGGCGGTCCCACCGCCTTCGCGTTTAGAGACCTGCGCTGGGACGGAAAGCAACTGGTGGCCTCGATCAAAGACGATGTACGGATTTCCTTCGATGTCAAAGCCACCGACCGTTACATCACGTTTAAAATCACTCGCGTCGAAGGCGTGCCGAAAAAGAATCTGCTGTGGTTGCAGTTCAAGATGAATGTGGATGTTAAGGCCAAGACGCTGCCTTTGGATTATATGACTCATGCAGCGCATTGGGGCTGCGACATCAGTTGGCCGTGGCTCTGGGAGCGTTCAGCCCATACGCCCTTGGGCGGCTTTGCCATCTATGTGCCCTCCGATGAGGCCGATGCGGACGAGACGCTCCTCCACATCTGGTCTGACGAGGGATTGCCACATCCGAAAATCAAAGGCGACTGGACTGTGGAAACTGCGCGGGCTTGGCTCGCGGAATGGCAGCGGCAGTTTACGGATCAGAGCCAGATGCTGATTACCGCCACCAATAACGCGGAACTCTACACGCTTGCTGACTTCGCCGCCAAGTTGGACATGAAGCGCATCTACATGCACACCGACACCTGGCGCGGCGAATACTGGCCCGTCAAACACAGTTTTCTTCATCTGAATCCGGCCACTTTTCCCAAGGGTGAGGCGGACTTCCAGAAGTTTGCAAGCTATGCGCGAAGCAAGGGCATCGGCCTGACGATCCACACGGTGAGTTGCGCCATCGCGAATGAGGATCCGGATTATGTGGTCGGCAAGATTGATCCGCGCCTCGCGAAGTGGATTGAAGGAACATTGGTTCAGCCCGTCTCCGAGACGGACAAGACGATTCTTTTCAAACCAGCGCCCGGCGGCGAGATGCCGACGAGCATTGACCGTCCAGTCACAGGTCCCGCCAATGTCGATCCCTGGAACAACATCCGCGTGATCCGCGTGGGCGATGAATTTGTCGAAGTGGACAAGTTCACGGACACGGACAAAGAGGTGTGGACGCTCAAGGAGTGCCGGCGCGGCGCAGTGAAGAGCGCCCCTGCTTCTCATTCAGCCAACTCGCCGGTGATTGGCCTGATCCGTCCCTACGGACAGTGTTTCACGGCCGACAACGACAGCACGCTCGTGGAGGAGCTTGGCCGCCGCATCGCGGAGTTCAGCAACCGCAACAACATCATCCACTGCGAGCAGGACGCGGGCGAGATCCACACGGTCAACCATCAATGGGGGTACGCCAAGTTCACGGAGGCCGTCTACACCAACCTGGAGCATGCCGTGACCAGCAACAATTCCGGCGGCTCGCATATGCCCTGCCAGTTCGAATACCGGTTCAACAGTTCAAAAGCCGCCATTGCCGCGAGGAACCAGCCGCAAGTGCCGCTGACGCTCGCGCGCAACGGACGACTTGCCACCGGTCCGTACGAAATGTTTTCCGCCGTGGCCAAGCCCGTCGCCGCGGGTGTGCGGAGCATTGGCCTTTATAAGCCCGAGCCCATGTTTGGCGTCTCGACCGAGATTCTGTTGAATCACGGCTTGTCCTCTTACGCCGCCGCGACTGTCCTCGCCTGGAAGAAGGTGGCGCCGCTGCTCACTGAGCAGCAGCGCAAAACCATTCTGGGCTCGGGCGACGAGGTCATCTATCGCGCCGAAAAGAAGGGCGCCGGGCATGAGGTTACGCCTCTACGGATGCTATACCGCCCAGGAATTGACATCGGCTGGAGAACCGGTTCCGAGTTCGGCCCCATCGTGCCCAGGCAATACGTCAAGACCGGCGAGAGCCTTGCGGTTGAAAACCCGTACGCGGGGCAAGAGCCCGAGTTCGTCATTCGGGTCATGTCCGGATTTGACGGACAGACACGGGTCAGCGGCCAAACGAACGAAAGTACAGCCCCCGACAAAACGATTGTCGCGGCCTACAATGTCGGCGCAGGACTAAAGCCCGCTGGAACAACGCCGACACAAGAGCCCGCTGCCGCTTTGGAGACGCTTCTGCAACCGAAAGCCGACAAGATCCGTAATGTCGGCGACCATCAGTTTGCCGCTGACGGCGAGGCGCTGAAGATCCGCTTCGAGAACAAACGTAACGAGGCGGTTAAGAACGAGGAGAATCTTCCGTTCTTCGACTGCGCCTCCAACATGGAAAAGGCACGCGGGATCGGCCTGACCGTCACCGGCGACGGCAGCGGGGCCGTGTTGGTTCTACAGGCGCATTGTCACGGAGCACGGGATTACATCGTGGTCGTCGACTTCAAGGGGCCGCGCGAGATTGTTATCCCTTGCGGCGAGGTGTCGTGGAGCGACGCCCGCTGGGGCTGGCGCTTCGCGACCAAAGGGTCGAAATACGGTACGCTCCGCAGGATGTCAATCGGACTGGGCAAGGTGCCGCCCAAGACCACGGTGGACATCAAAGTCAGCAAGATCCGGTTACTGCCCGAGGTTCCGACAGCACTGATCAATCCGGTGATCATGATCGGTGCAGGCTCTATGCAGCTCAGCGGCACCGTCCCGAGCGATTCCTATGTTTGGTATACAGGCGGCGATACCATCGGGGTCTATGACCTGAACTGGAAGAAGAGGGCAGACCTGCCCGTCAAAAAGAAAGCCTTCATCGCGCCCAGGGGGCCGCTCCAAATTCGTGTGGAAAGCCCGGGCTCCAACCCCATGCCTTGGCTCGAATGCCAGTTCTTTGTGAAAGGGTCCGTCTGCGTTTCGCCTGCGCGGATAGGGGAGCACTCAGGCGGTTCGGAAGCGGGCGCGGTAGCGGGAGGGCGGGACGCCGTTGAGTTTTTGGAAGAAGCGGCTGAAGTAGAACTCGTCGGTAAAGCGCAGGCGCTCCGCGATCTCCTTGATTTTGAGTTCCGTGCTGATGACCAGTTGAAGCGCTTCCTGGTTTAAGCGGCGGTTGAGATATTCCTTGGGCGAGATTTTCGTGCTGGAGGAAAAGGCCATGGAAAAGGCGTGCAGGCTTGTGCCGTGCGCTTTGGCCAGCTCCGAAATCCTCAGATCCGCGCCCAGCTTCTGTTCCACGAGGCTGAAGACCGGCGTGAATCGGGCGTGCGTCTCGAGATGCCGGCTGAGCAGCGCATCCAGGGGAGGCAATACGCCCGCCAGCCAGTTTTCCACCTGGGAGTGAAGCCGCATTAAGGCGTTCACATCGGCATATCTCTCGCGCTTCAGCCAAGACTGCCATTCCTGCCTTGCAAACGGGCCGATGAGCGTGGGTGTGCGTTCCGGCCAGTCCAAAAGCGGGTCTACGCCGGGCAGCCATTCGCAGCGGAATTTAAGGTAGAGCACGCGCCCCTTTTGAAGACAGCGGCGCTCAACCGGCGTATTGCCCGGCAGAAAATAGGCCATGCCGGGTTCGATATATATGCAGCGAGAACCGTGAACCACTTGGCGTCTGCCGGTAAACGCCAAGTCAATATGATGTACATAGTCGCTCTCGCGTTGGCCGCCGGAATTCCATTCGGAGCCGAATTCGCAATAGTATAGGCCGATCAGATGGACGCGAAACCCCACAGCCAGTTCGAAAGCCCTAGCTACATTGGGTTCGGCGGATAATACTCTGGCCTTCTGATGGGCGGCCGGATTGGTTGTGTCGATTTGCCGCATGGATTTAAAAAAGTACATGGAATATGACGTTTTGTCCATGTCAAATCTTCAGGGGACGTGATAATTTGGCTATATGAATCGCGAAGGGGTATCCGTTCTGAACCTTTTTTGTGAGCCTCCGGCCGCCTGGGGGCCTGTGCCCTTTTACTGGTGGGCGGGCGAACCGCTCGAACGGGAACGCCTCGCTTGGCAGCTCGACCACTTGTGCGCAAAGGGTGTGCGCCAAACCATCATCAGCTATCCCCATCGTGCGGACGGACCGACCGACTCCGGAGACCCGCAGCTGTTCTCTCCGGCTTGGTGGGATTTGTTCCGCTGGTTTCTGGAGCAGTGCCGCGCGCGCGGCATGACCGTAGGTTTTCAGGACTACACGCTTTGCAAGCCGCTCTTACAGGCGATCGGACAGGGCAGGCCGGACATGGAGGGCGGCCAGTTAAGCTGCGTGTGGGAAAAGGTCGGGAACGAACAGCAAACGCTCACCGCTCAACGCTCAACGTTCAACGCTCAAGCTGTCGAAGAGCCAAGAACGAAGAACTCGGAACCGAGAACACCGAAGATGTCCGTAAGGCTTTCGGCCGAACCGGGCACGAAGGTGGTCGGGGCCTGGGCGTACCCTCTGAGTGGTGAACGCTCAACGTTCAACGCTCAACGCTCAACGCTCAATGGGGATAATGACGAAGCTGATCGTCTCGAGTTCGGCGTTGAAGGGGCGCTGGATCTGTCCGGCCAGGTGCGCGGTGGTGTGCTGACTGGCGAACTGCCGGAGGGCGAGTGGTTGGTGGCGCTGGTGTTTGCCCGACTCAACGCTTTTGACCCGCTGCACCCGGATTCCGGACGTCTCGCCATCGAGCGGCTGTATGAACCCTTTGTGCGCGAGTGTCCCGGCGAGGTGGGCCGGACACTGACGCTGTTCTTTCAGGACGAGTTGGACTTCGGGTCGCGCATGCCGTTCTGGTCGAACCGGCTCTTTGACGCGTTTCAGGCGGACAAGGGCTATGACCTGCGTCCGCTGTTGCCGACGCTTTGGTTGGATCTCGGTTCGGTCACGGAGAAGGTACGCCTCGATTTCTCCGACGCCGTGGTCCGCCGCCTGGAGGCGTACTATTTCAAGCCGGTCTACCACTGGCACGAAGAACACGGCACGCTCTTCGGGAATGACAACCTCGGGCGCGGAGAGATCGCCGTGGGGCGTCAGTATTACGGCGACACCTTCCGCACGATGCGCTGGTATTCGGCACCCGGCACGGATGATCCTAAGCTACATGAGCCGCGTGCCTTCAAGGGAATCAAGGTTAACAGTTCCATCGCCCATCTTTACCGGCGCCCGAGGGTCTGGATTGAGGCGTTCCACTCCAGCGGCTGGGGCACGACGCCGGGCGAGGTTGTTGCGGCGCTGAACGAGGATTTCGCGTACGGCGCGACGGTCGTCAATCTGCACGGCCTGTACTATACGACGCGCGGCGGCTGGTGGGAGTGGGCCGCGCCGGACTTTCATTTCCGCCAGCCTTATTGGGGGCACATCCAGGCGTTCAACGCGTACTGCACGCGGCTGGCATGGCTCCTATCTCAGGGCGTCCATTGCTGCGATGTGGCTATCCTCTACCCGATCTCGGCGCTCGATGCGCAGCCGGAAACACCTGAGATGCATCGTTTGGTTGCCCATGTCGGGAATGGCGTCACGCAGAGTGCTGAGACGGATGACCCGCAACCCGAGGAGAGCGCGTTCGGCGTCGGCAAGTATCTGTTCGGCCGCGCGTGCGACTTTGATTTCATCGATGACGAATCCGTTGTTCGTGCGCAGGCGGCGGACGGCGAACTGCGCGTGAGCGGAGAGGACTACCGGGTGCTCATTCTTCCATCGATGGATGCAATCCGCTTTGCGACACTCGCGAAAGCACGGGCGTTCGTTCAGGCGGGCGGCGTGGTGATCGCATACGGCCGCCTGCCTTCCGCCAGTGACCGCGCGGGCCGGGGCGATGCGCTGATCGAGGCGCTGCTTCTGGAGGTGTTCGGGGTTGCGGATGGAACGCATTCGCATGAGAAGACCCACCCGTCGGGAGGCTGCGGCGTATTCATCCGCAAGGGATACGACGAGGTTCTGCGCGCGATCAACGGCAGTATCGTACGCGACGCGGTTTCGACGGTAGAGCCGCTTCAGGTATTGCACCGGCGTTTCGACGGCAGTGACTCTTATTACATGTTCAACCCCTCCCCTCAGTCGGTGGAGACCCTCTTGCGGGTACGTGCCACAGGAAAGGCGGAAACGTGGGACGCGTGGACGGGGAAGAGTGAGGAACTGCCTGTTGATGCAGTGGAGAACGGGGTCAGCACGGTGCGGGTGACGCTGGCGGCGAAGGAGTCGAGGGTGGTGGTGTTTGGGGGACGGAGGTCGGAGGTCGGAGGTCAGAGGTCGGAGGGGGAAGCGACTGACAGCGCCACTACGAACGGGGATGCTGGAGGGCAGAGGGCCGGAGCGTGCTCGGAGAGCCCGCGCCACCCAGGTAGCCCGCGACCTCCGGGCGCGGAAGGTGAACCTCAAGCAGAGGCGGTGGTCCGTTTAGAGGGGCCGTGGAAGTTTACGGTCAGGCCGACGCTGGACAACCGGTTCGGGGATTTCAGGTTGCCTGCATCCGAAGGTTTCTTGGGACCGGAGACGCGGCGGTTCCGGTATGCCGAAGAGACCGAGGCGGGGGGCAACTGGCATGAGGCCGGGTTTGACGATACCTCTTGGGCGGAGACGACCTACTCCTTTGGGCCGCGTCTTGAGTCGCTGGGTCCGCTGCCGCCGGACGAGGCTGTCACCGGACTTGAAGCGCGCCTTGTTGCGGGTGAGCCGGTGGAGGGCGCATGGCAGCCCTATGCCTTTTCCCTGCGCTGGGGAATCGAGCGCGATCCGTTCCTGACCGACTGGCTGAGCGGCCCCCACGGTTTAAAGGGCCAGGTTCCGGATGATTACCTCGACTTTCAGTGCGAGACGCCGGGTAGCGTTTGGTATCTCCGGGCGGAGGTTTTCTCCGACAAGGAAGTCGCAGTGCCGTTCGTCATGGGCGGGCGGTGCGCGTTCGGCGCGTGGCTGAACGGGCTGCCGGTTCTTGAACAGGTTGACGCTCTTCCGCCGGGGCTTTATGAGCCGTGGTGCATTCCTCACTATACCTGCGAGCCGAAAGTTGCGAGGGTGACGTTGCGGCCCGGCGTCAACCGACTTCTGCTGAAACTCATTCAGCCCGAAGGTCAGCGCACGCGCGCCTTTGCGGCGTTTTCCACGGCTGAAGCCGATCCGCGGGAACTCGGGTTGCGGTGGTTCCGCGATTCGCATTCACTACGACCTTCCCTGCCTGCTGGGCCGCAAAGGCGGGCGGTATGGCTCCGTTTCCTCGCTCCGCCCGGTTTGCAGGGCTTGCGCTTCGCGGCACGCGGCGACACGCAAGTATGGGCTGACGGAAGGGTACTCGTGTGCGAGGAGGCTCTGCCGCAGCCTGACGGCAGTTTGCGGTATCATGCGACTGTGGCTCATGTCAGTCCGTATCCCGTCACGGTCGCGTTGCGTGTGGAGGCCTTTCCGGAGTTTCGCGCGGGCGACGTTTTGCCAGAGCCCGTGGGCATGCTCTGCGGTTCGGGCGAGTTGCCTCTGGGCGACTGGTGCGCGTATGGGCTTGCTGCCTACTCCGGCCAGGGCGAATACCGGGCCGAGTTTCTGGGAGCGGCGGCCGCTCAAGGGGAAAGGCTTGTGCTGGATCTGGGCGAGGTGTCCGCCTCTGCCGAAATCAGGATCAACGGCCATCCGGCGGCCACGCTTGTCGCAGCGCCTTGGCGTGCCGACATCACGGAGCACGTCCTTGCCGGCATGAACACGGTTTCGATCTGCGTGGCCAACACGCTGGCAAACCACTATAGTGTGGGCATACCCACGCCGTATGCTTTTCCCGCCCAGACAAAGTCGGGGCTTTTCGGGCCGGTGTGTGTGCTGCGGGTGACGGGGAAAGGGCCGGTGACTGCATGACCGAGATGGGCACCTCTACAGTTTCAGGCAAGCCGCGTACGGCATCGTTCCCGAACATGCTCGGTTACGGCCTCGGCGAGTGCGCCAATTCGCTGGTGATGAACGGCCTGTTCGGTTTCGCGATGCTGTACTACACCGAGGCGCTCAGGCTCAGCCCGGCGCTCGCGGGCATCGCCATGTCGGTCTCGGTCTTCTGGGAGGCGGTCACTGATCCGGTCATGGGGTACGTGAGCGACCGGACGCGCCACCGCTTCGGGCGGCGCCACCCATGGATGCTGGCTGGCGGGCTGCTGATGGCGCTGTGCTTCTATTTCCTGTGGGACGTGCCCGAGGCGCTGCACGGACGGGCCATGCCGCTGTTCGCATATCTGGTGACGATGAATGTGCTGCTGCGCACGGGGTTGACGATGTTTTTCATCCCTTACATGGCGCTGGGCTTTGAGCTGACTCCGGACTACGAGGGCCGCTCCAAGATTCAGGCGGTGCGGCAGGTGATGAACATGGCCGCGAATTTCGCGGGGCCCGCCTTGGCGTGGAGCGTCTTTTTCCGCGATTCCGTAGGGCCGGACGGCGCGAAGATCCTGGGCACGTCCATGCCGCTGAACTTCATTCACATGGGCGCGGTCTTTTCCCTAGCGACCGTGGTCTTTGTTTTGGCAACGCTGTGGCTGACGCGCGGCTGGATCACGGACACCCGTTCCGCGCCGGTTGTGGCGGGGGACGGGGTTCGCCATTTCTGGGCGGAGATGCGGGGTATCGTGACCGATCTGAACGCTCGGTGGGTGCTGGTCTTTATCTTCTTCGCGTGTGTCGCCATGGTGCTGGTCAGTTCGCTCCAGATGTACGTGTACGTCTATTTCATGGGTTTCGGCCCGGAGCAGAAGTCCATCGCGCACGGCTCCACCATGATCGGTATGGCAGTCGGAGCGACGCTGTCCGCGTGGATCGCAAAACATCTCGACAAAAGGGGGGCGGTGCTGGTGGGTGGGGCGCTCAGCGTCCTCTGCAACGGTATGCTCGCCGCGTTGTTCCTGACCGGTTGGGTTCCGACCGGCACGTTGACGGCGCTGGTGTTGTTCGTCGCGTTCCACGCCACCTTCTGGCTGGGCAACGGGATCCTGCTGCCGACCGGGGTCGCGATGATGGCCGACGTGGCGGAACTGTACCGGCGGCGCAGCGGCGTGAATAGGGACGGCGCATATTCGGCGGTGTTCAGCCTCTCGATGCGGCTGGCGATTTCCTTCGCGCTGATGGCGTCCGGGTGGACGCTCAGCGCGATCGGCTTCAGCGCGGATGCGGCGCAGGGCACGCACACGGCGCAGACGGTCTGGCGGCTAGGGGCTGCGATGTTCCTCGCCGGACCGCTCATTTGCCTGCTGGCGCTGGCGGCGGTTGCGCGCTATCCGCTGTCGCGCAAGATGATTGTTGCGGGAGGTGGCTGAGTCAATGAGATCAGGACACATAGTGACGGTTTTGGTTCTTCTTCTGGCATCGGCCGAGATGGGGCTATGCGCATCGGGTGAGAAATCTGCCCGGACAAAGGAAGCGCTTTGCGACGCGTGGACTTTTCATCTCGGCGATGTGGAAGGCGCGGAAAAGGCAGGCTTTGATGACTCCAAGTGGCGAACGCTTGATGTGCCGCATGACTGGAGCATTGAACTGCCCTTCGATCCCAATTACCCAGGCGGCGGTTCGGTGGGTTATCTGCCGGGTGGCCTCGGGTGGTACCGTAAGGCCTTTGCCATTCCGGAAGCGAGCCGGGGTAAGAAGGTGTTCGTGGATTTTGACGGAGTGTATATGGATTCCACGGTGTGGATCAACGGGCACCGGCTCGGCGGTCAGCCGTACGGCTACACCAGTTTCCAGTTCGAGCTGACCCCATACCTGAAGGTCGGCGGTGAGAAGAACGTCATCGCTGTGCGAGTGAACGTCATTCCTTCGACCGCCCGATGGTATCCCGGAGCGGGACTCTACCGCCGCGTATGGCTGACCACGGTGGATCCGGTCCATATCGGTCACTGGGGTACGTATGTGACGACGCCCGAAATATCCAAAGCCGAAGCTGCCGTGTGCGTGCGAACCCGGATCGAGAATCAGGGTGATCGGGAAGCCCTAGTCACGTTGAGGTCGATCATCCTGGACCAAGCGGGTCAGGTCGTTGCCGAAACGAGTGCAACCCAACCTGTCACTGCGGGCGGGGAGCGCGAGTTTGATCAGCAGGTGGTCATCCGGAATCCCCGTCTGTGGTCGGTTGATTCGCCGCAGCTCTACCAGTTGGTTTCTAAAGTGGACGTCGGCGGTCGCACGGTGGATGACGATGTCACGCCGCTGGGTATTCGATCTTTCGAGTTCACCAAAGACCGGGGGTTTTTCCTCAACGGCGAGCATGTGGACATCAAGGGCGTGTGCCTGCACCACGACTTCGGATGCACCGGCACCGCTTTCTATCCGCGTGCCATCGAGCATCAACTGGAAATACTGCGTGACATGGGCTGCAATGCGATTCGAACTAGTCATAATCCGCGGGATCCGGAGTTTTACAGCATCTGTGACCGGATGGGATTCCTGGTCATGGATGAAGCGTTTGATGAATGGAAACTGAACAAGCTGGGCAACGGATACGGCCGGTTCTTTGACGAATGGAGCGAGAAGGATTTGAGCAGCATGGTGCGCCGTGATCGCAACCATCCCTGCGTGATCCTGTGGAGCATCGGCAATGAAATCAACGAGCAGTACGCCACCAATGCCTGTGCAATGTCCAAACGGCTGGTCGATATTGTCAAGAAGCACGATCCAAGCCGGCCGGTAACGGCCGGGTGCAACTCGCCGGAGCCGGCAGCGAACACGGGTTTCGAGAAGCCTTTGGACGTATTTGGATTCAACTATAATCTGGATAAATACGAAAAGTTTAAAGGAAAGAAACCTCTGATCGGTTCGGAGAACGCGACCAGCTTT
>CAYMLQ010000179.1:0-11233 GCA_964390795.1 uncultured Lentisphaeraceae bacterium
ACAATGATTGAACGATATCTTAACGGATGTTATAACGTCAACCCAAAAAAGGGGAAGTGTCGCTGTTCAACGCAACTTGGCTCCCATGTTGACAAACTCCTCGCGCGCGAGGCACCCGTCCGTATCGGTGTCCCACTGCTCGAAGCGCGCCTTCGCGGCCTCTTGGTCAGCTTGGCCGGACAGAAATTCTTCCCGGCTCAGCTTGCCGTCGCGGCTCGTATCTTTCGCCTCGAACAGCGTCCCGCGGTCCTGTGGCGGCTTTCCGGTGCCGGCGGTCTTTTTGTCCGCGCCCGACTGGCCAGGCTTGGCAACGGGCGGGTTCGCACGGGGCGGCAGCTCAGCGCTCCAGTCGAGCCAGGCTTGGTGGAGCTCCGCAGCCACGTCCGACCTCTCTTGGGCGAGGTCGCGTTTTTCACCTAGGTCATCGGCGAGGTTGAAGAGTTGGAGCTTGGGCCGCCAGGCCCCGAGGACGAGTTTCCAGTCGCCTTGCCGCACCGCGCCCAGGTCGCCGTTCTTCCAGAACAGGATCTCGTGCGGGGCGCCTGTTTTTTCGCCCCGCAGGTGAGGCAGCAGGTTGACGCCGTCGAGCGTGGTGCCGGTTGGCACAGGCGCACCGGCCGCAGCGCAGAAGGTGGCGTAGAAATCCATGGTGCTGACCGGCTGGCCGTAGGTTTGCCCGGCCTTGAGCTGCAGAGGCCAGCGCAGGATGAACGGCTCGCGGATGCCGCCCTCGAAGAATTGACCCTTGTGACCTCTCAGCGGGCCAGCCGAGCCCACGAGAATTTCCTTCGGCCAACCCTCCGGCCAGACTTTGATGGCGGGCATTCCGACGGCCGGGCCGTTGTCGCTGACAAACGCGACGAGGGTGTTTTGATCCAGGCCGGCGTCTTTCAGTTTGGCGAGCACGCGTCCGATGTTTTCGTCGAGCGACGCGATCATCGCCGCGTAGAAGTTGAGCGGCGGATCTTTGATGTGCGCGAACCTTTCACGATCCGCGGTCTTTGCGCTCCACGGGCTGTGCACGGCGTTGAAGGCAAGGTAGAGGAAGAACGGCTGCGCCTTGTGCTTCTCCACGAACGCGACGGCGTGGCGGCCGATGCGATCGGTCAGATACTCCTCGCCCGGCCGCTCCGGCCCCCAGACGCCTTGAACCTTGCTGGAGTCGGGCTCGGCCGGATTGTCCACGCCGCGATAATGGCCGGCGCTGTTCGGAAAGTAATCCGCCTCCCAATCCATCACGTCATGGGCCTCGTCGAAACAGCCCGCGATGTCCGCGCCAATGTTCCATTTGCCGATGTGGCCGGTGGCATAGCCGGCCGCTTTCAACGCCTGCGGAAGAAGCTTGTGCGATGCGGGAACCGAGTAGCCGCGGTTGCGCCACTGGTCTTCGTTCCACTGCATGCCGAAGCGCTGATTGTAGGCGCCGGTCATCAGCCCGCACCGGCTCGGGGCGCACACGGGCGCGGTGACGTAGCCGTCGGTGCAGCGCACGCCGTCGCTCGCCAACGAATCAATCGCTGGCGTCGGCACGAGTTTGCCGCCGTAGCAGCCGGGGTCGCCGTAGCCCAAATCATCAGCAAGGATGAGGATGAGGTTGGGCTTGGCGGGGCTGGGTTCAGCGGCGCAAACTACCGCCAGCGGCGTCAGCAGCAGGGCGGTGATGAGGATGAGGGTGTGTTTCATCTGATTTTGCCTAAACCTCCGTTGTTCTCTGGGCAGGCGCGACCGCTCCCGTCCGACCAGCTGTTCTACCTCTCGAACCGTAAAACGCCCCCACCATACGGCATTTGACACCCGTCGTCAACGCCCGCCGTCAAAACTGCCCGCCGTCAAAACGTCCCCGCCGAAACGGCCCCGAGCCCTTCGGGAATCCACTGGACGATCTGGCGCAGCGTGGTGTACGCTGGAATGATGAAAACAAATGAAATTGGCTTCATGATCCTTGTTGCGCTGGCCGCAGGACTGACGGCAGTTGCGCACGAATCAATGACTCCGATCGTCGCGCCGGATCTCGTTATTGACGAGGTGGACGGCATCGTGGCCGTCGAGGCGGAGCATTTTTACAGGCAGACGCTCAGCGATAAACGGGCGTGGACAATCACCTCCTCCAAGAACGTGCCGGAGATCAAGCCGGATGCCGACCGGGCGCATCTGACCGGCGCGAGCGGCGGCGCGTATGTCGAGATTCTTCCGGACACGCGCGGGACACATGGACATAAGATGGTCTACGAGGAGAACTTCACTGACAAGCCGGGCGCTCTGACAATCGCGCATTACAAGGTGAACATCAAAACGCCCGGCCGCTATTACGTCTGGGTGCGCGCGTTTTCGACCGGCAGCGAGGACAACGGCGTACACGTCGGAATCAATGGCCAATGGCCTGAATCCGGCCGGCGCTGGCAGACGGTGCAGAAGAACGAATGGGCGTGGGATTGCAAGCAGCGCACCGAACAGGTTCATGTCGGCGTGCCAATGAACTTGTTCCTCGACATCGATAAGGCGGGCGAACACGAGATCCTGTTCTCGCTTCGCGAGGACGGCTTCGAGATGGACAAGTTCGTTCTCGCCCGCGACAAGGAGTATCGGCCTGCGGACAAGGGGCCGTCCGTGAAGGTCAAGGCGGGCGCGCTCCCGGCGTCTTTTGATGAGCTGGCGGAGCCCGCCCCGGTGGTCCGCGCCTATCCGGCGCACTGGGGGCCGCCGCCCCAAGCCCAAACCATGGACTACGTCCCGCTGCCCGGCGGCTACGGCAACGGCAGCGGCACGCTGGCGAAGTGGATTCAGGGCAACCTCGACAAGGACGCCGCCGCCAGCGCGGCGGCGCTGACGATGGAAGCGGCAGGCTTCCCGCTGGAGGGAACGGGCTACTACCTCGACAAGGGCAAATGGCTGGCCATCAATCCGGAGAAGGACAAGACCGCGCAGGCCCAGCAAGCGTTTCCTTTCCCGAGTGGGCGTTACGATGTGACGCTGGAGGCCGTGGGCGAGGAGGATGGCATGTCCACGTACACCGTGGCGGTGAACGGCCAGCAAATCGGCGCGCATGCGTGTCCGCTTGCGCCGACCCCCATGGAGGAGGGCGCGCAGTATCAGGTGATGTGGAGGAATCAGCAGGTGGACACGGGCGCCATCATCTCGGTGAAGTCCACGGTCGCGAGCGCGGGCGGCCTGGAATACAGCCGGGCGCGCTGGGCGCGCATCAAATTCAATCCGGCGGACGACGCTACGCAAGCGGCCGCGGCCAACGTGAAATCTGCGGCGAAGAGCGGGGCGACCGTCGAAGCCGCCGTGTCAGGCTCTGTTGCGCTTGTACCTCTCGTGCTGCCGCGCCAGGCGGACGGCAAGGGCACCGTGCAAATAACAGGGGAGCTGAAGGAGTGGCACAAGGTCACGCTGACGCTCGATGGGCCGTATGCGCACGAACTGGACAACGAACCGAACCCTTTTACGGATTGCAACCTGTCGGTGACCTTCACGCATGAGTCGGGTGAGCCGAGCTACCACGTGCCGGGATACTTTGCGGGGGACGGTAACGCGGGCAACAGCTCCGCCGAAGCGGGAACGAAATGGCGGGCGCACCTCTCGCCGGACAAGGCGGGCACCTGGAAGTATGCCGTGTCATTTACGCGAGGCAAGCATGCGGCACTTGATGGCGGGGGCGAGGCGTTGAAGCCCTTCGATGGCGTCAGCGGCAACTTCACGGTCGCGAAGACCGACAAAACAGGCCGCGATTTGCGGGGCCAAGGCCGCCTGCAATACGTCGGCAAGCACCATCTCCAGTTCGCCGGGTCGAAAGCGTTTTTTCTGAAAGCCGGCCCTGATGCGCCTGAGACGCTGCTGGCTTACACGGACTTCGACAACACGAGCGCGGGCAAGCCGGACAAGGCCCCGCTCAAGACCTGGGCGCCGCACGCAGGCGACTGGAAGACGGGCGATCCGACGTGGCTCGCGGGCAAGGGCAAGGGGCTGATCGGTGCGTTGAACTATCTCGCGGGCAAGGGCGTCAACGCCTTCTCCTTCCTCACCTACAACGCCGCAGGCGACGGCGACAACGTCTGGCCCTTCGTCGAGCGCGACGCGAAGCTGCACTACGACTGCTCGAAGTTGGATCAGTGGGGCGTGGTGTTTGATCACGCCACCGCCCTCGGACTCTATCTGCATTTCAAGCTTCAGGAGAATGAAATGGACGATAACCGCATCGGCGCGGGCCGCAAAGAGGGCCGCGTGCCTGAAGCCCTCGACGGCGGGAAACTCGGCATTGAGCGCAAGTTGTATTGCCGCGAGATCATCGCACGCTTCGGACACGCGCTCGCGCTGAACTGGAACATCGGCGAGGAGAACACGCAGAGCAGCGACGAGATCCGCGACATGGTGAAGTATCTCCACAATACCGATCCCTACAAGCACCACATCGTCCTCCACACCTTTCCGAACCAGCAGGATAAGGTGTATACGCCGTTGCTGGGCGACAAATCGCTGCTCACGGGCGTCTCCTTGCAGAACTCCTGGAAGGCGGTCCACCAGCAGACGTTGCACTGGTTGCGTGAATCAGCAGCAGCCGGTCGTCCGTGGGTCGTCGCGAATGACGAGCAGAATCCCGCCGGACTCGGCGTGCCGCCTGATCCGGGCTACAAGGGCCATGACGGCATCGCGGTGGAAAAACAGACCAAAGGCTCGAAGGCCGAAGGCAACTTCACCGCTAAGCCCTACACGCTGCACGACATCCGCAAGCTTACCCTCTGGGGCAACCTCATGGCCGGCGGTGCGGGCGTGGAGTACTACTTCGGCTACGCGCTGCCGGAAAATGACCTCCTCGCGCAGGACTTCCGCAGCCGCGACAAGAGCTGGGACTATTGCCGCATCGCGCTGGAGTTCTTCCGCACGGAAAAGATTCCCTTCGCGGAAATGGCCAGCGCCAACACGCTCGTCGGCAACCCGAAGGATGACAACACGAAGTTCTGCTTGGCCAAACAGGACGACGTGTATCTCGTGTATCTCCCCAACGGCGGCACCGCCGACCTCGACCTCGCTGCCGCGAAGGGCACCTTCACCGTGAAGTGGTTCAACCCTCGCGCCGGGGGCGAACTTGTGAGCGGCTCCGTGAGCACCGTCAACGGCGGCGGGTCCGTCGCGCTCGGCGCTCCCCCCGCCGATGCGACCGAAGACTGGCTGGCTGTCATCCGCCGGTGATGAGAGAGAACACTCAACGCTCAAGTGGAGATGGAAAAAACGTTGAAGGCCGACAGCGCATCCGTGTCGCAGTGACCCAAAACGTAGGATTTGACAACAAAACTTGGAAGGGGGCGGTTATGCAACGTTACGGAACCGTGATTGAGGTCAGGCCCGACAAACTGGACGAGTACAAGCGCCTGCATGCGGCGGCGTGGCCGGGCGTGCTGCGCATGATCAAGCAGTGCAACCTCCAGAACTACTCGATCTACCTGCGCCGGCTGCCGGACGGGCGGCTGTACCTCTTCAGCTACTTCGAGTATGTCGGAAACGATTTCGCGGGCGACATGGCCCGCATGGCGGCCGACCCCGAGACGCAGCGCTGGTGGGCGGCCTGCAAGCCGTGCCACGAGCCCTTCGCCGACCGCGCCGCAGGCGAGTGGTGGGCGGGCATGGAAGAGGTGTTCCATCTGGACTGAGGCAAACGTCAGGTGGTACGGGTGTTCGTGGCACGGGCGTCTCGCCCGTGAGCAACATGAGCGCGACGCCCATGCCACGGAGAGCGGACTAAAAGGAGCGAGTGATGAACAGTGCATGGTTGGTATCGTTCCCGTTGTGGGTCACATGTGCGTCACTGGCGGCACTGCCGCCTGGATCGCGGGACGTGACGCCGCCGGGCGACGCGCTTGAGCTGCCCGCGTGGCCGACGGCCGCGGGCGCGCCGCAGATCTACGAGCACAGCCAGGAGGCGGGGCCGGACGAGACGCTGTTCCTCGTGGGCACGAATCTGACGAAGGACGTCGTCGTGTGGGGCCACCATCCCGACAACCCCGGCGGAAAGTCCGTGCAGGCCAAGGCGCAGCTCGCGACGGACGGCTATCTGGCTGTGACCGTGCCCGACCACGCCTACGACGGGCCGCTGGTGCTGGCCGTCAAGAACGCGGCGGGGTACTCCGAGCCGATCGTCCTCAATGCGCCCCAGCCGTGGTGGTCGCTGCAAGCCCCAGCCGCTGTCACGCAGAGCTCAGGCTGGCTCGGGTCGTCAGTCTCCGAAGGCGCAACGTTACGCGTCTTCGGCCGCAATCTCTCCTGCCGTCCCGATGGCCGGAAAGCCTGGGTCTGGCTCTGCGCACCCGGAAAGCCGGGGCGCTGGCTCATGGTCACCGAGGTGTCCAAGTACACGCTGACCTGCTCCTTGCCTGCGGATCTCGAGCCCGGCCCCTATGAGCTGTGGGTCCACGGAGGGCGCGGCGGCGCCAGGGGCTGGGGCGGCCCGCTGCGGCTCGCTGTCTCCAAGCCCTACGCACGATCGAAAGCGGAGAAGCGGCTCAAGGCCGGAGACGATATTCAGAGCGCGCTGGAGACGCTGGCGGAGCGTGGCGGCGGGACAGTGCGCGTGCCGGCGGGCCATTTCCCTTTTACCGGCACGTTGCGGGTTCCCGCGAACGTGACGCTGTGCGGCGCGGGGCGTGACCGGACCACGCTCGAACTCGTCACCAGCCCCGCCGCGTCGTTCTCCCGCTTCGAGGCCTCCGGCTGGGGGCTTGCGCCCGGTGCGATCCATACGCCGGGCGACACCATGACCTATGATATCCTTGTTCCCCAGTCCGGGCGCTGGAACGTGTGGCTGCGCTACGGCACCGACATGTCGCCCTGGAAGCAGGCGGGCGTCAGCGGCAAGTCGACGCTTCAGGTCGATGGCGGAGCGCCGGTCACGCTTGAGAACCTGCCGAACACCGGCGGCTTCGGCGTGTTCAAATGGGTTCAGTCCGCCGTGCTGGACATCCAGGCCGGCAAGCACACGCTCGTCTGGAAGAACACCGGCGGCGGCGGGATGTCGCTCGACGCCTTTGTGCTGATGCACGGTGCGCAAAGTGGCACGGGCGTCCCGCCCGTGAGGGAACGTGGCACGGGCGTCCCGCCCGTGAGGGAACGTGGCACGGGCGTCCCGCCCGTGATTCATGGGAGGGACGCCCATGCCACAGGGACGGCTCCCTCCGACAAGCCTTGGCCGACCAACACGGCGACCTGCATCGTGATCCAGGGCGAGTCGTGTGTGCGTTTCGCGTGTAAGGACGGCGTGCTGCCACGCTCCAACCGCGCGGCGGTGTGGCTGTCGGGCGATCACGCCGCGCTGGCGGATCTCACCCTGCTTGGCAACGCGCAGGTCAACCAGGGCATCGCGATCCGTGCGGCGGCGCAGGGCGAGTGGGTCAGCGGCTGCCAGGTGCGGCGCGTGCGGGTTGCGGACTGCGAGGGCAAGCAGGCGGAGAACTGCGGCATTCACGTGCGCAATCTGCGCGACGGGGCGATCGGTGACAGCGAGCTTTGGGGACGCACGCCGCTGTTCCTGTCCGGCGTCCGGCAGACGGTGTTCGCCCGCAATCGTCTGGTCTCGGTCACCCGCTACGGGGGCAACTCGGAGGCGGCGATCCTCGGGCGCACTGAGCCGGTCGAGGAGTGTGTGATCGAGGGCAACGTGGTGGCGTCGCCTCCGGGGGCGGAGGCTGGCGGACCGACCGCGCGCCGTCTGATCTGGCTCTCGACCGGGCACGGCTCGGTCGCGCACAACTGGCTTGCGGACAACGGCGTCGAGGCTGCGGGCCAGGCGGGGCAGGCGCGCTTCGGCGGCGTGGCGGGTACGGATCAGAATGTCGGCGAGATGATCCTGTTCGAAGGCAACCACCGCACGATGTTCTTCGGCCCGCTGGCCGGTGCTGACGCGCAGGGCGTGACTCTGCCCGCGACGCTGCCGCCCACGCCGGACGCGCGGCTCGGGAGCGTCAAGCGCGAGCAGCTCGCGCATGACGCTGAGGGGCGCGAGACGCCCTTCTGGCCGCCGGACCTCGACGATGGCACGGAGGAGCCGCCGCTGGGCGAGTACTACGTGACGGTCTTTGCGGGGCCGGGTCAGGGCCAGACGCGGCGCGTGACCGGGCGCGCGGGCGAGCGGCTCGCTGTGGACCGCCCGTGGCGCGTCGCGCCGCAGGCGGGCTCGGTCGTGGCCGTCGGCACGATGTTCTACCGCAACCTGATCGTCGGCAATTATGTGCCTGACGGCATGACCGGCATCCAGCTCTGGATCTCCTGTGTGGAGAATGTGATCGCGGGCAACACCATCGCGCGGCAGCGCAAGCCGGGGCTTTTCCTTTACGCCAACAGTTCGACGCTGGCCTCGTCGATGCCGCGCACGTGGAACCGCGGGGTGAGCCCGCTCTTCTGGAACCTGGCCGAGGGCAACCGCACGGAGGAGTGCAGCGACGGGGCGCTGGTCACGAGCGGCGACGCGCCGGGTCTGCCTGTCGAGTTCCCGCGGGCGCTGGGCAATGTGCTGCGCCATAACTCGTTTGTGCGCTCGCGTCAGAACGGCGTCATTGTCACCAGCCGGAAGAGCGAGAGCGCGGCCGATACGTCGGCGTCGGTGGTCGGCACGGTGGTGGAACTGAACGTCGTCCGCGACGCGCCGGTCGCGTACCACGTGGCCCAGGGGTGCGACGGGGTCGTGTTGCGCCGCAATCACGCCTACGCGTGGCACCCGGTGAATAACGCGACGAACGCGGCCGTAGCCTTTCAACTCGACAGCCCCGACACGCGCTTCGCGTTAGAGGCGAATACGGTGGAAGGCAAGGCCGGGGTGAAGGATGCGACGATTACGGAGGTGAAGAAGAGTTTGGAGAAGTGAGTGCCGTGTGCTGTGGCACGGGCGTCTCGCCCGTGAGAGACATGGGCGGGACGCCCATGCCACAGAGACGGAGACCACGGGCGGGGACGCCCGTGCCACGGGACCACGGGCGGGGACGCCCGTGCCACAGAGAGAGACCATGGGCTTCGGCGTGAAGTGGCCGTGAGATTGCCAAGCTTGCCGAAACACACATTGCGAAGTGACAGGACTTACGGACTGTGCTACGTTCTATGTCGTAGGTTTTTTTTAAAATGCGGCGTCTAGTTTAAAAGGTAGCACGCCTGTCGAAGAATTGGTCGACTTGAGTGTGAAAAAGATCTGTGGCGCGGGCGTCCGTGGCACGGGCGTCTCGCCCGTGAGAGACATGGGCGGGACGCCCATGCCACGAAGGGAGTCCAATGACAGAGAAACACGCGATGAACAGGCGACATTTTCTGGCGGCCACGGGAACGGCGGCGGCGGCTTTGCTGGCAGGGTGCGCCAGCGATGCGGCGCAGAAGGGTCAGGCCAAAAAGCCCAATGTGGTGTTTGTTCTGGCCGATCAGTGGCGCGCGCAGGCGTGCGGCTATGCGGGCGACCCGAACCTGCAAGGCAAGACGCCGGTGCTGGACCGGCTCGCTGGCGAGAGCGTCGATTTCACGCACGCAGTCTCGTGCTGCCCGGTCTGCACGCCTTACCGCGCCAGCCTCCTCACGGGACAGTATCCGCTGACGCACGGGCTGTTCGTCAACGACGTCTGCCTCAGCACGCGCGCGACGTCGCTCGCGCAGGCTTTCGCCCAGGCGGGCTACGACACGGGCTACATCGGCAAATGGCATGTGGACGGGCATGGCCGCAGCGCCTACATCCCGCCGGAGCGGCGGCAGGGCTTCGACTACTGGAAGGTGCTGGAGTGTACACACGCCTACAACCGCTCGCCGTACTACGCGGGCAACGACCCGGCCCAGCGCCTGTGGGAGGGGTACGACGTGTTCGCGCAGACACGGGACGCGCAGGCCTATATCTCGGGCCACGCGAAGAACACGAAGCCCTTCCTGCTGATTCTCTCGTGGGGGCCGCCGCATAATCCCTACGAGACCGCGCCCGACGAGTACAAGCGCCTGTTTGACGCGAAGGACATCGTGCTGCGGCCGAACGTGCAGGGCGACCGCGACACGCGCAAAGACCTGGCGGGCTACTACGCGCACATGGCCGCGATGGATAAGTGCCTTGGAGACCTGCTGAAGACGCTCGATGACACCGGTCTTCGCGACGACACGATCTTCGTTTTTACCTCGGATCACGGCGACATGCTGGGCTCGCACAACGAGATCCGCAAGCAGCGACCGTGGGACGAGGCCGTCCGCGTGCCGCTGCTGGTGCGCTATCCCGCCGCACAGACCCAGGGACTCAAACTCGCCGCGCCGATCAACACGCCAGACCTCATGCCGACGCTGCTGGGGCTGAGCGGCGCCGGCATTCCGAAGTCGGTGCAGGGCGACGATTTGTCGGCGCTGATCCGCGGCGCGGCCGCGCCGGAGGATAACCCCGCGCTGATCGCCTGTTACACGCCCTTCGGCGAGTGGACGCGCGAGAAGGGCGGGCGCGAGTACCGCGGCGTGCGCACGACGCGCCACACCTATGTGCGTGATTTGAGCGGGCCGTGGCTGCTGTTCGACAACGAGGTGGATCCCTACCAGCTCGACAATCTGGTCAACAGGCCTGAGCACGCGGCCGTGCAAGCGCAGCTCGAAGCGGCGTTGCAGAAACTCCTTAAGAAAACGGGTGACGAGTTTCAGCCAGGCCCTGCCTACATCGCAAAATGGGGCTATACGGTGGATAAGTCCGGTACAGTGCCGATCCGGTGAGTGAAAGTCATGAAACACGCGACGTCCCACATCGACGCCGTCGAGGCGCTGTTGCGCACGCGCTTTGAACGGCAAATCCGCACCCATCAGGTGATGGCGGCTGAAGAGGCGACGTTGTCGCCGTTTCCGAGAGGGCTCGACCCGCGTCTGGCGGAGGTGCTGCGCGAGCGCGGCATCGGCCAGCTCTACTCGCACCAGGCCGAGGCGTTCGAGACGGTCGCGGCCGGACAGGACGCGGTGCTGGTCTCGCGCACGGCGTCCGGCAAGACACTGGCCTTTCTGCTGCCGATCCTCAGTGACTACTGCGCGAGCGAGTCGCCCTTCGGCGTGCTGCTGCTCTACCCCACTAAGGCGCTGTCGCGCGACCAGGAGGGCACGCTCGGCGCGCTGCTCAAAGCCGCGCTCGACACGCGCAAGCTGGGCACGTTCGACGGCGACACGCCGCGCGAGGAGCGCGCCAAGATCATGAAGGGCGCGGACTTCGTGATCACCAACCCCGACATGCTGCACGCGGGCATCCTGCCCAACCACCACC
>CAYMLQ010000180.1:0-11201 GCA_964390795.1 uncultured Lentisphaeraceae bacterium
TTCCGCGCTCGGTGCCGGTCGCCGCATCGACGAGGCGGAACCGCACGCCGGCTTCGCCCTCGCCATACTGATACTCGCCCCGCAGGAGGAAGTCCGCCCACGGCAGCGCCCCGCCCTGTAAATCCTCAAGGCGGACCGTGCCGCTGCGGGCCAGGCCGCGCTCGCCGCGCAGCAGGTTAAGCTCGCGTCGGCTGATCACCCGCACGTCATAGCGGCTCAGTTCCACTTCCAGCAGGTCCGCGGCGCCGAGCAGGGCGCTGTCAACCGGCCCGTTGGTGGAAATGAAATCCACCACCGCCACCGTCGGCAGCTCCCCAGCGCACAGCGGCTCCGCCAGCCCGAACGCGAGCACGAGCAGAACCACGATCAGTATCACGTCTATGCGGGGCATATTCATTCCGTATCTTCTCCGCCTCTCAGTGAGCCGGGGCGGCGGGTTCGATCTCGAAAAGGCTCTGAAGACCTGTCCCGAATGGCGCACAGATCAGCCTCGTTTGGTCATCTGTTGGGGGTGTGCGAGGTTCGTGCGTTTCTGAGGAAAAGGTGTCGCAAGTTATGGAGAACGGGCGCTTGCCATCCGTAGCCTTGGCGAAGGATGGTTCCTGCCCGTTGGAACGGCGGTTGCAGATCGTCAGCAGCCACCAACCGCCGTGAGCCGCAGGCGAGCGGCGGTTGGGCTGCCATGTTGGGAAAAAGTCTCTCTCTTTTCTTCCGGTTTGTCGAGGGGCTTGGGTCAACCCCTGTAGTCGCTCTGGAGCTGCTCTGTTCTCTCCGGCACTTTCACACTTCATGAAGTGTGGAAGAATCGGGAAAACAGGAAGGGAGGCACAAGGCCCCATTTTTGACAACTCTCTGGGACTGCCAAATCCTCCGGTTTCCTGATTTCCAGATTTCCAGATTTCTCTCCTCAGTCGTTTCTCTCACGCGAAGACCCCGAGAAGCCAAGGGGTCCAATAACCTTTGCGTCTTCGGGTCTTACCTTGGCGTGAACCAAATCCACCCCGTGCCCGCCTGTCAGTCGCTAGGTTACCCTGTTCACTCGTTTGCTCTCCTTACGGCGACTCGCCGCAGGCTATTTCACGAGCTTCGGCAGCAGGCGCGTGGCGATCTGGGCGGCGGCTTCCTGCAGCGCGGCCTTGCCTGCAAGCTGCTCCGTCAGGTCCACCACCACCGCCGTCTGGCGGTCGATGGCGATAACCTTATCCGTCGCGCGATCAATGGCCTTTACCTCCAGCCGAGCCTTGACGCTCACCAGGTTGCCGCGGCGCAGGGCGAACTCGCTGAAACCCTCGCCCTCGATGGCGATGTCCACCTTCTGGCCGCCCACTTTCGGGTCGACAACCTCGAAGCCGGTTTCGCGGGCGACCAGCACCAGCTCGGTCTGGGCCGCCGGATCGATGGTCGCCTGCCCCACGTGCCGCTCGGACACGCGCACGCCCAGCAGCGGACGCTTGGCCTCGCCGAGTTTCGCCTTCAGTGCGGTCACCCGGTCCTCGTGCTTGACGGGCTTGGCCACCAGCTTGTCGGACTGCTTCGCGATCAGATCGCCCACCTTCGTGGCCAACTGCTCCACCAGCGGCCCGAGTTCGTCGTTGGACTTGCCCTGCACCGACTCGCCCAGTACCCGGCTGGTCTCGGTGCCGATCACCTTGGCCACGAGGTAAAGCGACGTCTCGACTTCGATGACGCTGCCGCTGATCAAGATCTTGGCGCCGGTCAACTGGCCGACTTGCGTGGCCTGGCCGGGCGTCACGGCCCCTGACAGGTTGAGTTCGTGCTCCTCAAGGATCTTATTCAGCTCGCCTCTCTCAACGAGCATCAGCTCCGGACGGACGACGAGTTTGGCGAACAGAATGTCGCTGATCTTCTGCCCGTAGTCCTTCACCCCCGCGCCCCTCTCCTGAAAGGGCAGGATCGCGGCCGGATAGACCTCTTCCTGCGCCAACAAGGTTCCCGCGCTCGTGACCGCCACCGCAATAAACAGACGCACCCAACTGTGATTCCGCATGATGATCTCCTTCCCCTGGTTTACTAACAACGTTCATTCCAAGACGTGCCGAAGCAGCGCCGCCAAAGCATAGCGCGGTGCCGGACCGCGCTCCCAGGCCTGTACGGGTGCCCAGCCGACAGCCAGCAGGCGGCCTCCGCCCCCGGCGCGGAAATCAAGATCCAGCCACGCCCAGCCGTCCGTTCCCGCAGCCCACTCAGCCTCCGGTTTCCGCCGTTCCGCTGAGAGGACGCACGAGGCGGTCACGGCACTCGCTTGCCCCGGCCAGGCGTTCGCGTCGAGGCGCTTGTCAAGCCGCTGTAGCGCGGCCGCTCCCTCCTCCAGACGCAGGGCGGGACGAGGCAGGCCGCTCAGCGCCTCATGGCCCGGCAGGGGCAGTGTCCCGTCAGAAGGAGCAAGCAAGAGGACTCGCGCGCCGCCCGCCGCCGCGCGGACCAGCGCCTCGCCTAAGCTGCGCTGGGCGCGCAGTGAAACACCTTCAGCGACCAGAACGAGCCCGTTTGTCAATGCTGCAAGGGCGGCGGTGTTCCGCAGTGCGGTTACCTTCGCTCCCGCGCCGTTCAGTTTGGTGGAAAGCGCCTCGCCCGTTTCGAACACGCGCAGCGGGTTCTTGGCAAGTTCCGTGCGCAGCCCGCTCCACGGGTCGGCAGTCAGTATCCAGACAGGATGAACCAGCCGGGCCGACTGGCCTCCCGCTGTCGCCTGAACGATCAGGGTGGCTTGCCCGGTCACGCCTTCGCGAAGCGGCGGGATTCGCACCGGAAGATCGAGAGTGTGTCCGGCCTTCGCGGCATCCGCTAGGAACTGACCGCGATCGGCCACCGCGCTGGCCAACGTCAGTTCCCAGGTGATCTCGACGGGTGCCGCCGCGTTCGCCTGAATCCGCCAGACGGTCGTCGTGGC
The DNA here is from genome assembly GCA_964390795.1 of uncultured Lentisphaeraceae bacterium. GTDB lineage: Bacteria > Verrucomicrobiota > Kiritimatiellia > RFP12 > UBA1067 > CAYMLQ01. The sequence goes on from CAYMLQ010000180.1 coordinate 2,912, forward strand.
GGGAAACGTGCAGGAGAAATGATCCAAGAGGCACAGGTCAACCGCTCGCGCGGGGCAGACGGCAAGGAGAACCGCACAGACACTTGCTGAAATGAAGTCGCGTGTGTTTCGGCGTATACCCATCCAAGCCGGTATCACGCCTAAACCAACATGAACTGTCGAACACATAGGTTTAACATGACATAAGCCATGGAAAGAGTCAAGCAACCCATCGGCAGCAACAGCAATTCTAAATTTGACTTCTGAGCCACGGGAATGCAGGCTAAAGCCTGTACTACGAACGGTTTCTTACACGGAAAGAAGCGTTTGTAGTGCAGCCTTCAGGCTGTCTCAAGCCAAATTTAGAATTGCTGCGGCAGCAAGCCATCGCCGGACGGATGGCAGTCACGCTACCGTTGCGCCGAGCGTTCCCGTATCCAGAGCTCCTGCGTGCGGGGCTGGCCCTCTGCGCCCCACACGGCGTCCAACTCGCAGGAGTAGTCGGACACGCTGCGCGCTGTCGCGGTTCCGACCTCTTTCTCCGTGAAGTCGTCGGGCACCTTCTTGTCGCGCAGCGTGCGAGAAACGACCGTGAACGCGATCCCCTGACGCACCCCGTGGTAAGTCCCGAGACCCGAGCGCAGGCTCGTTCCCTCGACACCCGACACAGGCGCAAGAAGCGGCTTGAGCTGGATCACGCGCTCCGCGATCTTGCCGGCCAATTCGGCGCAGACCTTTTCCTGATCCTCATCCGCTTTGCGCGAGACCGTAAAGGATGCCAGAACCTGCGTCGTTTCGGTGTCGACCAGCCGCAGGTAAATTTTTTCTCCCTGTGCGGAGGGCAGCAGGTCTCCCAGCAGCAGCAGGCTAGCGGGCAGCAGCTTGCCGATCGCCAGACGCGCACGCGGATCGGCCAGGTCGGACACGCCTACGTTTTGCTCCTGCAGCAGCGTCTCCAGCGCCTCGCGCTCGATGATTTTCAGTCCCGCGCGCGTTTCCAGCTCCGAGCGCAGGGCGATGCGGTAGAGCAGCGCGTCGCTCTCCGCCGCCTGACTCGCGCCTGCCGCCAGAACGGGCCCGAGGCACGCCAAGACGCGCGGCCTCGCACCAGCCGCGTTGCCGCCTGCCGACGCTGAAGCGCCCTCTTTGCCCTTCGCCTCGAGCTGCGCGATGAGCGTTCTCAACTCGTCACGACCCTCCTGGCGCTGGCTGCGTGCGATGTAGTCCGCAACCGCACGCGCCATCTGATCCTGGGCGTTCTGCTGCAGCAGCGTGGAAACCAGATTGCCCGCAGCCTTGGGCGCTCCCGCGCGGGTCAGGGCGACGGCATCGCGGATCGCATCCTGACGCGCCTTCGGATCCGCAGCGGCCGGCGCGTGCGCGGCGGTGTCGGCGGCGCCCGCAGGCTGAGATGCCAGCGACGCCAACTGCACGCCGTCCTTCTGACGCACGAACACAAACTCGCCGCCGGCATGGCCGCCCACAGGCAGGGGCCCCATCTGAACCATCTGTCCGGTCAGCGCGGCCACGCGCTCCCGCAGAGCCAGCCCGAGATCGTTCGCGGAGAAGACGGTCCGGTCACCGTGCGCCAAATAGTTAATGACCTGCTGGGCGAAAACGCTGTGCCCGGCCCCGCTGTCCAGCACGGGCTCGAGTCCGCCGCTGGTGATGAGATACCGGGATGGTTTCGCGATGGCCCGCTCGTACCACGCCTGGCTGCTGCGTGCGCTCAGAGGCTCATCACCGCGGAAAAGCGAACCGCTGTAGCAGGCGTCGGACATCACCAGAACGTGGCGGGCGCGCGACGCGCTGATCAGCCTCGTGATGGTCGAGTTCCAAAGCCAGTCCTCCTTGGCCTGCCGACCGTCGACGCTCTTGCGCGCATCGGCCGGAATCCAATAGCCCTCCTGCAGTTGCTCGTCGAAAAAGCCGTGGCCGGCAAAGTAGATCAGATCCGCTCCGTCCGTGCCCGAAGTCGCCAGCTCATCCAACGCGTTCAGGATCGCGGCACGCGAGGCCTCTCCATCGAGCAGCGTTTGCACATGAAAGCCGTAGTCAGCCGTGAGCGTCTTGGCGATCTCCTCGGCGTCCGCGCGAGCGGAGTTGAGCGTCTGCCAGGCGTCGCCGCCGGTCTGTGCGTACTGGTTGATCCCGATGACCAGCGCGCGATAGGCCGGCAACGCCGCAACGTGCTCGCCCGCGCCTCTCACCAGCACCGTCCTAGAGGACCCGTCAGGCTGTGCCGGAGACACGCGCAGGCTTTTCGCCCACAGGAGTCCGAGCGCAACCGCACCGGTGATGCCCGCAACGAGTGCGGCGGTGCGCCACGGACGCAGACGCGAACGCACCGGTGCGGCAGGCACGCCGGAGACCGGCGCGCGCGAGGCTTGAGGCGTCGCAACAGCAGGCGTCGGAGGAACAAGCCCAGACCGGTTGATCTTGTACGCGTTGACCCCGCCGGTCGAGGGACTCGCAGGCGATTTCTCAGGCGTGTTATCGGGTGTAGACATAGTAGCCTTCTTTCACAATGGCATCGGCCGCTGACGGAATGACGCGTGCCGTACTGGTGTTCTGTTGTACCCTCTCGATCTGAAGTTGCACAGGCTGCCCCTCGGCTTTGCAGACGCGCCCGCTCGCGACGCCCTCCGCCTCGGCGGAGCTGACCACAAGAAAGCGGCTCTTTTCCGAAGCCCCGTCCTGCCGCCCGATATTCAGCGTCACGCGTGTTCCCTGACACTGCAGCACCGCGCCCGTGACCAGCGGAAAACCCTGCTCGACCTTGAGAACCAGGCCGGCCACCGCATCATCCAGTCCGCTGTCAGGATCGGGGCTGTAGACATCGCTCGCAAAAACAACCTCGCCGTTGGCGGTCTCTACGGCCTTCAGATAGATGGTGACGCCCTTCGCCTCGTTGATGATTTTCCCCATGAGCAGCATCTCCGCCGGCACCATCTTGCCGATGCGCAGCGCAGCAGACGGATCGGCAAGGTCGGACACGCTGAGACCTTGCTCGCGGAGCACGAAATCCCAGCCCTCGTTGCGTTCGAGGAGCTTGAAGCGGACGGGCTCGCTCGTCAGCTCGGCCTCCATCGTGCGCTTCACCCGCACGCTGACAGTCCCCGCATCGGTCGAGGTGAGCGGCGGCAAGCCTACGCTGAGACGCAGGTTTTCATCCAAATACTCTGGGCGTATCCGCACGACGGTCAGCGCCTGCGACGTGCGGTTGCCGCTGCGGTCCAACGCCACCACCTCGAACAGGTTCGTGCCCAGATCGAGCGGGATGCGACGCGCGAAATAGGTACGAAGCGTTCCCGCGTCCTCCGCCGCAAGCAGGTTCTCTCCGTTGATCGTCACGCCAGCCAGTCCGCCGCCGTCGGCCGCCGTTCCATCCACATAGAAATCCTCGGTGAACACGCGCGTCAGCGGCTGACAGCCCCGCAGCGAAAGCGAGGGGCGCAGCCGGTCAGCGCTTCCTGCGGGTAGGGACTGCGAAACCCTGTGTACGGCCGGCGCGTTCCCGGAACGCCGGCAGGTCTGAAACCACGCCTCCATGTGCTCGAGAGCGGTCAAAGGCTCAGGGCCCAAGCCGGCCGCCACTCGGTCGCCCAGCGCCGGCTGCCACCGCGCCGCGAAAGCCGGAGCCTTCTCTGCCGACTGTAGGGATGCCCGCGCGAGCACGTCAGCATTCAGCGGGCACGCCAACGTGTTGCCGGCGAGGTCGGTGGCGCTCAGCGTGGCGCCAGCCCACGGGACGCGCAGGGACACGGGCACTTCGGCAGACGCGCCGTTCCCGGCGCTCCGGAACACCGGCACGTCGCCCAGCGCGATAGCCGCGATGCCGAACTCGTCGCGGCACACGCCCTCGACAAGCCAGGCGTTGCCTTGCGAGGTGACGCGCCGCACCAGCAAGCGCGGCGGCTGCCAGTCCGCCACCCTCACCACCTGCCGCGTGACGCGCTGCCCCAGCAGATCCTCCGCCACAACATCCACCACGTTGGTGCCGGAGGCCAGCGGCACGCGCCGCGAGAACGGCACCGACGGCTCAGCCAATTCGATGAACTCCGCCCGCCCGCCTACGGCCAAGCGGCGGATGCGGCCCTCGCCCCCGGCCGTGCCGCTGAGCAGCAGCGAGCGCTCCCGCGTGCAGACCGTTTCGCCGGCACGCTCCAGCTGGAGCTGCGGCGCCGGAACGGCCCGGCCGGCCAGCTGCTTCTGGCGTGCGAGATTGAGATAGTGCTTCGCGCGGCCGGAGGGCTCCTGACGCAACGAGATTTCGAGGTAATGGATTGCCTGGGTCGTCTCGTTGCGCTCGAACAGGCACACGCCCAACTCGCGGTTAGGAAAATAGTCTTCTACAAAGTGCAGCCCGTAGGTGCGGGCGCGCCACATGTCGCGGGCATTGCCGAATTTGGCCCCGGGCATCACACCCAGGCTGCGCTGGAAATCGGCCTGAGCCTCCTCCGTGCGGTTCTGCTTCAGATAATAGGTGCCGCGCGCATAGTAGTTCCACCAGTTGTGCCGGTAGAGTTCGCCGCCCGAGTTTTCCGGTGCCGGGGCGACACAACCCGCCACCACGGCCAGCAGCACACCGGCCATCAAACCAACGCCGCGCAGCCGAGCGCAGCCTTTTGCGTGTGCGCACCGTTGAGGCAACGGCTGTGGTAGACGCTGGTTCATAGCCTTTTTCCTCCGCCCGCGGCACCGGAAGTGTTGACAAGCGTTTCAACCATGCTGGCGGCTGACGCGTCCGCATGGCCCAGAAAGGATTCAAGCCCCGAGTAATCCCCGCTCCACTCGCCGGCGGACTGCCCGGTGCGCAGCCGCGCCTGCACGGTCGCCGAGAAGGCGCCCTCGCGCAACGCCTGCAGGCGGAGCGAGAAGGCCAGGCCGGGTGGCAACGTGACGCCGCGGGCGGAACAGGCGCGAGCCAGAGCCGCCGCCAGCGCCTCCTGACAGCGCGCCGCCGTCGCCGCATCCGTTGTTAGCCTTGCGTCCGGCGCGCTTGAGCCGCGGAGGGAGAGCGGCGCGCAAACGGGCTTCTCCCAGCTCACCCCGCGCGACACCCGCCAAGCGGGGGAAACCGCGAGCAGCAGCAGAGCCGCAGCGGCGAGTCCGATGACGCCGGCGGCCGGACGCCCGAAAAAAAGCAGCCGCTTTGATTCCACGGGGCTGAAGCGAGGCACCTGAGAAGCCGGGCCAGAGTCCGATGCGTTCGTGCGCTCCCAAGCAGCCAACGCCTGTTCCACCAGCGCCTCGTCACTCGTGCCATCCGTCCCAGCCGCAGGCAGCGTGGCACGCAGCAGCCGGTCCACCTGCCGCGAACGCTCGAGGCGGCTGCGCAGCTCGGGATCACGCCGCATCGCCACGTCCAGCGCGTTCCGCTCAGCCGCGTCGGCCTCACCGTGCAGGTACGCCCAGATGGCTTCGCTTGAATGGGTTGCTTCCGCTTTCACGTTCGTTCCTCCGCCAATCACAGGCCGGTGTCTAATCCGGAATCTCCGGCTTCTGCCCTTAAAGTCGTTGGGCACGAACGCTTCTTCCCGAAATATCGGAAATAAATGTGACTTCAGAAGAAATAATACTCCTGGCACCCGGCAAGCAACGGGGTGGCAGAAACATCGCTCAGCGGTTCTGCGCGAGAACCTCGCGGAGCTTATCCAGACACCGCGACAGCCGGCTGCCGACCGTGTTGACGGTCACCCCTTGGCGTTCGGCCATTTCTTTATAAGAGAGGCCTTCCACGTAGAACTGGCGGAGACAGACCCGGCTCGGCTCATCCAACTGGGCTAACGCGGCACGCACGACGGTGGCACACTCCGCCCGTTGCAGAGCAGCCACCGGGTCGAACTCGCTGCCGGCCTCGATATCCAAGTCCACCCATTCGCCGTCCTCGTCCCACTGGCCGAGAGGAAGCAAGCGGCTCTGATCTCGTAACTTCTTGCGCAGCATATCGATGCAACGGTTGATACAGATTTTCTTTACAAATGCTGGCAGCGAGGGTTCCGACTGCAGGCGGCTGATCGACTGAACGATACCGATTTTAATGGTCTGGGCGGCATCCTCACACGTGTGGGCATCAAAATGCCAGCGGGGCCATGCGACGATCGAGCGTATCGTCGCATCGAAGTGCTTAAAGAAGGCCACCCAGGCGCCTTCATCACCTGCCCGCAATTCGCTCAGCGACGGGATCCCTGATTCTTCCGGCTTGTTCACCTCAAAGCCACTCCTGCATGTCAACCCGTCCTCTTTCAGGTCGGATGACGCATTCCGTTACAAAATAATCCAAAAAACATTGACAGTATAGGTCTTTTCATGTGAAGAAGGAAGTACATTCAAACGACACAATGGGTAACGGAACGATTGGGTTCTTCGATCGCCATACGCCATGGCCGCCAGTCTGTGGGGGACTGGAACCCTGCGGAAGCGCTGGCGGAGCAGGGGTAAGGCACACACGGCAGACAGGAGCAAGCGATGAGATGCGGACAGCCAACGAGAGGGAGCCATCCCGGGACAGACTGCGCGACACAGCCCTCACGCGGGATGATCATGGCAGTTGCGGCGCTCGTGGCGGGACTGCCGAGTGCCCTCCGCGCCGAGAGCATGACTCTCTCCACGATCGCCGGAGACGTGCAGATCCCGCTGGTACACGTTGATCCGGGCGGGTCGCTGCTGAGCCCTTCGGCTCCCTCAGCGCCGCCCTTCACGGCACCCACGATCTTCTCCGCGCCCCTGCCGAGCGGTTCGGGCGCGCGCGCTTTGGGCGTCGCAGGAGCCTTCACCGCGGTGGCCGACGACGCCACGGCGGCCTCCTGGAATCCGGCAGGTCTGACCCAGCTCGAACGCCCGGAGTTCTCGCTGGTCTACCGGCTGAAGCAGGAGCACAACCGGCACTGGTCGGGAAACAGCGACTACCGCGTCGGCACCGACGACGATTTCGGCAATGCCCTCAACTACCTCAGCGCCGTGCTGCCCTTCCGCGTGCTGGACCGCAACGCCGTCGTCTCCCTCAACTTCCAAGAGGTCTACGACTTCTCGCAGCGGTTCCACGCCAACTTTTCCAGCCGCACCTCCAGCCTTGAAAGCCAAACACGGCGCGAAGAGACCAGCGAGACGCTTCAAACCCACCACACGCTCGTCAACGGCTATCTCGATGTGACTGAATTCCTGACGACCCGCAAGACGACCACCCTGAACCAGAGCCTCTCCTCCGCGACCTTGGGCCGGCTCGATTTCGAGCAGGAAGGCGGCGTCCAGGCGATCACGCCGGCGTTCGCCGTCGAGATCACTCCGAAAATCTCCTTGGGGGCGGCGGTCAACATCTATCAGGAAGGGTTGCTCGGCGCCAGCAAGATCCGCTCGCATACGAGCGCCCGCTATTCCGGGAGCATGGACAGTTCGGTGGACATCACGGATGAACGCACCACCTCCGGCACCTGGTCCTACACCGGCGCGTACGTGAGCCCCACCCTCACGATGCCGCTGGATCCCGCTTCGGGCGACGTGACGCCGTACTCGACCACGGAGATGAGCGAAGACCTGACCCTGCTAAACTACGCGGGCACCTACGAAGTCGACGACAACATCGATAATTTCAGGGGCGTGAACGCCACGCTCGGCGGACTCTGGACCGCCTCCGAAAGACTCACGCTGGGCTTCTGCCTGGATCTGCCGTGGACGGCTCGCGCCCGCCAGACGAAAACCGTCCGCACGGATGTCCTTGTTGACGACGCAGCCGGGACAACCTCGTCCAGCCGCTCGAAGACCTCCAAAGACGTCGCCTTCGACTTCCCCCTGTACTGGGCCGCCGGTGCGGCGTGGCGCTGGAACAACCGGCTCACCACGTCCTTCGACGTCAGTCAGACCCAGTGGTCGAGCTACTCGTTCAAAGCGGACGGCGAACCGAGGTCCAACCCGCTTGATGGGTCCCGTTATGGCGAGCACGCGGTGGATGACTGCTGGGCGCTGCGGACCGGCACCGAATATCTGTGGGTCCTGTCCAAAACCGAAATTCCCTTCCGCGCCGGACTCTCCTGGGAACAGCGCCCGGCGATCGGTACGCCGGATGAGTATTGGGGCGTCAGCCTGGGCACAGGCATCTCCCTCGGCAAGGGCCCCAACAAAGTCATCATCGATGTCGCCTATGTCTTCTCGTGGGGCAACGACGTGATGGGCTCTCTGGTTCCCGGACAGACGGACACGCTGGGCACGGATGTGCAGCGCCACGATCTGTACATCTCGTGCATTTACCATTTTTAGCCCAGGGCAAACGCATCTTAATTTTCAGGTCTGAGATTGTGTGCTGGTGTGGTCA
>CAYMLQ010000181.1:0-11186 GCA_964390795.1 uncultured Lentisphaeraceae bacterium
CCAGCAGCCGCTCGGCGTACTCGGTAATCCTCAGCATCCACTGGCGCATCGGCTTGCGCACGACCGGGTGGTTGCCGCGCTCGCTGCGGCCGTCGATGACCTCTTCGTTCGCCAGCACGGTGCCCAGCGCGGGGCACCAGTTGACGGGGACCTCGGCGACGTAGGCCAGTCCTTTTTTATAGACTTGCTCAAAGATCCACTGCGTCCACTGGTAGTACGTGGGGTCGGTCGTGTTGACCTCGCGGTCCCAGTCATAGCTAAACCCGAGCGCCTTGATCTGCTCGCGGAACCGGTTGATGTTGCGCTCGGTCGTGATGGAAGGATGGGTGCCGGTCTCGACCGCGTACTGCTCGGCGGGCAGGCCGAACGCGTCCCAGCCCATGGGGTGCAGCACATTAAAACCGCGCATGCGCTTGTAACGGCACAGGATGTCCGTAGCCGTATACCCTTCGGGATGCCCCACATGCAGTCCCGCGCCGCTGGGATAGGGAAACATGTCCAGGCAGTAGAATTTGGGCTTGCCCGGCTCAAAGTCGTGTACTTTGAACGTCTTGTTCTGCTCCCAATGCTCCTGCCACTTTTTCTCGATCGCGGTGAAATCATAGTCTCGTGTGGTCATAACAGGGTTCCGTGTGTTGAAAACATTTAATATAGCATCTTGGAGGCGGAATTTCTAGACGGCTTTCTCGTGTCGCGTGTCGCGACAGATTCAGGTTGCAAACGCGTCGGCAAACGCGCTACTGTTGACTGCTCAGGACACAAGCGATGAGAAACCGCGAAACGAGAAACGCCACCCGCAAAAGGCCACACCCGCGTTGGTCTGATCTGGCTTCGCGCATGACGCCGCAAGAGCGCAAGGCGCTCCTGCTGGCCGCAGGCCTCTTTGTGTTAGGCATCCTCGTCCGTTGGATCAGGCTCTGCCGACTGCATTAGACCCAATAAAAAAGGCCCCTCGCGCGAGGGGCCGTCTGTCCGCCTACTCTGGGAAGGGCGCATCAACCAGTGGATGCACGGTCACGCGCGGATCCCTCAGATTGATCTCCCAGCGGAAGAAAAAGCGTCTGGGATCAGAGCCGAACAGGATGTAGTTGAACGGGTTAGGCACGAACACCCTGCACGTATTATTCGCATCGAACGAGGCGTCGCTCAGCGAGTACTGCGCCAGCAGCTGCCACGTTTCGCCGGTCAAACTGCCCTTCGCCTGAAGCTTTAACACAGCCTCGCCCTGCAGCGACGTCTTCTTCGCGTCGTTCAACGCCATCCTCACCATCACATGGAAATTCGTTTCCGGATCAATCACAAACTTGGTGACCGCCAATTCGAACGTGTTGCTGGCGGTCGGGTCAGCGTCGAGCCAGTACTGCTCGGTCATGGACAGGCGCTGGTTGTTGTAATACATCGGGACAAGCGCCCCGTCCTCAAAACCGAGTATCCAGTTTAAGACGGACGCGTTGTTCTCGTACTCCGCAAGGTCAGAGCGCAGCCGGATATCGGCGACGACGCTGAGGTCGGATTGCAGGTTGAGGAAGTCGAACCTGTTCGTTCCCGCCAACTCGCTGCCGGGGGGCAACTGCTCGACCGTGTTCTTCGTGAGGGAGACCAGACGGTACCAGTCATCAACCACATACTCGATGTTGGTGTCCGAGCCCAGCCGCATCTTCAGCGTATACAGGTTCTGCCGCTTGCCGTTCTGCGTAGCCTTGGTCAGCGTCATCAGTGACGTGATCAGCACATTCGAGAAGCCGGGTACGATCGCATCGCCGTCGGGCAACACCTGGCCGACGTTCGGAACGCCGGGCGTCCATTCCATCGGGAAGACCCAGTTAGTCGCGCTCGCCCCGTGTTCGTTAGTGACGCTCAGAGAACCGCCGAAGTACTCCTTGCCCACGTAAACGAACTTCTTCTGAGGGTCGTTCGCCGCCCACAGCGCTCCCGAGAACGCGCCGCCGGCTGAGGGATCCCAATCGTAGGCGATCGTCTGCTCGTACATCCCCTGCGGGCGCCTCAGGCGCAATCCGCCCGGCATGACGCTCGGCATGTACGACGAGAGCGACTGATATCCGAGATCCTTCTTGGGTAGCGCCGGAACCCCGGGCGGAGTCGTGGGCGTCGAGTTATCCCCGATCACAAAGAACGCATACCCGTTGGTCAGAGCGACTTGCGCCGGCAGGCCGGCGGGGATCGTAATGGTCCTCGTCGAATAACCTGCCGTGGTCACCAGATCGACCTTCCAGCCGGCCAGGTCGACCCAGGCAGGCATGGCGATCTCGATATACCTGTTGTTCCAAATACCTGCAACCTCAACCCCGTTCGAGTATACCCAGTCGGTCGCGTTGACCTCATTGATCCAGACCGCTCCGAGTGGCACGCCGTACACGAAAAAGTAGGGTGACCAGCCCAGCTGGGCATACTTTACGTTCAGATCCAGAGGGTAGTACCACGACGGGTTTTCAAACGTTTCCTGCTGCTCGGTGAGCGGTATTCCGCCCATGTAATTAGCCCAGACGTAATACTGCACAACCTGATCGCGGTCCTGCCCAAGGATTCCGCCGATATGCTCGTCGGGCTCTCCTAACACTTCCGTTCCCTCCGGCACGGTCCGGTAAAGCGTCTCGTCACCAGACACTTGGAGCATGCGGCGCGTCACGGTGGCCGACGGCGACCAGTTACCTATACCCCAGGCATTGGTGCCAACCGTGTAACTGACGTACACCACGATGTTGGACGGCTCCATCTGGATGTTGCTCAGCCGAGCCTCCACGTCGATATCCTCGCCCTCCAGCGGCTGGTTGCGGTCGCCGTACGAGCCGTCAGCGTTCCTCACCAGCAGCTCCACGTTGACAATGTCGAAGCCGGGGAAGACGGGCTCGGAGATGGCGACCTCTTCAATGCAGACACGTCCGGTTCCGCTGCCGGTCACCGTGCCAAACTTGACGGCGTCGTAGCTTCGCCCGTCCTCCGGCTCGAACGTGAACAACTGATACAGCAGGTTCGTGATGTTTCCGAAGCTTTTAATTTGGAACCACTTGTCGGCCGGCGCATTCCAGCCGTCGCTCGACGCATAAAGATAGAGCGTGGCCGGCTGGCTGTTCGAGTAGGCCCGCGCGTAGAAGGAGATTTTGCCCAGTCCGTTGGTCAGCGTCGGCGACTCCAAGAACGGCTCGAACTCGTTCTGAGGCGGCGAGGCGTCCGCCGTCTTGCTGTTGTTCAGGAAGCAGCCGGCGGACTCGTCGAGCGCCACGCGGTTCGTGTCGGTCGAGGTGATCTTCGCATTGTACGCGCGCCACGCGTTGGGCTGTAGCACCGGCTCATCCCAGAGCACTGCATTGTCGATCTCAACAAACGCGTTGGTGGTGTTGCCGCTGCGGACGTTGACCACGCGGACATAGCCGTTCACCGGTGCGGCCAGGCCCATATAGGCGGACGCGTGCGTCCAGCCTACCGTGTTGGAAATCACAAACGACTCCACATCCTGCCAGTTATTCACGTCGCCATCCGGCGCGTACTGAACCGTCAGCCTCGCCGGCGCGCGGAGCACGCGGTAGTCGAACTCCAGCAGCCCCAAGCCGTTCTCCAGCCAGGGTGATCGGATCTCCTGATCTTCCGTAACTCGAGCGCGCGAGTGGTCGAGCTGCACCTCGTTCGACGACGCATCCAAAACAACTCCAAGGACCTTATCGTCGAGCTGCAGCCACGTCGCGCCTCCATTCTGGCTGTAGGCCACGCCGTAACCTCCCAGGCCGCCCTCAAACGGCCCCGAGCCAACAGCGCCCACGCCGATCCGCAGCTCGAAAACATACTCCCCGTTCCCGACAACGGTGCCAAACGACGGCACGTTCGTCACGGAGTTATCCAGCACAACCACGCCGTTGAGCTTCAGCTGCACATTGCCACTGAATTTCTCTCCGAACGTGTTGGTCTCGGCTGTGCCGCTGAGATAGATTTTGCCGCTGTAAACATACGTGGAGTTGGTGGGCCAGCCGGATGCGGTGTCGGCAAACCTCGCACCTGACTGAATCGAGGTCATCGGATTGGGTGCGGTCTTATTGAACGGCCCGGGGACAAGTCCCTCGTTCAGCCCAGGTACAGACGACGAGACGACCCACGCCTCCGTCGCACGCCACTCGCTGGGGTTGAACTCGCCGCGGCCGCTCTCCTTGCCGTGCCAGGAGTAGACGTCCATCTCGTCCACGACCACGTCCGCCGCGCCCCCCACCACCTGCAGCTTCACAAACTGAGCTTGCCAGGTGTTGGCCGGCACCGTCACCGACTGATAGGAGAAATTGTTTACAGAGACCTCAGTCAGAAACTGCCAGTCGGCGGTCGGCTCACTATTGTTCGCCTCAACGTAGGTCGTGTTCTGCACATAGACGCCGAGCTTCTGGTTCGGCACCACCGAATAGATGCCCTTGGGCGTCACGCCGCCGTTTAGCGCGAACCGGCCGGCCGGAGCGAACCAGTTCGCCGCCTGGGTGGAAAACGGCGGCTCTGTGGTTTCGAGCACTTTCGTTTCCGTGCCGGTGCCTGAAATGTTCGCGCTCGAGTCGGTCGGGAAAAGCGAGATCGCAGAGAAACCCGACTGGCATTCGGAGGAGAGCACGCCGAACGACCCGTACTGGAGCACCGGGCCGACGCTGTCCGTATGGGTCAAGCGTTCGCCGTCGGCATACCTGCATTTAATGAGCGTTTGCGAGCCGGTCACGTTGTAAAACCGCAGCTCCATTGACGACGTCGAATTATCAATCCTCAGGTTCGAGACTTCATTGGACGCGAGGCGGTTGGCCGCGCCGTTCACCCACTGATACAACTCGTGCCGCACGCGCTTGTCGTATACCGCAACCAGATTATCATTGGTGTCGTTGATCTGGACGATGCGATACTCGTAGAAATTGTCCTTGTCCTGATAGTAGCCGACCAGCGAAATCGAGGGGTTGTCGGGCGACATGGAGTTAACCAGCGCCACAGCCTTCGCCCGGACCGCGTAGTTGAAGTTCGTGAACCCGTAACGGTGATACGCGACGTCCGCATTGCTGGCCGTCTGGCCCAGGCGGCATTTGAACCTGAACTCCTTGAGACCGTCCGTCAGCGTCGCCGCCGAGTTGTGGACATACCCCAGCCCCAGCGCCCCGTCGCCGCCCTTCAGGCGCAGCGCCCGGTTCCTCATGACGACGCCGGGAATCGGGTTTTCCTTGTCGAACGGCCGCTCGACCACATAGGCGGCGCTGGCCGCCACCCAGTCCTGCGGCGTGGTAAACGGGTCGCGCCAATAGACGTCCGGAATGACGTTATAATTGTTGATCGGCTCAAAGAACCGCGTGTCCTCATTCGCCTCCCACGCGTCAAAATTATTCGGGTAGCTGGTCTTCGGATCCTGACCGTTACTTTCCGAGAAGAAATTCGCCGGAGCGGGCCACGCGTTAAAATTCTGATACTCCCCGCGCGTCGCCAGATATCTCAGCGTCTCCGTGTTGAAGGTGATCGCAATGTAGTTGCCGGAATCCACACCCACGCTCAACCGGCCGCGCCCGTCCGTCTCCACACACACGCCGCCGTACGGCACGCGACCGCCTGCGACCCCATCCAAACCGGCCCAGTAGGTCGCCGCCTTCGAGAACTGATTGCTCCCCGGCACGTACTCGTCCACGGCCTTGAAGCGCCAGGTCAGGTTCGTGAGGCCCCGGCCCGCAAGCGGCACCATCGCCCGCCACTCGTGGTCGCCGGTCAGCATCATTTCCACCGGCTCCGTAATCTGATCGGTCTCCGCATACAGCATGCCGTATTCCGAAGCGTACGGGCGCAGCCGGTTATAGAACTCCTGCCCGCCGTCATCGGCGCCGCGCAACCTGCGCGGCGACAGGCTTTCGGAGGCGTAGGGGAAATTCGCGGGCGAACCCGGAAGCCCCGTACCGGTATAATCCGGGGATATGTACACATACCCGGCGAACTCGCAGATGAAGAAATACTCCAAGTCGCCGACCTCTGAAAAGACCGGGAGGGACGCCTCATAACGCTCGCCGTTGCCCTGCTCGCCTGTCCCCTGCGCGTAGGCCATGTTGTTCGTCCGCCAGGGCTGGACCGACTGGTTCAGATACCTCCACCGGTAGACCGCCTTGAGCTGGCGCGAGTCGGTCGGCGCGTTCATGTCAGCGTTGTCAACATAGCACCGCAACTGGACAGCCGCCCCTACGGACGGATACCCTGGCGCAAACGCCACGTCCGTCTTAGAGATTGTCACGTCCGAAGGCGGGCGTGAGATGCGGATGTTGTCGATGACGATGAACGCCGTGTCCGGAGTCGTGATCGACGGGTTGAGTTCGCCTGTCCGGCGGATCCTCAGCTTAATGCCGTTCCTGAAGTTCAACACCTGACTGAATCTCGTAAACTCATTCGTCGTAGCGGCGTTGAGATCCAGCACACTAATTGGCTCCCATTTGTAGTCCAAGTTGTTGGTCGAGGGAGGAAGGACAGTGGGGACAACGGCTTCCGTGCCGACGTCGTACATGTTCGTCGCGATCTCAACCGTGATCTGCCCAGGGGTCGAGTTGTTGATCGCCTCGAAGTAGATGGTTCCGATTCCGTTCGTCAGAATGGGGGATTCGATCAGTGCGCCGGACTCGTATCTAAGGTTCGCCGCAAGATTCGAAGCGATGTTCGGCAACACTGGCGCGGCTGCGGGGAACTTGGGAGGAACCGAATTCCCGATATAGGCGGCGGATCCGGCGCGACAGGACAGCAGCTTCCACCCGGTACGGTGGAAATGGTTGGTACCGGCCAGCAGTGCCCTGTTGACAGGCGAGCCACTCCCGGGCAACGGACCCTCGTGTACCCACACCGGATTCGGCGCGTTGGTCAGCGCGTAATCGTTGAAGTGCAGGAACCGGCTGTCGGACAAGACCGACGTTGCCGAACTGAAGAGCGCCGTAAGCGTGACGTCCGCCGCCGGCATCGTCACGGTGGTGCTCACAGCCGTGACGCTCGCCACATGGGCGGTGTCACCCGTCCACCGGTCAAAGGTTTTTTCGACCGGCACGACCGCTGTGATCTGCACCCGCTGGCCGTTCGTGAACGACCCGCCGCCAGTTCCGTTGTTAACCGTCAGCGTGTAGTAAATGTTGCTGTAGGTCGCGCTCACGGCAATGTTCGTGGGCGGCATCGTCACCAGGGTGCTCTGAGACGTAACGTCCCCCACGTATTGCGTCGCGCCCGTCCACCGGTCAAAGGCCATCCCAACCAAGTTGCTTGCCGCGATCGCGACCGCCTGGCCGTTCGTGTAGAAGCCGCCTCCGCTGCCGCTGGCCACTGCGAGCGTGTACACGTCGGCGTAGGTCGCCGTCAGGGTCGCATGGGCGGCCGGCATGCTGATGATGGTGTTCGGGGACGTGACGCTCGCCACGTTTGCGGTGTCGCCCGTCCACCGTTCAAAAACCTTGCCTGCAAAGTTGCTGGCCGCAATCGACACCCACTGGCCGTTCGTATAGATACCGCTGCCGGTGCCGCTGTGTACCGTGAGCGTGTAGACGCTGATGTAGGTCGCGGTCAGCGCAATATCGGCCGCTGGCATCGTCACGACGGTATTCGACGCCGTGGCGCTCGCCACATGCGAGGTGTCGCCCGTCCACCGGTCAAAGACCTTCCCGACCAGATTGCTGGCCGCGATCGTCACCTTCTGCCCGTTCGTGTACGACCCGCCGCCGGCTCCGCTATTCACGGTAAGCGTATAGACGTTCAAATAAGTCGCCGTCAGCGCGATGTTGGACGCCGACATCGTCACGGTAGTGTTCAGCGACGTAACACTGGCCACAGTCACGGTGTCGCCAGTCCACCGGTCAAAGATCTTCCCGACCAGATTGCTGGCCGCAATCGCCACGTGCTGACCGTTCGTGTACGACCCGCCGCCGGTTCCATTGCTCACCGTCAGAGTATAGTAAATATTGCTGTAGGTCGCCGTCAGCGCGATAGGGGTCGCCGGCATCGTCACGGTGGCGGTTTGAGAGGTGACGCTATCCACAAACTGAGTCGCCCCCGTCCACCGGTTGAAGGCCATCCCGACCACATTGCTGGCCGTAATCGCCACAGCCTGCCCGTTCGTGTACGACCCGCCGCCAGTTCCGCTATTCACGGTGAGCGTGTAGATATTCAAGTACGTCGCGGTGAGCGCGACAGAGGCCGCCGGCATCGTCACCGTAGTGCTCATCGACGTGACGCTCGACACAGTCGCGGTGTCTCCCGTCCACCGGTCAAAGATCTTCCCGACCACGTTACTTGCGAAAATCGTTACTTGCTGCCCGTTCGTGTACGACCCGCTACCGGTTCCGCTGCTTACGGTGAGCGTGTAGGCCGTGATGTAGGTGGCTGTCAGCGCCACTTCGGATGCCGGCATCGTCACGGTAGTGCTCATCGACGTGATACTCGACACAGTCGCGGTATCGCCTACCCAACGGTCAAAGAGCTTTCCGACCAGGTTGCTGGCCGTGATCGCCACGTGCTGCCCGTTCGTGTACGACCCGCCGCCGCTGCCGCTATTCACGGTCAGCGTATAAACGTTCACATAGGTCGCGGTCAGCGCGATATGGGTTGCCGGCATCGTCACGACGGTATTCGAAGCCGTGACACTCGCCACATACTGCGTATCGCCCGTCCACCGGTCAAAGACCTTCCCGACCACGTTACTTGCGAAAATCGTCACTTGCTGCCCGTTCGTGTACGACCCGCCGCCGCTGCCGCTGTCCACAGCGAGCGTGTAATACGCGTCGGCATAGGTCGCGGTCAGAGTGATATCGAAGTCGGGCATCGTCACGGTGGCGGTCGAAGACGTGACGTTATCCACATACTGCGTCGCCCCCGTCCACCGGTCGAAGACCTTGGCGAACACGTTGCTTGCGGCAATCGTCACCCCCTGGCCGTTCGTATACGACCCGCCGCCGCTGCCGCCGTTCACCGTGAGCTTGTATAAATCCGCACCCGCAAAGAAGACGGTTTGCGTCGCAGTTGTGAACGGCGTGCGCCCTTCGGAGGGGTAGCCCGCATAGCCCTGTCCGGTATAATCCGGCGACTGATACCAGTACCCGTCGAAGTCGCACACGACGTAGAACGTCAAGTCGCCCCCCAGCAGCTCGGGCGGCAGCGTCGCCACGTACAGCTCGCCGTTCCCCCGGCCGTCGCCCGCATCGGAAAGAGCCAGGGATATGTTTTGCAGAACGTTGCTCATCGCCCCTAGGTTGTGCCACTTATAGTAACCTGTGAGCGTCCTCGAGGTGGTCGGCGCATTCGTGTCCACATTGCTCACGGAACAACGGAGGGTGTAGTTCCCGCCCTGATTGCGCGCCTCGGTGTCGTAGACCACCACATCCGCCGGCGGCTGGGAAATGCGGATGTTATCGATGACCGCGAAAGCGGAATCGATATTCGCCGCCACATTGACGGTTGTGCGTCGGATGCGTATTTTGGCGGGTGCGCGGACGTTCAAGAGCCTGCTGTACCGCAGGAAATCGTTAGAGGTTGCTGCCGCTAACGTATGCACGTCCACTGTTTCCCAGACATAGTTCAGGTTGTTCGTCGCGGGGGGAGCGACCGTGGGAATGATGACCTCCGTATCCACATTGATCATGTTTGTGGCGATCTCAACAGTGATCTGATTCGTATAGGCGGCAAGGTTGTTGATCGCTTCGAAATAGATCGTGCCGATGCCGTTGGTAAAGACCGGCGATTCTATTAAGGCCCCCAAATCGTTGCGCAGGTTCGCCGCAAGGTTCGAGGCGATAGTTGGCAGCGTTGGCACGGTCACCGGAAAAACCGGAGGCGGAACACGTCCCAGATAGGCCGCGCACCCCGTGCGGCACGACATGAAACGCCACCCCGTACGATGAAAATGATTCGTTCCAGCCAGCAAGGCCCTGTTGCTGGGCGAACCGCTCCCGGGAAACGGGCCATCATGCGTCCACACAACATCAGGAGTGTTGTTGGTCTTCGCATAGTCGTTGAAGTGCAGGAACCGGCTCTCAGGCAGCGTCGTCACCGGTGGAGCTGCAAATACAGCACTCTGCGCCAGTACCACACATAAAAATACACACAGTTTGTTAACCCATTTCATTTTCGCTACCCCACACTCTCTTCGGTCCGTCAAATCGTTCATTACAGCCGTCAGGCGTGTCCTCACGGGACTTTCCATTTCGCCGAATCTCCTGGAACATCTTTACCATTACATAGCAGATACGTCAGGCCTTTTAACTGGGTTGGCTTCAGCTCGCTGAGAGCCACATTTAACACGTCGACATGCCCGTCTGCGTACGCCAGATGTGAAACATACCGCTTGCCAACCAGATGGTTAAAACCGATGGTTTCTTTATAATACGGCCGCCTTGTGTCTCGCCCTGTATTATAAACATCGAATCGTGTCTCAAGAACCCCGTCTATTTTCGTGTTTTCCGTTCCCTCTTCCTGATCAAGGGCGAGCTCCGCAAACAGCACCCGCTCGCCTGCATTCCCTCCTGAAGACAAGTCGTTCAGCGAGATCGGCCTGTATTGTCCGGCGAGACCCTGTATGGTCGGCATATTATCCTTGTTGTACCCGAAATACCCGTTCATCACGTACGTCCGGTAAATGTCCACCTTTTTGTTGGACATTTTGCTCGACATGGCCTTGACCGCGTCGCACACATACGTTGAAACATCCTTTCCCATGTAGCCCCAAAGCACACCATTCGTCACCGACATAAGCGCCGCCCGGCCCTCCGCATTGGCCACCATTTTCCCATCAGCGCTAAAAGAAGGGCCGCCCCCCGAGTAATCTTTGGGCCACTTTTCGATTTCCCCGTTCTTGGTCGTCCAATCAACCCATCCCTTGTGGAGGTTTGTTTTCCGACCAGCCCCGCTCGACGTGCGCTGCGGCGGCGGAACCACTTCATATGACCCGGCAAACGGCATCCCGTTGTCAACGCCATAATTCAGCGCGGCCTGCGCCAGATTCCTCAAATTGGCCTTGCAGCGCATCGCCCGCGCCACGTCACGAGCCTTGGTCACTTGCGTGGTCAAGGCTGCTGCTAGAATGCCGATAATGGAAATAACCACCAGCAACTCGACCAACGTGAATCCTTTATTATTCTTCCAAAATAACATACCCACTCCTCTGCTCTTTTTTAGCGTTTTATTATTATCTCTTTTCTTGCCATCCGGGGCAAGGGTTATTA
>CAYMLQ010000182.1:0-5878 GCA_964390795.1 uncultured Lentisphaeraceae bacterium
TGACCACACCAGCACACAATCTCAGACCTGAAAATTAAGATGCGTTTGCCCTGAGCGACTACTCGTAGCGCAGGCAGTCGATGGGGTTCAGGCGCGAGGCGCGCAGGGCGGGATAGAATCCGAAAAACACGCCGATGGCCGCGCTGAAGAGGAAGGCGGCGACCACCGAGGACTCGGTGACGAGGATGGGCCATCCTTGAATGCGGCCCACGGTCTGCGCGCCGGCGACACCCAGGGCGACGCCGATCAAGCCGCCGACCGTCGAGAGCGCCATGGCCTCGGTGATGAACTGGAGCAGGATGTCTCCTGGCGTGGCGCCGATCGCCATGCGCAGGCCGATCTCGCGCGTCCGCTCGGTGACTGAAACGAGCATGATGTTCATGATGCCGATCCCGCCGACCAGCAGGGAGATCGAGGCCACGGTGGTCAGCAGGATGGTCATCAGCTTGGTGATGCTGCCGATGGTGTTGGTGATCTCGGTCATGTCGATAGTATTGAAGTCGTCGTCGGTGTTATTGCTGAGCTTATGACGCTGGCGCAACAGTTTGCCGATCTCCTCTTTGGCGACGGGGATGTCTTCCAGCGCATAGAGGCTCACCAGCAGCATGTTGACGTTGTTGAAGATCGAGTTCTGCAGCACGCGCCGAACCGTGGTGTAGGGCGCGATGATCGTGTCGTCCTGGTCGGAGCCCATGGAGTTGCTGCCCTTGCGCGCCATCACGCCCAGCACGCGGAAAGGCATGTTGCGGATGCGCAGGCTCTTGCCGGTCGGGTCTTCGCCAGGAAAGAGGTTGTCGGACACCGTTTGCCCGATAATGCACACGCGCGAGCCCGCCCGCTGGTCGGCGGCGGTGAAGAACGTTCCCGCAGCCATCTCCCAGTTACGGACTTCGGGGAAGTCGATGGAGACGCCCTGGATCTGCGTGGACCAGTTATTTTCCTGGTAGATCGCCTGTCCGCCGGAGCGGACGACCGGGGTGACGGCGCGCACGAGATGCTGGAGGTCGTGGGCGATGGCCTCCCCGTCTTCGGCGGAGAGGGTTTGGCTGCCGCCGGAGCCGGAATGCACGCCGCCCTGATTGCGGCTGCCGGGGAAAATCATGACCAGGTTGTTGCCCATGCTGTTGATCTGGGTCATCATCATGGTCGACGCGCCCTGGCCGATGGCTACGACGGCGATGACGGCTGCGATGCCGACGATGATGCCCAAGGCTGTCAGCAGAGATCGCGTCTTGTTGCGGGCGATGGCGCGCAAGGCGACTTTGAAGATCATGAAAAAGTTCATAGGATGGGTCTATAAGACGATCGTTCCGTCGCGCATGACGATGCGCCGCTTGGCATAGCCGGCGATATCCTCCTCATGGGTCACCATGACGATGGTGATGCCGTCGCGGTTGAGCTGGGTGAAGAGGGCCATGATCTCCGCGCTGGAGTGAGTGTCGAGATTGCCGGTGGGCTCGTCCGCCAGGATCACGGGCGGACCGTTCATCAGGGCGCGCGCGATGGCGACGCGCTGCTGCTGGCCGCCCGAGAGCTGGGCGGGCGTGTGGTCGAGCCGGCTGCCGAGACCGACGCGCTCCAGCAGCTCCGACGCGTGCTTCTTGCGCTGCCTGCCGGAGAGCTTCCCGTTGTAACACGTCGGGAGCTCGACATTCTCTAGCGCGCTGGTGCGGGAGAGCAGGTTGAAACTCTGAAAGACGAATCCCAACTTCTGGTTTCGGATGCGTGCCCGCTGCGCACGGCTCATGCCGCTGACCTCGATTCCGTCCAGCAGATAGGAGCCAGAGGAGGGCGTGTCGAGGCAGCCGAGGATGTTCAGCAGGGTGCTCTTGCCGGAACCGGACGCGCCCATGACGGCCACGAACTCGCCCGCGGCGATCGTCAGAGAAACGCCGTCCAGCGCGCTTACCGTCGTGTCGCCCATGCGGTAGATTTTGAACATGTCTTGGATTTCGATGAGCATGGGATACTTGTCTTAATGCATGGCGCGTCGGACATTGCGGTTACTGCTGCCGCCGGGGGGAGTGGGCATGAAGGGGTTCTTGGGTCCGCCGTTTGATGCGGACTGGTTGCTTTGGAAACCGAGGATCACTTCTTTGCCTTCAAGGTCGTCGGGGGTTGCGAGCGCGGTGTGGGAACCATCTGAGATGTCGAGCTTGACGGCGATGGCTTCGGGGCGTTTGTCCTCGTTGAGTATCCAGATCTTGGGGCCTCGGACGTCGGTCACGAGGTTGGTGGGAATAAAGCGAAGCGCGGCCGTCGGGATCATCAGCGTGTTCTCGCGGCGGGCCACCTCGACGGAGATGTTGGCGGTCATGCCGGGGAATAGTTTCTGGCCGGGATTGTCGGCCTCCACGATGACGGGGTAGGTGACCACGTTCTGCACGGTGGTGGCGGCGAGGCGGATCTGCTTCACCACGCCGTTAAAGGTGTCGCGGTAGGCGTCGACCGTGAAGCTGACGGGTTGGCCGTCGCGGATCAGCCCCACATCGGCCTCCGGGATGCTGGCCTCGGCCTGGATGCGCTTGAGGTCGGTCGCGATTTGGAAAAGCTTCTGCGCGCTCATGGACGAAACCACGGTCTGGCCTTCGTCCACGTTGCGGGCGATGACGACCCCGTCCACCGGTGAGCGGATGGTGCAGTAGTCGAGGTTGGTTTTCGACATTTTGACCGAGGCTTGGGACTGCTCGACGGAGGCCTGCGCGATTTTCAGTTGGGCCGACAGCGAGTCGCGGTCCGCGCGCACGACGTCGAGGTCGGACTGAGAGAGCATCTTATGCTCGGCGAGCTCGACTTTGCGGGTCAAATCCTTTTCCGCCAAGGCGAGGCGGATGGCGATCTGTTCGACAGTGGCTTGATTGGACTTGAGCTGTGCGCAATCCTTGGCGTGATTGGATTCATAAAGCGCGGGGTCGATTTGAGCGACGACCTGGCTGGTGGTGACAACCGAGTTGAAGTCGACGAAAAGCCGCAGGACACGGCCGTTGACCTGCGTGCCGACCTCGACTTGCTTGATGGGCTCGATCGTGCCGGTGGCGCGGATATCTTGAATGACGGTTCCGCGAGTCACGGTGGCGGTGCGATAGGTGAGCGGCTCTTTTTTCGGACGTTTCTTTTCGTAGGTATACCAACCGCCACCTGCGGCTGCGAGAACGAGAAGCACGATGAATATCTTTTTGATCATGGGTTTCCTTGCTGCGCTTCGATTGCGACGGGCTCACCCGTCAGGCGTGCGATGCGCGCCTGGGCGGTCTGCTGGTCATAGCGGGCACGCACCACATCGGCCTGCGCCTGGGTGACCGCGACCTGCGCGTCGGTCCGCTCAATCGAAGAGGATACGCCGACGCGATACTGCTCATTCACGATATCGCGGTTTTCGGTTGCCTGGCGCGCCACCAGCTCGGATATTTCCAAGCGCTTCCGAGCGCTCTTGTATTGGGCCACGGCATTGACGATCTCGAGAAACAGCACTTGCTCGGCGTCGGCGGCGCGGGACCGCGCGGAGCGCAGTTGGGTGACGGCATCCTTGATCCGGTCGGTCTTGCGGTAGCCGTCGAAGAGGTTCTGCGTGGCGCGAAGCGCCCATGAAAAATTCCACGTGAGCGGAAAGTCGCGGCCTGCAAGGCTCAGGTCTGAGCCCAGCGACAGATCGGGGTAGAGTTCGGCAATGGTCTGGTCCACAGCGGCCGACGCGGCCCGCGCGCGGGCCCGCAGAACGGCGAGAGACGGATCGCGTTCGCGGGCCAGAGCCATCAGCGAACGAGCATCGGGCTCCGCGCGCGGCGGCATCACATCGTCGCGGATCGAGTAGGAGGGGTACTCTGCGAGCCCGAGGGCGCGGTTAAGCTGGGCTTGGGCTGTGACGAGGATGTTGCTGACGGTGATGACCGTCAGCGCCGCGTTACCCCAGTCGACCTCGGCTTTCGTCGCGTCGTACTTGCGCCGCGTGCCGACTCGCACCATGACGCGCGCTTCCTCCAAGTGCTCGGCGTACTGCCGTTCGCTTTCGAGCGCGACGCGGTAGAGTTCGGTGCTGCGGTGGAGCTCGAAGAAGGCGGCTCTCACCGCGTACGCCACATCCAGCTCTGACGTGCGAAGCTGCTCCTCCGCGGCGACCAGCGCTTCGAGCGCTTGGCGCTCCTGCGCATCAAGCTTGCCGAAGTCGTAGAGAAGAAGGTCGAGTCCGATGGATCCGCTCCTTGAGCCGCGCATGGCAGTAGACGATGATCCGCCTTGTGTGTTCTGGGTGCTGCGGCTGTAGCCGCCGCCGGCGTTGATCTGGGGAAAGCGAGCGGAACGCGTCATGCGGCATTGTAGTCTTGCGGATTCGACCGCTTGTTGCGCCTGAAGGATCGTGGCGTGCTGGTGGAGGGCGATCTGCTCGAGGTTGGTGAGCGCGTAAGGCCCTGATCCGGTCAGCCCGGCCTCGGCAGCCGTGACGGTCGTTTCGCCTCGAATGCGTCCGCCGTCGGTCTGGGCGTGACGCGCCTGCCGCGCTGCTTCGCAACCGCAAAGACCGGCTGCAAGAAGAAGTGCAAAAAAAGGTGAATAGGTCATGTCAAGCGTTCAACGTGAGTGGGATGTGTGGGCGGGTTACCGAGGACTGCCGGCATAGGAGTCCGCAGATTCCGGCAGGTCGGCGCTGGCGTCCCACCTGTCAAGGCCCGCGTAGGACGACCAGATCGATTCCGGGTTCAGGGCTTCGGCGTAGGGGGTGTAGGAGGCACGCAAAGTGAACTCCTGATCCGAGAAAGCGTACTCAGTGCCGCAGGGGTAGCTGCAGATGCAGGGTCTCTCGCCGTTGCATTGGCAGGGGCAGAGGCAGGCTGTCACTTCTGTCTCGGCGCGTGGGACGGCGGGCGCGTCTTCCCAGGCGGCCGGCTCAGCGGCCTGTTCAGGTGCGGGAGACGAATACGGCGCGGCGGAAGGATTGGCAGCGGGCGTCGCCGTCGCTGCGGGCTGCGTGACATAGACCGTCTCCGCAGGCTGCGTGACATAGACCGTCTCCGCAGGCTGTGTGACATAGACCGTCTCTGTGGGCTGTGTGACATAGACCGTTTCGCTGCGGATCACGAGCGGCTCAGGGTCGTAGAGATAATACGTGCGGTAGACAGGCCAGGGGTTATAAACGTAGGAGAAGCCGCCGTACCAGCCACTCCTCCATCCGCCGTAGTAGACGCCCGTATAGCCCCAGCCGCCGCAAGACCAGCTGTCGTAATAGCGCGTGTACGTGCGAACAGGCGCATACGTGGCGATCGAGAGAGCGAAGGAACCGCTGTTCCATGTGAACCCGAAACCTGCGGGGTAAACCACCGGCCCCCACCAGACCGGACTGCACGCGTGACGGTTGTGCCAATCGTGGGAGTCATGATGAGAGCTGCCGTGGTGATAGCCGGAATAGTAGCGGGGCTGGTTGTAGCTCACAGGGCGATGATCAAAAGCGGGCTGGTGGATACGGTTATTTGCGCCGTAGGGCGGGCGGTATAGGGAGGTGCGTCCGTCGTCGCGCCGGAACCCTTCGCGGTCATGTGGTGAGGAGGGCTGCCGAACATGGCTGTTTCCCAGGGACGTGCCGGGGATGGGGCGGTTTAGGGGCGCCCGGCTCTTACGGTCGATGTCGGACTCGCCGCGCGTAGAACGAAGGCTCAAGCTGTTATGCGTGGGCGCTACGTCACGGTCCGGCTTAAGGAGGTTGGACGTCCGTCCGCTGTTGGACGTGGGATCGCTGCGGCGGGCGCTAATGGGCGTGTCGGTGTGCGAACGCGCAGGGGAGGGCCGCGTCGGCGTGTCGGTCACGGTCGGCGCGTCGGTGCGGATGCGCGAAGGGGAGGGCCGCGTCGGCGTGTCGGTCACGGTCGGCGCGTCGGTGCGGATGCGC
>CAYMLQ010000182.1:5978-11061 GCA_964390795.1 uncultured Lentisphaeraceae bacterium
GGGGAGGGCCGCGTCGGCGTGTCGGTCACGGTCGGCGCGTCGGTGCGGATGCGCGCAGGGGAGGGCCGCGTCGGCGTGTCGGTCACGGTCGGCGCGTCGGTGCGGATGCGCGAAGGGGAGGGCCGCGTCGGTGTGTCGGTCACGGTCGGCGCGTCGGTTCGGATGCGCGAAGGGGAGTGCCGCGTCGGCGTGTCGGTCACGGTCGGCGTGTCGGTCACGGTCGGCGCGTCGGTTCGGATGCGCGAAGGGGAGTGCCGCGTCGGCGTGTCGGTCACGGTCGGCGCGTCGGTCACGGTCGGCGCGTCGGTGCGGATGCGCGAAGGGGATGGCCGCGTCGGCGTGTCGGTCACGGTCGGCGTGTCGGTGCGGATGCGAGAGGGTGTCGTACGCGTCGGCTTGCCCGTGACAGTGGGAACAGTGCTTTGGACGTCAGGAGCGCGTCGCGGCACGGGGGTCTCGGGACGCGTCGGAAGCGTGCGAACGGTTCCGGGATTGCGGGGGTTGTTGTCGGGCGTCACGACGGTCGGCGCTGGCGTCCGCGTGGACGGGCGCGTGTGATTCTCTGTAGGAGTCACGAACCGCGATGGTGTCAGTTCGCGGGGTGTCGCAGACGGGATCGTTACAGGCGTCTGACGAGTCGGGGTGTCACGCGAGGTGGGCGCAACCCGGAATGAGGAGGTGTCTCGCTCAGAGGGCACGCGCGACGGTGTGATAACCGGTGCCGGCGCAGGGGTGGATCTCCGCGAACTGACACTGTCGTAGGAGGGGCCTTGCGAACGCTCGCTGGGCGCCGACCGGACAGCCGGTGCAGGTGCAGTATGACTAAAGGACTGCGCGGGCGCACTGCGTTCGCCGCCGCCCGAACGGAAAGAGGACGGGCCCACTCCAACGGACGGCGCGACGCGCTGCGTCGGTGCTGGCGTAAAGGACGGCGTCACGCGCTGCGTCGGTGCTGGCGTAAAGGACGGCGTCACGCGCTGCGTCGGTGCCGCTGGAGCAGGCGCAACGCTGCGCGAACTGGTGCGGGACGCGGCCGGCTCGCTGGTTGAGCGGTCTCCAGATCCGCGTGAAAAAGGGTCGTTTCGAGCGAGGCACACGCTTGAGGCGTAGGTAACGGCGATGATCAATAACGGAACCACTTTGGTATTCATAACGGCCTCCTTACTGAAATAAGGCTTATGGGGCTATAATACATAGCGGATACAGCTTAGGGCTTCGCTCTGACTGAGTCAAGCCGTGCCGCAGCGGAATGTGGCCCCTTCGCCTCTGTTAAACGGATTGGGGGGTGACGTATTGCCAGTGACCGACATTAAATTTAAACTTCTGTTTAATACAATGGTTTCATTGGTGATGTGCGTCAGAATGGCGCACTCTGGCCAGGTGAGACACTCAAAGTGCGACATGATGATGTCTCACTTGTTAGTCGGTGTTTTTTTGTTACTTCTCAATTGCCGTCATAAGTTGTTATCATTTAGCTTGTTATAAAATCATGATGGCGGGTATTCCATCTTATTGGCATACAAGGTGCTTGATTAACTGCCAGTTCGCACGGCATGTATTTTGAATCAACGATGAGGCGAACGGATTGGAGCTGAGAACATGGCGAAGGTTTTGGGAATTGATTTGGGTACGACGAATTCGTGCATGGCGGTTATGGAGGGTGGTGAGCCCGTCGTGATACCGAACGCGGAGGGCATGCGTACGACGCCTTCGATTGTGGCGTTCACGAAGAGTGGCGAGCGCTTGGTTGGGCAGTCGGCGAAGCGGCAGGCCGTAACGAACCCCAAGCAGACGGTCTATTCGATCAAGCGTTTCATGGGGCGGCGCTACGACGAGATGACCCAAGAGATTTCGATGGTGCCTTATGACGTGGTGCGTGCGGCGAACGGGGACGCTCAGGTCAAGGCGGGCGACAAGGTCTACTCGCCGCCGGAGATCTCGGCGATGATCCTCCAGAAGCTGCGGACTGACGCCGAGGCGTATCTGGGCGAGACGATCACCCAGGCCGTCATCACGGTGCCCGCGTACTTCAACGACAGCCAGCGCCAGGCGACCAAGGACGCGGGACGCATTGCGGGCCTTGAGGTGTTGCGCATTATCAACGAGCCCACGGCCGCCTCGCTCGCGTACGGACTCGACAAGAAAAAGGACGAGAAGATCGCGGTTTACGACTTCGGCGGCGGCACGTTCGACATTTCGGTGCTCGACATCGGAGACGGCGTGTTCGAGGTCAAGGCGACGAACGGCGACACGCACCTCGGCGGCGACGACCTCGACCAGGCGATCATGAGTTGGCTCATCGGCGAGTTCAAGCGGGAGAACGGCATTGACCTGTCCAAGGACATGATGGCCCTGCAGCGCTTGAAAGAGGCTTCGGAAAAATCCAAGTGCGAACTCTCCTCCGCTACCAGCTCGGAGATCAACCTGCCCTTCATCACGGCGGACGCTGCGGGGCCCAAGCATCTGACGGTGACGCTCTCCCGCGCCAAGCTGGAGCAGCTGACGGACGCGCTCATCGAGCGCACCACGCAGCCCTGCCGCAAATGCATGAGCGACGCGGGGCTCTCGACGGTGGACGAGGTCGTGCTCGTTGGCGGCCAGACGCGCATGCCCAAGCTTCAGGAGAAGGCCAAGGTTCTGTTCGGCAAAGAGCCGCACAAGGGCGTGAACCCGGACGAGGTCGTCGCGGTCGGCGCGGCCATCCAGGGCGGCATCCTCAAGGGTGAAGTCAAGGACGTGCTGCTGCTCGACGTGACGCCGCTTACGCTCGGCATCGAGACGCTCGGCGGCATCATGACCCCTCTCATCGAGCGCAACACCACCATTCCCACCAAGAAGAGCGAGATCTTCAGTACGGCTGCGGATAACCAGCCCTCGGTGGAGATCCACGTTCTCCAGGGCGAGCGCAAGATGGCGGGCGACAACAAGACCATCGGCAAGTTCCATCTCGATGGCATTCCGCCCGCGCCGCGCGGCCGGCCGCAGGTCGAGGTTTCATTCGATCTCGACGCCAACGGCATCCTCAACGTGAGCGCCAAGGATTTGGGTACCGGCAAGGAGCAGAAGATCACGATCACAGCCTCCAGCGGTCTCTCGAAGGATGAGATCGAGCGCATGCGCAAAGACGCCGAGGTGCACGCCACCGAGGATGCCAAGCGCCGCGAGGAGGTTGAGGCCCGCAACCACGCCGAGAATCTCTGCTATCAGGTTGAAAAGACGCTTGCCGAGAGCGCGGACAAAATCCCCGCCGACAAGAAAGCCCCCGTCGAGCAGGCTGTGGCCGACCTCAAGAGTGTGCTGAAGAGCGGCTCGATCGAACAGATCAAGGCTAAGCAGGAGGCGCTCACAAAGGTCATGGACGCGGTAACGCAGGGCATGTATGGCCAGCAGGCTGGCGGTCAGCAGCAGCCCGGCGCGGACTTCGGCGGTGGCGCGCAGACGGAGGATTCCTCCGCCTCGTCCGAGGCCAAGCCCGGCGATGACGGTGTGATCGACGCGGATTACACCATGATGGATGACGACAAGAAGAAAAAGTGAGTTTGATCGCGCGAGTGCGCGATTCGAATCGATTGTAGGGGCAGGCCTCTTCGCCTGCCCGGAACGTAACCCAGAAAGAGGAGAGTAAACATGGCGAAAAAAATTCGTCCGCTCGGAGACCGCGTGTTGGTCGAGCCTATTGACGTGAAAGAGCAGAACAAAGGTGGCATCATTATTCCGGATGCCGCTAAGGATAAGCCGATGGAAGGCTTAGTCATCGCGATCGGCAAGAAGCGCGACGACGACGGCAAAGAGATTCCGTTCGACGTCAAGATCGGCGACAAGGTTCTGCTGCCCAAGTACGGCGGCACCGAAGTCAAGTTTAGCGACAAGACCTACCAGCTCGTCCGCGAAGAGGACCTGATGGGCGTGATCGAGTAACCTGAACCCAACAACCCCTTACGGAGTATACGAAAAATGGCTGCAAAGCAACTGATGTATGATACCGAAGCCCGCCAGAAGATTCTGGCCGGCATCTCCAAACTGAGCCGCGCCGTGTCCACGACCCTCGGGCCGTGCGGGCGCAACGTGATCCTCGACAAGAAATTCGGCTCCCCCTCCATCACCAAGGACGGCGTGTCCGTGGCCAAGGAGATCGAGCTGCCCTGCCCGTTCGAGAACATGGGCGCCCAGATGGTGCGCGAAGTCGCCAGCAAGACCAGCGACGTGGCCGGCGACGGCACCACGACCGCGACGCTTCTGGCTGAGGCCATCTATCGCGAAGGCCTGAAGAACGTCACCGCCGGAGCCAATCCGATGGCCATCAAGCGCGGCATCGACAAGGCCACCAAGGTCGTCGTCGAGGCACTCGCGAAACAGGCCAAAAAGGTCAAGGATCCCTCCGAAATCGCCCAGGTCGCCTCCATCTCCGCCAACGGCGAAGAGGAAATCGGCGCGATCATCTCTGACGCCATGGACAAGGTCGGCAAAGACGGCACGATCACGGTCGAAGAGGCCAAGACCCTCGAGACCACGCTGGACGTCGTCGAAGGCATGCAGTTCGACAAGGGCTACCTGTCGCCGTATTTCGTCACCTCCCCCGAGGAGATGGAGTGCGTGCTCGAGAACCCCTACATCCTGATCTTCGAGAAGAAGATCTCGAACCTCAACGACATGCTGCCCCTGCTGCAGACGGTCGCCAAGTCCGGCAAGCCGCTGCTGATCATCGCCGAGGATGTCGAGGGCGAAGCTCTGGCCACCCTCGTGGTGAACAAGCTGCGCGGCACCCTGCAGGTCGCGGCCGTCAAGGCCCCGGGCTTCGGTGACCGCCGCAAGGCGATGCTCGAGGATATCGCCGAACTCACCGGCGGCAAGATGCTCAGCGAGGATCTCGGCATCAAGCTCGAGAACGTCGACGTGGCCGAGCTCGGCCGCGCCAAGAAGGTCACGATCAGCAAGGACAACACCACGATCGTCGAAGGCGGCGGCAAGACCAGCGCCATTCAGGCGCGCGTGGCGCTGATCAAGAAGCAGATCGAGGACACCTCGTCCGACTACGACCGCGAGAAGCTCCAGGAGCGTCTCGCCA
Organism: uncultured Lentisphaeraceae bacterium; assembly: GCA_964390795.1. Lineage (GTDB taxonomy): Bacteria > Verrucomicrobiota > Kiritimatiellia > RFP12 > UBA1067 > CAYMLQ01. The sequence goes on from CAYMLQ010000182.1 coordinate 11,044, forward strand.
AGCTGGCCGGCGGCGTGG
>CAYMLQ010000183.1:0-10287 GCA_964390795.1 uncultured Lentisphaeraceae bacterium
TTCATAGCCCTCTTCCCCGAAAACTTTTCGGTGTCATGAATTGTGAGGCAACGCGCTCACGCGCTGCTCGTAAGTGAAGTGTTTGCCGCCGCGCCCTTTTCTGCTACTGTCTTCCTGCCCCATGTGCGGTGTCTCCTGTCGTTGGTTGTTAGTTCCACTCAATGATAGCATGCCACAGCCCGTGGGGCGTTTTTTTTCGGGCGGCCCCCTAGGGGGCGCAGCGTCAGCCCCCCCAGAAAGCCCTTTCGGGCTCTCCGGGTCCCAGGGGCTTCCTCGCCACTGCCAGCAGTCCACCCCACTTTTGAAAAGCGTGCATTTCATTTTGCACTTCGCCGATGTCGTAATCAAGCAAGCAAGCAGTTGATCGGGTGGCGGGGATGTGATTAAATACTCTCGCGTTTTTTATGATAGTAACCGAAGGAAGTGACCTATGGCTGGCACAACGTATGAGATGATCGGCAAGATCAAGCTGATCTTGGAACCGATGTCATTCGCGAGCGGGTTTACCAAGCGCGAGTTTGTCTTGATCATGGAGGACGACTACCCGCAGGACGTGAAATTCGTCTGCGTCAAAGAGAAGTGCGCGCTGCTCGACCGCGTGGCGGTCGGCGACCGCGTGAAGGTGGATTTCCGCATTCGCGGCAACGAGTACAAAGAGCGCTACTACGTGGACCTGCAGGCGTTCAAGCTCGACAAGATGGACGGTGACGGGTCGTCGGTCTCGTACGATGACGCCGAGCCGCCGTCGCCGCCGGACGATCCGACGCCGTTCTGACGCCGCAGGCGTAGGAATACTGGAATGGTGGAATGACGGGTATTGGAACGTTGGACAAGACGGGACGCGTCTGTAAGTCACGGTTCGTGCCCTTTCCATTATTCCAATATTCCACCTTTCCGTTTTCTCCCGTACAAGGAGCCTGCGCATGGCGGAAGCTTCGAAAAATCTGCGCGAACTGATCGCGCTGGGCGACGTCTTTCTGACGCGCAGCAAGATAACCGACGCGCGCGTGGTCTGCGAACTGTTGGCGGCGCGGCTTTTCAAGTGCGGGAGGCTGGAGCTGTACCGGCATGCCGACACCGTCCCGGGGGAGCGCATTGTCGACGCGCTGCGGCGCGGCCTGCAGCGTGTGGCCAAGGGCGAGCCGGTGCAGTATGTGCTCGGACAGTGGGACTTCCGCAAGCTGACGCTGAAGGTGGATCGCCGCGCGCTGATCCCGCGGCCCGAGACGGAGCAACTGGTCGATCTTGTACTCCAGTCGCCGCAGGTGCTTCAGGCCGGCAAGCCGCTGGTCGTGGATGTCGGCACGGGTACGGGCTGCATCATCCTGAGTCTGGCGAAAGAGTTGCGCGATGGCGTGTTTGTGGGGCTGGACATCAGCCCCGAAGCGTTGTCGCTAGCCAGAGAAAACGCGGCGCTGACAGGGCTCGCCAGCCGCGTGTTGTTCGCCGAGAGCGACGGCTGCGGCGAGTTCGATCCCGGCAGCGTGGACGTGCTGGTCTCCAACCCGCCCTACATCCCGTCGCAGGTGGTAGAGGGGCTTGAAGCGCACGTGCGCGACCACGAGCCGCGGCTGGCGCTGGACGGCGGACCGGACGGCTTGGAGGTCTACCGTGCCTTGCTGCTTGACGCCGTGATGGTGCTCAAGCCGGGAGGCGGCGTCTTTTTCGAGATCGGCGACGAGCAGGGGCCCGCGCTGCGCGAGCTGCTCGAAGAATACGGGTTCACGGATGTGACGATACACAAGGATTATTCGGGCAAAGACCGGTTTGCGACGGGGGTCCAGAGCCTCTGAAGCCTGGAGGGAACAGGCGTAACGGCGAAAGGGACTGCATGTATTTCATCGGACCGCATGTGTCGATCGGGGGCGGGATGGCGAACGCGCCCATGAACGCCAAGGCGCTGGGCGCGACGGGCTTCGGCCTGTTCGTTAAGAACCAGCGCCAGTGGACCGCCGCGCCTTATGCTGCGGCGGACATTGACGCCTTCAAGCGGCAGATGGCCGCAGACGGCTACACCGCGGCGCAGGTGCTGGCGCACGCGGGGTATCTTATCAACCTCGCGAACCCCGACGAGGCGGCGCACGCGAAATCCTTGGCCGCCCTCCTCGACGAGCTGCACCGCTGCATGGCGCTCGGGCTCGACAAGCTGAACTTCCATCCGGGCAGCCACCTGCGCCTGATCACGCCGCAGCAGGCGTGCGAGCGCGTGGCCCAGTCAATCAATACCGCGCTGGCGCAGACAAGCGGCGTGACGCTGGTGATCGAGAACACGGCCGGCAGCGGCGGCAACATCGGCTCGACCTTCGAGGATCTCAAGGCGATGGTCAACGGCGTGGATGACAAGTCGCGCGTGGGCGTCTGCCTCGACACCATGCACACCTTCGCGGCGGGCTTCGACATCCGCACGCGCGACGGGTTTCTCGCGACCCTGGAGCAGTTCGACAAGACGGTCGGCATGAAGTACCTGCGCGGCCTCCACCTCAACGACTCCAAGGTGGGACTCAACGCGCATGTGGATCGCCACGAGTCGCTGGGCGCGGGGCTGCTGGGCATCGACGTATTCAAGTGCATCATGCGGGACAGGCGGTTCGAGAACATGCCGCTGGTGCTGGAGACGCCCAACGAAGACCTCTGGGAGCAGGAGATCCGGCAGTTGATGGAGATGGCGGGGTAGGCAGTGGGCAGTGGCAGTGGCAGTGGGCAATCGTGGGGGAGACGTATGAAGATGTGTGTGTTGTTGTTGGCGGCTTTGCCTTTCATGGGCGTCGCCGCAGAGGCCGTGTTGGGGGCCGGTGGTGCGCTGAAGCTGGAGTCGCCCGCCGCGGAGCTACGCGGCAGCCTCTATACCGCCGGATGGAAAAAGAGCGTCAGCGGCGGCGGCACCTCCGCCCCGGACGCGAAGGGCGTCTGCGCGCTCGAGCTGGTCGCCTCCGAGAAAGAAACGGTGGCCGGCCGTGTCGAGGTCACGCAAGCCGAGGCCGGCGCGGTGCGCGCGGTCTACACCTTTACGCCGCAGAACGACATGGTCCTCAACGGGCTGTTCGTCAACTTCCGGCTGCCCGCGAAGACGCTGGCGGGCGCGGCGTGGAAGGCCGATGCGAAGGCGGGTGTGTTTCCCGCGACGCTCGGAAACACTTCGGTGTTCAGCGGATCGGTGCGACGTATGGAGGTCGAGGTGCCGGGCTCCACGCCAGAGCGGTTGGTCTTCGTTTTTGACGCGCCGACCCCGGTGCTGATTCAGGACGACCGCAAATGGGGCGACACCTTCGCCTTCCGCCTGGGCAACAACGGCGAGCGCAAGTATGTGGCGGGCGTGCCGCTGCGCGTCGCCTTCACGCTCGCCACGCGCGAGCCGCTGACCGTCGCCTATGACCGCCCGGTCACGCTCGAGGCGGGCAAAGAATGGGTGGCTCTCACCTACGAGAAGGAGATCGTGGCCGGTTCGGCGCTCGACTTCTCGAAGATCGGCAACGTGGACGCGCCGGCGGGCAAGCACGGCTGGCTGCTGGCGAAGGGCCCGCACTTCGAGTTCGAGCGCAGGCCCGGCGTGGCGCAGCGCTTCTACGGCGTCAACTTCTGCGCGACCGCCAACTTCCCCTCGCCCGAGCAGGCCGAGCAGCTCGCCGAGCGGCTGGTGCGGCTGGGCTACAACAGCATCCGCGTGCATCACTACGATCAGGGGTGCGTGCAGGGCAGCAAAGACGGGCTGACCCTGAACCCCGAGCAGATGGCGAAGATAGACGTGTTCATCGCCGCCTGCCTGAAGCGCGGGCTCTACGTGACGACCGACCTCTACGTTTCGCGCAACGTGACCTGGCGGCACATCGGCATCGAGCGCGACGATCCCATGGACAAGAATATCTTCAAGGCGCTGGTCATGGTGTACGAGCCCGCCTATCAGAACTGGGCCGCGTTCGCTCGGGCGTTCCTGACGCACGTGAACCCGCACACCGGCCGGCGCTACGCCGACGAGCCGGGCATGCCGTTCATCGCGATGGTCAACGAGGGCTCGATCGGCTACGCGATGAAGGAAGCTCGCGAGACGCCCCAGATGCAGGCCGCGTGGCTGGCGTGGCTCAAGGAGAAGCGGGCGAGGGATCTCGCCTTCGCGGACATCCCCGACACGATGCCGACGTCGATGAGCGGCCGGGCGGGGTCGGCGGTGGCGCTCTTTGTGGCCGACACCGAGGCGAAGACGGTTGCACGCATGAAGGCCTTCCTGCGCGACGAGATCGGCTGCCGCGCGCTGGTCTCGAACTACAACTGCGGCTCGCATTATGTGCCCTTGCAGCCGGTGCGCGAAACCGTTTACGACTACGTGGATGACCACTTCTACGTGGACCACCCACAGTTCCTCGAAAAGCGGTGGTCGCTGCCGAGCCGCTGCGGGAATGAGAACCCGCTCCGCAGCGGCTGCCGCACGCCGTGCGGCGTGGCCTTCACGCGGCTCGCGGACCGGCCGTTCACCGTTTCGGAGTTCAATTTCTCCGCGCCCGGCATGTTCCGCGGCGTGGGCGGCATCCTGACCGGCGCGATGGGCGCGCTGCAGGACTGGAGCGCGCTCTGGCGCTTCGCGTATTCTCATCGCCTGGAAAACATGCTCGACGGCCAGGGCGCGATCAGCTACTTCGACGTCTCGACCGACCCGCTGGCGCAGGCTACGGAGCGCGCCTCGCTCTGCCTGTTCCTGCGCGGCGACTTGGCGCCCGCGGCGGAGAAGGTCGCGATCGCGCTGCCGCCGCGCGAGGTCGGAGCGCTCAAGGATGGCGTGTCGCGCCTCTCTCCGGAATGGAGCACGGCCGCGTGGAACGTGCGCGTCGCCACGCACGGGGCAGACACAGCGGCACCCGGGTGGCGCATGGTGCCGTTCGGCGAGGCCTACGCGTCCAACGCGGCGGCGGCGTTCGCGCCGCTGACCAACCGCGCCAGCGCGCTGGCGATGGATCAGGCGCGCGGCGCCTTTACGATCACCACGGCGCGCACCTGCGGCGGCTTCGCGGAGTCGGGCGCGCTTGCGGCCGGTCCGCTCGTTTTCACCGTTTCCGGCGCTCCCGCGACCGTGTGGGTGAGCGCGCTCGACAGCGCTCCCGTGGCCGCGAGCCGCCGGCTGCTGCTGACGCATCTGACCGACGTACAAAACACGGGCGTGCGTTACGCGGAGCGGGCGCGCAAGACGCTGCTGGCGCATGGCAAGCTGCCGCATCTGGTGCGCGACGGACAGTCCGAGGTGGCGCTGGCGCTGGCCGCACCCGAGGGGTACTCGGTGTACGCGCTGGCGACCAACGGCCGGCGCGTGGACAAGATGGCCTCGAAGGTTGAGGGCGGCGCCCTGCGCTTCACCGCGTCGGTGGCCGGCGGCTCGGCCGGCGCGCGGATGTTGTACGAGATCGTGCGGGAATGACCGCGGGGAGCGGCACGCTGTAGGGGCGAACCTACACCTTGAACACCTTCATCACCTCGTCGCCGAGGTGGTTGATGACCTTCACGCGCATCCGGCCGTCGCTCTCGGGCAGGAGCGCGATGTCGGGTTCGTCGAAGATCACGATGAGGTTGCTGTCACCTTCAACGCCGCAAACAACTTATCCAAATACCGGTCGCGATCCGTGCCCATGAACAGGATGTGCTGGCGCTCAAGTTCTTCCTGCGAAGGCCCCCATTGCAGTTCGCTGTGAGGCGTGGGTGAGAGGATGAAGCTGTTGAGGATGAGCGCCGGGTCGTTGAGGCGCTTTTCGATCTCTTTGACGCGCAGGTTGAAGAGCACCTTGGGACTAGCCGCGCCTTCGTGCCGGAGGCCGTGCGGTTCGACAAAGGTGACGTACTGCTTGCCGCCTTTCAACACCCACAAGATGAAGTCCGGATGGAAGCCCGCAGCCTCGAAGAAACCGACGCCCGCGCCGCGGCTGCGGTTGCGCAACAGGAAGAGTTCCGCGCCGTCGCGCTTGAGTGACTTTGAGTTGTTCTTGCACCAAGTCGCAAGATCCTCGACGAACTGCGCCTCGCTGTCGTTCAACGCCACCGGCGTGATGGTGATCTTGCTGCCTTTGGCCAAATGGAGCAAAGGCTGGAAAAGGTGGTGCTTGAAGTTGAGCGCCTTGATCGCGCCGCGTTTGACCATCTCCGCTTTGTGCTCCTCGATGTCTCTCTTGAGGGCTTCGATCTCGCGGATCGCCGCTTCCTCGGTCGCCTCGACAACCACGCTGTAAACCTCGTCTTTATTCGGGATATTCTCGTCATCGGCGGTCAGTTCCCGGATCTCCAGACGCGGCTCGATATAGGACCGCTTTCGTTCGTTGTAGAAGCGGTCGCAATAGCCCTTCAGCAACTCGGACGCCACCTGCTGCATGAGGCGGACATGGGCGAAACCGGTCGGTTCGATCTGTTCTGACGGAATGAGCAGCGTGTACCATTCGGGATTTTGTAGCACGGCTTCGATGCCCTGCCGCGTGACCGTGAGCGTGTGCCAGCCCCGCTCGCGCTTAAAGGCCTCCAGCTCGAAATAGAGCCGGTCATAGTCCAGGAAGGCGCGGTGTTTGTCACGCAAGATGACAGATGACGGCAACAGCTCCTGACCGGTGCCTTCACCCCGCATCTCGGATGATTTGACCCGCGTGATGCGCGGATACCAGTCCACGACCACCCGGTTCTTCTTGAGGTAATCGGGGATTTCCCCGCTGAGAACCGCAACTGGGCCGTCCTTCTGGAAATTGTACTCGGTGCCATCTTCACGCTTTTTCTTGGGTCGGATGACCTTGAGCCCCTTGCCGAAATCGTAGGTGACGTGCATGGGGATGAAAACGATGTGCCGGCGCTCGTTGCCGGGCAATCCCTGCTCCTTGAGAAAGTCGCGAAAGGTCTGCATGAAGTCGGCTTCTATGCCGAACACGTTCAGCGTCTCCAACTCGTACAGGTACTTGGGCCGCGAGGGAACGGTGATGTGCCCGCTCCGCTTCAAGCTCCACTGGTAGCCTTTCAGCCGCACGCCGCGTCCGAAGAGCTGGATGATCTGCGCACCCTCGCTCTTGCCGACGTGCATCAGCCCCATGGTGCTGACCCGCCAGCAGTCCCACCCCTCGATGAACTTCTTGGCGCCGACCAACAGGTTGATCGGGGATGAGGACTCTTTGATCTTGGCGAAATGCGTGTCCGAGAATTCGCTCTCCTCGACCGTGTAGTTCTTGTCGCTCAGGCTGTCCAGATGGTCGCACAGCCCCTTGGCGTCGCCCACGTTGATCAGGCCGAAGGGCGTCTCCGTGGCGCCGGCCCGCAGCGCGATCTCGCCGCTGTCGCCTTTGACGCGCGAGAGCGTGAGCTGACCGCCTGCCGCATTCTGGAACAGCTCGGCCAACACGTTCTTGAAAAGTTTGGCGGGTGTCAGGCTCTCTTCTTTGAGACAGTTGAACGCGCCTTCGAAAATGTCGACGCCATCCGCCATAAGGCCGGTCTCTTGACCTCTGCTGTTCAGCAGGAGGTTGATGTTCTGCACCGACTGTTTTTCGTCGCTCAGGAAGTGCGCGATGAAGCGGATGATCTGCGCGATATCCGTGACGGTCTGCACATCGCCGCTGACTTTGCTGACTGTGTTGCCGACAAAGACCCACAGCGGCTTCTCAAGGTTGAAGTCCGTGATGTCGTTTTTCAACCGCCCGTAAAGGTGCAGCTGCTGGTAGTATTTGAGCAGGCAGGCCGTGAGATAATAGCTCTGGGTCTGACCGTAGGACTTCGGGATGTTCAGAATCTGGTAGTCTTTGCCGAAGCCGTCCTCGTAGAACCAGCGGTAGGAATAGTCGAAGAGCACGGTCTTGGCATAGCTGTCCTCAAACTCCTGGCTCTTGGAGGCCGCGACCGCTTGCTCGAAGGTTGCGGAATATTCGAAGACAAATCCCTTGGCGCACAGCGCGGCGCGGCGGGTGAACCACGCGCCCTCGTCTTGACCGCTCATGCCGCGGTGTCCCTCGTCCACCAGCAGCAGGTTCTGGTCGCCCAGCGAGGAGACCGCGATAGTCTGCGGCCCTGTCTTGTCGCCGAGCTTGGTGATCTCGATCACGTCGATCTGGTTGAGCTGCTGCTCGCCCGGTGTGAGCTTGTCGGAAATGAAGAAACCGCTCTGCGTGAACTCGTCGATGTGCTGCTCGGTCAGTCGCTCGTTGGGGGTGATCAGAATGGTGCGGGGCAGCTCCTTGCCCTTGCCCGCCTGCTCGGCATAGTGCCGGTATTGCAGCAGGTTGACGTGCATGAGCAGGGTCTTGCCGCTGCCTGTGGCGTTCTGGAGGCAGAGCTTGTTGAGATCGTCCTCTTCGTAGCAAGGCATCGCGCGGCATTCAGCGTGCTTGGCGTTGAACCGCTCGACATAGCCGTTCAAGTCGGACAGCAGCCTCTTCTTGTCGGCGAAATACCGGTCGAGGTAGATCTCGGCGAAGATCAGGCTGAGCCACTGGTAGTACTTCCAGACAATCGGCCGCGTGGTCCGGCGGGCGTTGATCGCCTGCGTGTGGCGCACGAGGTTCTCGTCATACCGGCGCAGCCCGTCGCTCTTGACCGCGCAGAACTCGTTGCGGAAGAAGTCGGTCAGCAGCAGGTTCTCGAAGAAGAGATGATGCCCGTCATTCGTGAGTCCTTCAGGCGAGCGCACAATGGGTTCGATGAGGCGCTTGAACGGCTCGGGCTTGACGTCCATCCGAAGCGGATCGATGCCCAACTGGCTGATGAGCCATTGGTTCAGGAGCAGCTTCTGGTTGAAGCGTAATGTGGGTTTGGCGTTTTTGGTTTTCATGGTGTGACGGGGAGCGGGCGGACACATAGGTCCGCCCCTACGTGTGGCATCATGATCGGTTTGTCGGCGGGCATGTCAGACAAGAGGCACGCGAGCATGCCGTCGGGGTTGAGGTATCCGATGACGATACGGTCGGCAGCGTGCAGCAGGTACTGGTTGCACCATGCCGCGCGTTCGGCGTTGACACGCGCAAAGGTCTCGTCAAACGGCGTCATGATCAGCAGCCTTCCCGAGTCAAGGGCTCGTTGCACGCGCGGCGTGAAGCATTTCGGCAGCCCGCAGGCCAGCACCTGGATCATCGGCGTGCCGTCCGCGAGACACGCGGCGAACGCCGCGCGTTCCATGGGGCTCAAGAAGCCGGATATAACGCATGCGGGCGCGGGGGCGACCCGCCGGTCGCCCGTACATCCGCCCCGCGATGCCAAATACGCGGTCTTGGGTAAATCCAACAGCGCGCGGTTCCCGATCATGAAGCGCGGTTCGCCATACCGCAGCACATCCCAGTTCGCGGGGTTGTCACGGATGTATGCGCGGATTCGGGCGAGGTCGGCGTCACCGCGCACGATGTGTTCGTAATAATTGCGTTGCCACAATTTGCCGGGGAACGGTGCCCATCCGTGGTGTTTGACGCCGCGGATGTACGCGTTGGTCGTCATGGTTTTGAACCACGCGACGATGTTCCGTAGGGGCGAGCCTATGTGTTCGCCCTCTCCGATTCCCGGCGAACGTGGGTGTTCGCACACGTGATTCTCGCAACCAGGCGGTTCGGTGTTCACGAGAGGGCGAACACATAGGTTCGCCCCTACGGTCGTTCCGGCATCCGTTCCGACGGCCATTCCGACGTCCGTATGCATGGCGCCGTTCCCGCCGGATTCGCATCCCGTCCGCACCACGAAATGCATGTGGTCGGGCATGACTACGAACGCGTCGCAACGCACGTCCGGGAATTTGTTCTCCAATTCTGCGAACCATTTCGTCACCATCCGCCCCGCTTCGTTCAACGCCATGCGTCCGTTGACCACGACGCCGAACAAGCGCCGCCGTTCTTCTGCGCAAATCGTGACGTAATACATGCCCCCGGCCGCGTAGTCGTGCGTGCGCAAGCGGATGGATTGGCGGTGATGGATGTCGGGGGCGTAAACCATGCCAATACGATACCATAAACACCGGCATGGTGTGAACGGGGAACGCGTGCGTAGGGGCGGACCTGTGTGTCCGCCCTCTTTGATTCCCGGCGGACCTGTGTGTCCGCCCTCTTCGATTCCCGGCGTGCGTGCGTGTCCGACACATGGTTCCCGCCCCCATATGGTTTGACGTCCACGGGAGGGCGGACACATAGGTCCGCCCCTACACCTTGAACACCTTCATCACCTCGTCACCGAGGTGGTTGATGACCTTGACGGCGATGCGGCCGGACATGGGTTTCGCGAAGGGCCGCGAGGTGTCGCTGTTGAGCGTGGCCCAGGCGTCCGCATTGATCTCGGCTTTGAGCGTGGTCTTGAGAGCGCTGTAGGGGT
>CAYMLQ010000183.1:10297-11031 GCA_964390795.1 uncultured Lentisphaeraceae bacterium
AGGCCTGCCGCACGAAGAAGCTCTCGCCGTTGTAGTCGGTGTCGATGAACCAGCAGGCGATGCCCTCCGCGCCGTCGCTGCGGATCTCGCCGGTGTTGGGATGGAAGACGTCCACGCCGTTGACCTTCACGCGCAGGCGGCCGTCGTTTTCGGGCAGGAGGGCGATGTCGGGTTCGCCGAAGATCACGAAGAGGTTGCCCTTGCCTGTGTTCTTGAGGTCGTCCGCCATGTGCAGGTCGGCGTTCATGCGGGCCTTGAGCACCGGGATGCGGCCCAGTTTGCTGAAGCCTGCCGCGTGAGCGTCGTAGTTGAAAGCGCAGGTGATGAGCACGTCGAACCCGGCGTCGCCGCACTCCCGCGCGGCCTCGACCAGATCGGGATTGCGCTGCACGGTCCCGAACTCCGGGCCGATGAAGATGCCCGCGCGTTTCTCGGCTTCGCCCTCCAGGTAACGACCCTCGGCGCAGATGTAGTAGCCAGGCCACGGCGTCAAGGCGATGAAGTCGATCTTGTCCTCTTTGTGGGCCTGCTGGACACCGGCGGTCTTGAGGTTCTCCAGGATCATTTGGACGAAGCTCTGTCCCTCGCCGTAATCCGCGCCGGGCTCCTTGGCGGAATCGATCAGCTCGTCGTTCTCATCCACGCCCAGCATGCGGTGCGGCGAGAGGCTCTCGACCGTGAAGGGGCCTGCCACGCGCACGCGCTTCTTGTCGTCGTAGGGCTTGTCGTAGAGG